>CAJCJG010000314.1 GCA_903970625.1 Solirubrobacterales bacterium 70-9 | reverse complement strand
GGGGCGGCTTGCCCCGCCGCTTTCCATCGACAATGACGAGCAAACGCAGACCATGAAGCTGTCTCCCGCCGTGATTTCGTGGCTCCAGGTCGGGCCGCTGGCATTGATCCTGATCGTGTTCTTCGGTCTGCCGGTGCTGGTCGTGATCGCGGCGAGCTTCTTCGACTATGACCACATGACGGTGGTGCCGACCTTCATCCTGGACAACTACCAGGACCTGTTTACCGACGACACGACGCTGCGGCTGTATATCAGCTCGATAAAATTCGCGGTCATCGTGTGGGCGATCACGTTCGTGATCGGCTTCACCGTCGCGTACTTCCTGGTGTTCCATGTCCAAAGTCTGCTGATTAAGATCGGGCTGTTCCTGCTTTGCTCGGTGCCGTTTTGGACGTCCAACATCATCCGCATGATCTCGTGGATTCCTTTCCTTGGCCGCAACGGTATCTTCAACCAAGTGCTGATGAACGCGCATGTCACGTCGCAGCCGCTGGAGTTCCTGCTATTTTCCGACTTTGCCGTCATCGTCGCCTACGTGCATCTGTTTACGCTGTTCATGGTGGTTCCTATCTTCAACTCGATGGCGCGCATCGACACGCGGCTGATCGAGGCCGCAAAGGACGCGGGCGCGTCGCGCATCGCGATCATGCGGGAGATCGTGTTGCCTCTGTCCAAATCGGGGATTGCGCTGGGTTCGATCTTCGTCGTGACGCAGGTGATGGGTGACTTTTTCGTGGTCAAGGTGATGAGCGGCGGCCAGAGCGCGTCCGTGGTCTCGGCGCTATCCAATGAAATCCAACAACTACAATACCCACCGGCCGCCGCGAGCGCGGTGATCCTGGTGATCGTCGTTGTGCTGATGGTCGCGGGCATCCTGCGCGTCGTCGATGTCCGCAAAGAGCTTGCGTCCTGAGGGAACTTTAGCGATGCAAACCACCGCCTCCGGCAACCGCCCGTGGACGTTCTACGTGTTGGCCGCCGTGTTCATCTTGTTCGTGATCTTTCTCTATGGCCCGATGACGGTGATCTACATCCTGTCGTTCCAAGGGCCGAATGGCGGTCTGACCTTCCCGATGAACGGCGTCTCGACGCAGTGGTTCCACGAACTGGTCGAGCCCGGGCGCAGCGGCGACATCGCCGGGAGCTTCCAGCGCTCGATGCTGCTCGCGTTCGTCGCCGCCGTGCTGACGGTGGCGATCTGCGTCGCGGCGGGCCTCGGCTTCCGCCGTCGCTTTCCCGGCGCCGCGATCATCTTCTACCTCGTCATTGCAAGCCTGGTGATGCCGGGCATCTTTGTGGGGCTTGGCATTTCGCTGGGATTCCAGTTGCTGGGACTGCAAACCGACTGGCTGATCTCGGGCCTCGGCGCGCAGTTGACCTGGACGCTGCCGTTCGGCTTGCTGGTGATGTTCGCTGTCATCGGCCGGTTCAATCGATCGTACGAAGAGGCCGCACGCGATCTGGGAGCGACGGCGTGGCAGCGGACGCGCGAGGTAACACTGCCGATCCTGCTGCCCGGCATTATCGGCGTGGCGCTGTTCGGCTTCACGCTGTCGTACGATGAATTTGCGCGCACGGTGCTGACGGCGGGCAGCGAGAACACGTTGCCGCTGGAAATCTGGGCGATGACCACGAACGTTACCTCGCCTGCGTTGTTCGCCGTCGGCACGGTGACAACCATCATTTCGTTCGTCGTGATCGGGACGGCATTGGGCTCGATTGCATTGATCCAACGGCGCCGTGGCCGCAACGTTACATCGCACTGACCATGGATGGAGGCGCTAAAGTGTCCGCACCCACCGGCAACGGCAGCATCGAAGTTGTCTCCGTCACGAAGACCTACCACGCCGGCGCGATGCCGGCGGTGGACAGGCTGGATCTACGCATCGACCACGGCTCCTATTGCTGCCTGCTTGGCCCCAGCGGGTGCGGCAAGACGACGATCCTGCGCATGATCGCGGGCCACGAAGTGCCGACCGAAGGCGACATTCTGATCGGCGGCCGCAACATGACCAATTTGCAGCCGGTCGAGCGCGGCACGGCGATGATGTTCCAAAGCTATGCGCTGTTTCCGCATCGCAGCGTGCTGGACAACGTTGCCTTCGCGCTGAAGATGCGCGGCGCGTCGAAGGCAGACCGCCACGCCAAGGCGCGCGAATTGCTGCAAAAAGTGCATTTGGAGGCGTTCGCCAACCGCCTGCCGGCGCAACTCTCTGGGGGGCAGCAGCAACGTGTGGCGCTGGCGCGCGCGCTGATCACCAATCCGCGCGTGCTGCTGCTGGACGAGCCGCTGTCGGCGCTGGACGAGTATCTGCGCTTGCAAATGCGCGGCGAGTTGCGGCGCGTGCAGCGCGAACTCGGCATTACTTTCATTCACGTCACGCACACGCAGCTTGAAGCGATTGCGGTGGCCGATACCGTCGTGGTCATGGCGCAGGGCAAGATCGAACAGGCGGCGAGCGCCCGCGACATCTTCCTCAATCCGCGCAACGCCTACGTCACCCGCTTCATCGGCGGGCAAAACGTGTTGTCGGGTGCGGTCGAGCGCATCGCCGGCGGGTCGGCGATTGCCGTCACCGGTACCGGCGCCCGCATCGAAGTGCCGCTGAACGGTGCGCAGGTTGCGGTCGGCGAGCAGATTTTCGGATCGTTGCGGCGGGACCGGGTAGCGGTGCGGCGGCGCGACCCGGCGCTGTCGCCGAAGGACATGATCAACGCCTTCGCGGGCGAGGTGCATGCCATCGAGAACCAAGGTTCCTACGTGAAGATGACCATCGACGTGGGCGACGGCGAAGAATTCGTCGCCAACGTGCTGGACGAAGATTACTTCGTCGATCCCATTGACATCGGCGCCCCCGTGCTGGCGAGCTGGCCCGTCCGCGAAGTGCGGTTGCTCGAAGATCGCCGGCCGGCGCAGCGAACCGACGCGATGGCGGCGGCGGCCTAACTCGGCTACAGCAGGTCGTGGATATGGTCGATGTTGGTGCCGCCCACGGGGCTGTCGAACACGATCTCGCCGCGCGCCATGGCCACGATGCGGTCGCAGCACTCGAAGACGTGATGGATGTTGTGGCTGATGAAGATGCCCGTCACACCCTGCGGCTTCAGGCCCCGGATGAAGCCGAGCACCTTGTTGGTCTCCTTGACCGAGAGATGATTGGTCGGCTCGTCCAGGACCAGAACCTTGGATTTGAAATGCATCGCGCGCGCGATGGCCACGCCCTGGCGCTGGCCGCCGGATAATTCGCCCACCAGCGCATCGGGCGATCGCAGATGCAGGTCCACATCCGCGATGGCCTGCACACTTTCCCGCCGCATCCGCGCCTGATCCAGCAGGCCGATGCCGCCGATGCCGAGGCTGATCGGTTCCCGGCCCAGGAACAGGTTGCGCGCGATTGACATGGTCGGAACCATCGAGTTGGTCTGATAGATGGTCTCGATGCCGAGCCGCATCGCGACCTTCGGGCTGCGCAACACCACCGGCCGGCCCTCGATCAGCACCGCCCCGGCTTCCGGTTGATGCACGCCGGACAGGATCTTGATAAGCGTCGATTTGCCGGCGCCGTTGTCGCCGACGAGGCCCACGACTTCGCCGCGCTGCACTGCGAGGTTGATGTTCTTCAGCGCGTGGACGCCGGCGTACCATTTCTGCACGCCTCGGCATTCGATGATTGGGGTCATGCGCGTGTCTCGATGCGGATGCCGCGCGCCGCGCGCCGCAACCTCGCGTTGGCGACGACGGCGAAGATTGTCAGCGCGCCGACGGCGAATTTGAACCAGTTGGAATCGACCTGCGTGAGCACCAGCCCGTTGTCGATGACCCTGATCAGCAGCGAGCCGACGACGGCGCCGAGCACGGTGCCGATGCCGCCGTTCAGTGCCGTGCCGCCGATCACGGCGGCGGCGACAGCCTGCAACTCCAGCCCCTCGCCGATCGAGGGCAGCGGCGAGCCGAGGCGTAGCACCTCGATCAGCCCGCCGAATCCCGCGAGCACCGAGGACAGCATGAAGCAGATGATTTTGACGCGATTGACGGGGATGCCGAGCGAGGACGCCGCTTCAAGGAAGCCGCCGGTGGATTTCAGCCAGTTGCCGAAATTGGTCAGCGACAGCATGGCCGAGACCAGCAACGCGATGGCGACGAACCAAATGAACGAGACGCGGATCAGGCCACCCGGCCCGATGAACTGCGTGAACAGCCATGTCGGCAACTCGTCCGGCAGCACCGGCGGAAAGCCACCGGAGATGACCACTGTCATCGAACGCGCCATGAACAGCATGCCCAGCGTGGTGATGAAGCTCGGGATGCCGAAGCGCAGCGTGATGACTCCGTTGATGAAGCCGATGCCCGCGGCCACCGCAAGGCCGATCAGCACCGCCGGCAGGAACGGCATGTCGCGTTCCATCAGCACCGCCGCCAGCATCGGCGTCAGCGCAAACACCGAGCCGACCGACAGATCGAACTCGCCGCAAATCATCAGCACGGTGACGCCGATGGAGACGAGGCCGACTTCCGGCAGCAGCCCCAGAATGCCGCGCACATTGTCTGCGCCGAGAAAGACGCCGTTGGACCGCACCTCGAAAATGCCAGTCAGGATCACCAGCAGCGCGATGCCGGCCAGTTCCGGTTTTTCCAGATAGATTCGAAAAAGATTTCTCACCACGCCCCCAGAGTCACGATGGTGCGGCGGCCGGCGGAGCGGTCGCTCCGCCGGCCAGCGTTCGCGTCAGCGCATGCCTTGCTTGGCGAGCGTCATGATCGAATCTACCTGATCGGGCGTTATGACCGCCTCGCCGCTGTCCACGCTGGCCGGTGCCAGCCCGACTTTCTTGGCGAGATAGACTTCCATCACCGGCAAGAACCCCTGCTCGTACGGCTGCTGGTCGATTTCCACCTGGATGTAGCCGGCCTTCATCTGTTGCAGTACCTGCGTCACGATGTCGAAGCCGCCCATCAGGATCTTGCCCGGCGCGATGTTGCGGTCCTTCAGGACTTTCGCGACGGCCGAGTGCCACAAGCCGGTGTCGAAATATGCCGTCGTGTCTGGGTGGGCCGAGATGTAGGCGCCGACTCGGTCGGCGGTGATGGCGCCGTCGGTGCCGGAATCGATCCGCTCGACGACGATCTTGCGGTCGGGGTTGGCCTTCTTCCACTCGTCGAGGCCGTTCATGATGCCGAGCGCCCGCTGCTCGGACCAGTTCTGGCCTGGGGAGCTGACACCGACCAGCACACGGATGTCGCCCTCCTTCGGAAACTGTTTTGCCAGCGTCCGGCTCAGGCTGGCGCCGGCCGGGATGAAATTCTGGCCGATGAAAGCCTGCCGCAGTGCCAGTTCCGGCCCCTCGGTCGCATCAACGTTGGAGGCGATCACGATCACGCCGGCCTTGCGCGCTTCGGTCAGCACATTGACGAACGCCTTGTTGTCGGCAAGGGCTGTGATCAGCGCATCGGGCTTGCGCGCCAGCGCGGTCTGCATGTTGGCGACCTGCTGCTCGATGCTGCCTTCGTCCTGGTTGAAGATCATCTGGCAATTCGCCTGGATCTTGGTGCAGGCATCGTCGAACCCCTTCTTGACCGCTTGCCAGAACGGGTTCGATGGCGAGGAGTGATGGGTGAACACGATGTTCAGCCCGTCGGCTTTGGCCGGTGCGGTCAGGCCCAATGCGAGGGCGATGGCGCTGGCGGCGAGCAGGTGTTTTTTCATTCCGTTTTCTCCCTTGGGTGATAGTGAGTCGCCGTGCGCGCTCATTCGAGTTTCGAGATGCGCGTCGTCACGGTGAAACGCTTGTCTAGGTCAGGCATCAAGTCCAGCCCCAGGCCGGGGCCGGGCGGCACGGTGATAGTGCCGTCTGACACGTCCGGAACGGCCGTCACGATGTCGCGATACCAAGTGCGGTAGTAGGCGCGCACGCTTTCCTGCACCAAGGCGTTGGGCGCATTCAGCGAGACGTGGGTGGAGGCGCATAGCACCACCGGCCCGGTGCAGTCGTGCGGGGCGATGGGCAGGTGCCACGCCTCGGCCATCGCGCCGATTTTTCGCGCTTCGGAAATGCCGCCGCACCAGGATAGGTCGAGCATGATCACGCCCGCCACGCCGGTTTCCAGCAGGTCGCGAAACGCCCAGCGAGTCGCCAGCGTTTCCGAGGCGCAGATCGGCGCGGCCGACGCCTCCGCATAGCGTTTCAGGCTGGCCAGACTGTCCATGCGAATGGGGTCTTCATGCCAGAAGGTGTTGTACGGCGCGAGGGCCTTCGCAATGGTCATCGCCGGCAGCAACTGCCAGAGCGAGTGGAATTCGACCATGATGTCCATGCGGTCGCCGACCGCGCGGCGGATTTTCTCGAACGGTTCGAGCGCGGTGCGCAGTTCGTCGGGCGAGATATATTGGCCCTCGTTGCGCTCGGCCGCCGGATCGAACGGCCAGATTTTCATGGCCGTGATGCCCTCCGACAATAAATCGGTGGCCAGTTCGTCGGCACGGTGCAGGAAGGCGTCGAGGTCGTCGTAGTCGCGGGCGGCGCCGATGCCCCAGTTGTCGCTGCGCTGCGCATTGCCTGCGCGCATGTAGCCGCTGCCGGCGCAGGTGTTGTAGGTGCGGATGCGGCTGCGGGAGAAGCCGCCGAGCAATTGGGCAATCGGCTGGCCCGTGAATTTGCCGAACACATCCCACAGCGCGATGTCGATGGCCGAGTTGCCGCGCATTTCCGCGCTCGCCGCGCGAAACCCGAGATAATTGTTCAAATCCTTGGCGATCCGGTCGATCTGCAACGGGTCGCGGCCGAGCAGCCGGGGGGCCGCGCTTTCGTGGACATAGGCTTCGACGGTCTTGGGCAAAAAGAACGTCTCGCCGAGGCCGGAGATACCCTCGTCGGTGTGGACCTTCAGCCAGAGCAGGTTGGCGAATTCGTCGGCGCGGATGGTTTCGATGGCGGTGATTTTCATGTGACGCCTGCGGCCAGAAGGGCCATGACGGTCGAATCGAAATGCTCCGCCATCGCCGCCTCGGCCGCGCGGGGGTCGCCGGCGGCGATGCCGGCGGCGATGGCCTCGTGGCCCTCGATGCTGGCCATGCGCGAGTGGTCGCTGCCACGGACGGTCCAGCCGATGGGCCAGGTCTGACGGGTGATGGTCTCGAACGCGCCGACCAGTACCGCGAACAGTTTGTTGCGGCAGGCGGCGGCGATGGCGGCGTGGAAGGCGATGTCGTGCTCCATGACCATTTCCGCGTCCGCGATATCGGCGCGCATCGCGGCGGCCAGGGCCGTGATCTCGGCGGCCTCCGCCGGCTCCCGCCGCAGCGCCGCCAGGGCGGCGGTGCGCAATTCGATGGTCCGCCGCACGTCGAGGATTTGCTGGATGCTGGTCTGGTCGGTGTGGGCCGCGTGGTCCAGGACCATGCCGAGCACGCTGCGGTCGATGGCGGAGACGCGGGGGCGGCGGCCGTTGCCGATGTCGATCAGTTTCAGGGTGGCCATGGAGCGGAACGCTTCCCGCACCACGGCGCGGGAGACGCCGCGTTGCAGGGCGAAGGCGCTTTCGCCCGGCAACGGATCGCCCGGGGCGAGCCGGTGGTCGCGGATATGGGCGCGCAGGGCCGCGATCACTTGATCCACCAGACCGCCGGCCACGGCCCGGTCTGCCCCTGCCACAACGACGCCGCCACCCTGCACATCCGACCTATCAGATAGGTTTCTTCTGTTTGGACGGTGGGGGCGACACGACCTATCTGTCAAGGGGCAGAACGGCCGGCTAATTGTTATGATATCGTAACAATATGGGCGTGCCAAGGCACGGGCTTGTTTGGGGCCGAAAGCGGAATGGGCGGGCCGGTGGACTCTTTCAGGCCATCTCGCCTTGTGAGAGAGGATTGGGTGAGGAGTGTTTGGCGCTCCGGTTTCCGGGCGGGGCGACCCCTCTCCCCTGCCCTCTCCCACAGGGGGAGAGGGAGTTTCTTGGCCACATTTTGGGAAATTCCGGTCCGGCGCTCCCTGCGGCTCGGGAGCCGTTCGCCTTTTTCGACGCTGGCGGCGAGGCGGGCGAAATCTTCGCCCATGCGCCGGAACTGCGCCTCGATCATCGCGACCAGCGGCGCCGGGAGTTTTCCCCCGGACTGGGCGACAATGGCCTGGATCAGCATCAACAGGAAGGCGTTGAACCGATCTGCCGGGGAGAGGATGGGGGTGTTTTTCACGCCGTTAGGTTACTAAAACTGACGCCTCCTGGGCAACAAAAAACAGCGCCCGGGGGCAGGAATCGCGCGCGACGACGGTGTCGCACCCGGATTTGGCGGGAGATATTAGAAGCGGCCCGCCGCGGGGCCGCGCGTTGGGGTGCTACCCGCCCGTTGCAAGGGTGCTCCCTCCCCGCTTGCCCGGCGCGGCGTTTCATGGCTTGTGGCCGCGACGGATCGCAACATCTATGGCAAGCAGGACAGGCGAGGACGCCCGCAATGGACTACATCATCGGCCAGAAACCGGCCGCGCCCGCCAGCCGCGCCCCACAAGGCTCGCATCCCGCCACGGCGCACACCAGCGG
>CAJCJG010000313.1 GCA_903970625.1 Solirubrobacterales bacterium 70-9 | reverse complement strand
GGTCCACACCCGCTAACCCGCCGGCGCCGGCCGCAGGAGCGCGGTCAGGACCAGCATCGCGGCAGCCGCCAGCGCCACGATGGTAAAACCGTCGATATAGGACAGCACGTTTGCCTGCGCGCGCACCGTGCTGCCGAGCAGCGACGCCGCGCGGCCCTGCGCCGCCTCGGTGGAGGGTGCGCGGGCCAGCATCCCCTGAGTCAGTTCCGCCAGCCTTGTGGTGGCAGCGCCGGTGCCCGATTGCACATGCAGGCCGACGAGGTAGGAGGCGATCTGCTCGCGGATGCGCACGAAGGTCGCCATGAAGCCGGTGCCGATCTCGCCGCCGAACAAGCGCGCCGTTTGCAACAGCACACCGAAGGTCAGCGCGTCGGCCGGCTTCAGATGCCGCACCATGAACAGCACCAGGGCGATCAGCGCCGCCGACTGCCCGAACGCCTGCAAAATCTGCGACGGCAAAAAATCGTCCGACGCCCAGTCGGGCGTGAGGCCGGTGGTGAGGATGCACGCCACGCCGATGGCGAACAGGCCGACCGCGAGCACATAGCGCGGGTCCACAAAACGCAGGATCGTGGCGATCACCGGCGCGATCAGGAATTGCGGCACCGCGATCCAAAGCAGCACGTCGCCCACTTGCAGCGAGCGGAAATTCTGCACGGATGTGAGGTATTGCGGGATGACGTAGATCGTCGAGAGAATCACGAACCGGTACATCACCAGGATCGTGACCATCAGCGCGATGTTGCGCTGGAGCAGGAAGCCCAAGTTCACCCAGGGTCGTTCGGCCGTCAGTTCGCGCAGTACGAACGCGACCACCAGCAACCCGCCACCGGCCAGCAGGCCGTTCACCGTGCCGGAGTTCAGCCAATCCAGCCGATTGCCCTGGTCGATGGCGGCATATAGCAGCGAGAAGCCGGCCGACAGATACAGCATACCGGCGAAATCGGCGCCGCGCAGCGCCTCCCACTTCACCGGCGTGCGCGGGATGCCGAAATAGTTGCAGGCGATCAGCGGCACCGCCAGCACCGTCCCCTGCCAGAAAATCCAGTGCCAGGAGAGATGGTCGATATACCAGCCCTCCAACGAGGCGGGGATGTTCAGCGACAGCTCCAGATTCAGCCCGTACGCCGCGATCCCATACGGCCACAGCTTCGGCGACAGGTTTTGCAGCACGAAGGCGATGGTCAGCGGGATGTAGCAGCCGGAGGTCAGGCCGAGCACGAACTCGGCGCCGAGCAGGAGGGGCAGGTTCGGCGCGAACGGCGTCAGCGCCGAGACGAGGGCGAAGATGACGCTGGCGACCAACAACACGCGCCGTGTGCCGAACACCAGTGCCAGCCACGCGGCGAGCGGCCCCACGCACATCTGGCCGACCGTGGTGGCCGTGGTGATCCAGGCGCCGTCATCGTAGCCGGCATGAACGGCACCGCGCAGGTCGGCAAGGCCGAAGCTGGTAACGCGCGTGAACAGGGTGGAGATTAACGCCCCCAGCAACACCGCCGCGATGCCGATGAAAGGCCGGATGCTGTGCGGGGCGGGCGCCGCGTCGTGATGGATGGCCGAGGCAAGGGGGACCGTCGCCCCGCTCACGGGTTCGATCCGGTGTCCGACCCGGGTTGGGCGGCGGTATCGACCGTGGCCTCAACCGACATGCCCGGCCGCAGTCGGTCACCGAGGCCGGCATCGTCGTCGATGGCGATTTTGACCGGAATGCGCTGCACGACCTTGGTGAAGTTGCCGGTCGCGTTGTCCGGCGGCAGCAGCGCGAATTGCGAGCCGGTGGCCGGCGACCAGCCGACGACATGGCCGCGCAAAATGGGGTGCGCGAACGTGTCCACCTTGATCGTCGCGGGCTGGCCGATGGTCAGATGCGTCAACTGCGTTTCGCGGTAGTTGGCGATGACATACAGGTGCGACAGCGGCACCACGGTGATCACCTGCCCGCCGACACCGACATACTGGCCGGGATAGACGCGGCGCTGGCTGACCATGCCGTCGGTGGGGGCCGTGATGTGGGTGTAGCCGAGATCGATGGCCGCCACGTCGCGCACGGCCTCGGCGGCCTTCAGGCTCGCGTCGAGCGAGGCTTCCTGTGTGCGCTGCACGTCCAGTTGCCGCCGCGCACCTTCCAGCGCCGCCGTCGCGGACTGCACCTGCGCGTGCGCCTGCTTGTAGGCGGCATCCGCCTGCTCCACCGCCTGTTCGGTGCCGGCGAACCGGCTGGCGAGCAGGGTGCGCTGGCGTTTGGCCTCCAGATCGTTGCGCGTCTCGGTGGATTGCACGCCTTCCAATTGCGCCTGGGCGGCGTCGATATTGGATTGTTGCAGCAGTTCCTGTGCGCCGAGATTTTCGATCGCGGCATGAGCCGCCTGCACATTGGCGGCCGCCTGCGCAAGCTGGGCGCGGAACGGCGCCTCCTCGATCTGCACCAGCAACTGGCCGGCCTTGACGCGGGCGAAATCCTCGACGGCCACGGACGCAACACGGCCCGCGACCTGGGCTGACAGCGGCGTCAGGTCGGCTTGCAGGTTGGCGTCGTCGGTATATTGCGCGCCGGCGCTGCCCACCCAGTCCTTCCAGCCGACCGAGATCCCGGCCACAAGAACAACCGCGAGGATGGCGGCGACCAGGCTCGGCAGGGCGCCGCGCACACGCCGACACCGGCCCGCACGAGGGAGCGGCCCCGGCGGCGCCGCCAGATCGCCGATTTTTGCGTCGTCGCTCACCGTGCCATCCCCACCACAAACGCTCCTTCGTTTGTGGTACCCGGCGATATCGTGACTGTATTTTCCAGAGTCGCGCCAGCCGTCCTGGTCCCCGTCATCGCAAACCTATGGCCATCCACATTCGCATTTGAGCAACTCTGCGACGACACGCAACCACAAGTCCACATAGTAGGCAGGCTTGTGTTCGGTTGTGCGCGGTCGCTCGTCACGCGAGGGAAAACGCTGATCGCCGTACAGCACGTAATACCAGGTCTCTGAAGGGGTGACTCGGAGGGACTTCCGCGACGCGCCGTGCGTGTGATTCACCATGGCGAACGAAGGAGGTTCGCCATGCCAATCCCGGTCCGTGCTGATTTCGAT
>CAJCJG010000312.1 GCA_903970625.1 Solirubrobacterales bacterium 70-9 | reverse complement strand
CGCGACCAGCCACTTGGGCAGCCACCAGCAGGCCCGCGCCAGCAGCGCCTGGATCAGAAACTCGATCAAAATCCCGAGGCGCTCGGCCGGGGAAAGGTTTGGGGTGTTGTTCACGGTGTGTTCTTAGTATGACCGGCCCGTGGTGGGCAAGGAGAAAATAACATATTTCGATTTTTTCCTCCATTCGGCAGAAAGCAGATGGTGGAACGGGGGTGAGCGTTCCAGCGTATCCGGCTGGGCTTGGCGTCGCCGTCTCGCACGGTTGCGACTGGTGGCGGAGACGGGATTGTCCGAACATGCGCCTCCATTCGTGAGATCAGGCGCCATGAACCGTCCCATCGACTACCGCCCGCTTGGCCTGTCCGGCCTCAAAGTCTCGCCGCTGTGCCTCGGCACGATGATGTTCGGCGGCGCCACGACCGAGGCCGACGCCGCGCGCATGGTGGACCGTGCCCGAGACGGCGGGGTGAATTTCATCGACACGGCGGACGTGTACACCGAGGGCGAGAGCGAGCGCATCGTCGGCCGGGCCATCGCCGCGCATCGCGACTGGTGGGTGCTGGCGACGAAATTGGCCAATCCCACCGGCCCCGGCCCGAACGCGCGCGGCCTGTCGCGCCGCTACGCCTTCACCGCCGTCGATGCCAGCCTCAAGCGATTGGGCGTCGAGACCATCGACATCCTGTATCTGCACAAGGAGGACCACGGCACCCCGCTTGGCGAGGTCGTGCATGCCATGGCCGACCTGATGCGCAGCGGCCGCATCCGCTATTTCGGCGTGTCGAATCATCGCGCCTGGCGCGTCGCCGAATTGTGCCATCTGTGCGACACGGCGGGGATCGACCGGCCGGTGATCTCCCAGCCCTACTACAACGCGCTGAACCGGATGCCGGAGGTCGAGCATCTGCCGGCCTGCGCGCATCTGGGCCTGGGCGTTTTCCCCTACAGCCCGCTCGCGCGCGGCGTGCTGACCGGAAAGTACCGGCCGGACGTGCCGCCGCCGCAGGGGACGCGGGCCGGGCGGCAGGACAAGCGCATCCTGGAAACCGAATGGCGCCCCGAAAGCCTGCACATCGCGCAGACGCTCGCCGAGCATGCAAGCGCGCGCGGCATCACGCCGGGCCAATTCGCCTTCGCCTGGGTGCTGAACAACCAGCTTGTCACGGGCGCCATCGCAGGGCCGCGCACGATGGAGCAGTGGGACGACTATCGCGCGGCGCTCGACTACACATTTACGCCCGAGGACGAGGCGCTGGTGGACCGGCTGGTGGTGCCGGGCCATCCCTCCACCCCCGGCTACAACGACCCGGCGTATCCGCTAGAGGGGCGAGTCAGCCGGGCCGGATGAACATTGGCACCCGCCTTGCGACCCATCGCGTCACATAGACGGAGCGAGCCAGATGGAATTCGTCGATCTCAGCCGCGAGTTGTTCCACCGCACCCAGCGGCACCCCAGCCACCCACCGGTGATCATCACCACCTGGAACGACCATTCCGAGAAAGTCGTTGCCGGCAACACGACATTCAGCTCCAAGGCGCTGTCGATCTCGTTCAGCGACCACGCCGGCACCCATGTCGATGCCCCGGTGCATTTCGACCCGGCGCCGGACGCCGCCTCCATCGACCAGGTGCCGCTGGAGAATTTTTACACCTCCGGCATCTGCCTGGACCTGTCGCATGTGCCGCTGAAGCACGCGATCACGGTGCCGGAAATGCAGGCGGCGCTGGAAAAGTCGGGCCAGGAGATTCGCCCGAAGGACACGGTGCTGATCTGGATGGCGACCAACGAACGCCTGCTCGGCAAGCCGGAATTCGAGCATGATTTTCCGGGGTTGGCGCTGGAATCGGTGCATTGGCTGGCCGACCACGGCATCGGCATGTTCGGCGTCGAAGCGGTCAGCCCCTCGCCGGAGGGTGAGTTGAACTTTCAGGCGCACATCGCCTGCGGCCAGCGCGGCATCACGCACATCGAATGCCTCGCCAATCTCGGCGCTCTGATCGGGCGCGGGCGGTTCCGCTTCGTCGGCTTCCCGCTGAAAATTCGCGGCGGCACCGCCAGCCCCATCCGCGCCGTCGCGATCTTCGAATGATGGATGTTTGGCGCCGCGACGCGACCGCCCTCGGCGGGCTGCTGGCCTCCGGCGCCGTGTCGCCCGTGGCGCTGCTGGACATGTATCTGGAGCGCATTGCGCGCTTGCAGCCGGTGCTGAACGCCTTCGCCCATCTGGACGCGGAGGGCGCGCGGCAGGCGGCCAAAGCCTCGGCGGCCCGGCAAGCGGCCGGCGCACGGCTCGGGCCGCTGGACGGCATTCCGGTGGCGGTGAAGGACAATCTGTTCGTCGCCGGCCTGCCGGCCAACTGGGGGAGCCTGTTGTTCCGCGACCATGTCGCCGACCGCGACGACATTTGTGTCGAGCGGCTGCGCGCGGCCGGTGCGGTGCTGGTCGGCAAGACGACGACGCCCGAGTTTGCGCTGTCCGGCCGCACCGAAAGCCGCATCGCCGGCATCACCCGCAACCCGTGGAACCCGGCGCTGACCCCTGGCGGGTCGAGCGGCGGCGCGGTCGCGGCGGTGGCGGCCGGCATGGTGCCGCTGGCCATCGGGACGGACGCCGGCGGCTCCACGCGGATGCCGGCCGGCTACACCGGCCTCGTCGGCCTTCGCCCCTCCAACGGCCGCATTCCGCGCCGCTACGGGTTTCCGCCGATGGCGGTGGATTTCCAGGCCATCGGCACCTTCTCCCGCACCGTGCGCGACCACCGGCTGCTGTACGGTGTGCTCGCCGGCCCCGACCCGCGCGACCCGTTCTCGCTCCGTCTTCCGACGCCGCCGCCTGCGCTCGCCCGGCCGCGCATCGGCTGGTTTACGTCCATCGGCACAGCGTCAGCCGATCCGACCGTGACGGAGTCGGCGACGAAAGCTTTGATCGCGTTGGGCAACAGCGGATGCGACATCGTGTCCTGCGCGGCCCCGTTCGATTTGCCGCTTCTCCAGGACATGTGGGCCGTGCTGACTTCCGTCGGTGCCGCCCGCGTCGCCGCCCGTTTCCCCGACCGCTGGCGCGACGAGACCACCACCCCGATCGCCGCCATCGTCGGACGCGGCCTGTGCGTGTCCGCCACCGCCTATGCCGAGGCGCTGGACAAGCTGGCGCTGTTCCGCGCGAACCTCTCGGCCGCCTGGGGTGAGTTCGACGTGCTGGCGATGCCGACCGCCCCGGCCCCGGCGTGGCCCGTGGAAGCCGAGCACCCCCCGGAAGTCGCGAACGCCACGATGCAGGGCATGTTCTGCGGCTGGGTCAATGCCGCCGGCTATCCCGGTATCAGCCTGCCCGCCCCGCCGCACCCGGACGGCCGCCCCATCGGCCTGCACCTGGTCGCGCGGTTCGGCGCCGAGGCGCTGTTGCTCGACCTGGCGGAGCGGCTGGAAGCGGCCGCGCCGTGGGCCGACCGCTGGCCGGCCCTCGCCTGATCCTCACGCCGGGGGAAAATTCCCCTTTGCCTTGAACAGATCCGCCACCACGGCGGCCACCGTGATCAGCTTGCGGTCCGTGTAGCGCGCGCTGGTCAGCGACAGGCCGACCGGCATCCCGGCCGGCCCCTTGAAGCCGGGCACGTTGATCACCGGCGTGTGCAAAAACGTCCACATCGAGTTGAACGACGGATCGCCGGTCGATCCCAGCCCCACCGGCGCCTCGCCCGTGGCACTCGGCGTCAGCACCGCATCGAACCCGGCGGCGATCTCGTCGAACGCGATGCGGCATTGCGCGGCGATGTCGTAGGCGTGCCGGACCTGCGCCAGCGTGATGCCCTCACGGTTTTCCACCGTCGCCTTGAACTCGTCCTTCAACTGCGCGCCGTGCATCAGGTAGTCGTTGAGGAACGCGCTGCGGCCTTCGTGGCGCAGGACGATGTGATGCTGCTGCAAGATGTCGTCGAACATCGACGGCAGTTCCAGCTCCGTCACCTCCGCCCCCGCTTCGGCCAGGATTGCCGCGCCCAGCGCCAGCGCGTCCCGCGTTGCCGGTTCCGCCTTGCCCCATGCGGGCGAGCGGCACACCGCGATTTTCGCCCCGGCGATGGCGAACGGCGGCGGCTTGATGTCGTCCTCAATCCGATAGACGTCTGCCAGGAGATCGAGGTCGGCGACGGAACGGGCGTAGATGCCCAGCGTGTCGCAGGTCAGCGAATAAACTTTCAGACCCTCGCGGCTGACCACGTTCCAGGTCGGCTTGTAGGCGATGACGCCGTTGTAGGATGCCGGCCGCATCGTCGAGCCGCCGGTTTGCGTGCCGAGGCCGATGGCCACTTGATAGTCCGCCACCGCCGCCGCCGAGCCGCTGGAGGAACCGCCCGGCGTCCGCTCCGGATCGTGCGCGTTGCGCGCCTTGCCGCCGACGATGGTGGAGGCGAACTCCGTCGTCACCGTCTTGCCGAAGATCAGCGCCCCAGCCGCGCGCAGCGACATCACCGGGGCGGCATCGAGCTTCGGAAACGCCCCTTCGTAGATCGGCGAGCCTTGTTGGGTCGGCATGTCGGCGGTGAACATCATGTCCTTCACGCCCACCGGCACGCCATGCAGCGGCCCCTTGACCGGCGCCGCATCCAGTGCACGGGCTTGCGCTATCACATGATCGGGATCGAGATATGCCCACGCCTGCACGGCCCCGTCGCGTTCGGCCACGCGCGCCAGACAGGCGCGGGCCATCTCCTCCACGCTCAAGGTCCCGGCGCGCATCAGGGCCACGGCCTCGGTCGCGGTCAGGGTATTGGCGGTGCTCATGCGGCCGATCCTTCTTGCTGCGGTGCAATATCGGATACTCGGCGAAAACCGCGCCCGGGAAAAGGGACCCTTCCCCTGTCGCGCCCTTCGCGCTACATGGACGCCGGCAGATGGACCCGTAGCTCAGCTGGATAGAGCGTCGCCCTCCGAAGGCGAAGGTCGCACGTTCGAATCGTGTCGGGTCCGCCAATTTTTTCAGGCAGTTAGAGGCGAATAGGTGAGGCAGCGAAAGAGCCTAGGTAGCGCATAGGTAGCAAAAAGTGCCGGAACTGGGTGGTTCGGTGTGGACTTGAGGGGCTGGCCCGCACCTTGTGCAATCTCTTTTCGATGGCGCGCAGCCGGGACGAAGTGGCGTGGCTGTTCCGGGTGGGCCAGGACCGGACGGCGATCCAACCGCTGTTTCGCGCTATCCTTCGCTAGCCTGCTTGCGCCTGTGATTTCTGTCGGCCGGGCGGCATCCGCGTCGTGCATGGCAGCAGGCATCCCGCCGCCTCCGAACCTCGGCAACCGGCCGTGCTTAATGGGCCGGCGCCTACGGGACGCAGTCCAACCGCTCCGGGTTGGCCCGATGCAAACGGTGACGCCAGCCTCCCGTTCGAGCCGAAGGACGGTCGGTTTCGAGTGGAGCCGGATATCGATGAACGATCTTCAGTAGCAGACAACCGAGGACGGCATGGTTCCGCTCGCCATCGGGTTACCGTTGCAAATCAGGGGGCGCGGCGGCGTAGCGAGCAGTTGCGTGCCGGCGCCTAGCATTGCCGCACCGGCAGCGCGATTGGCGTTGTCCTCCGCCACCGCGCGGTTCATGCAATTTTCGAAAGAATCAGTTCCCGGGTCGTAGCCGAGACGCTCGCAGCTAGCCGTGGCGCGCTCCTCGAAGGAGGAGCAGCCGGCGAGTATGACGGCGCAAAGTGCGATGACCAAGCGAGGCATGAGATTTCCCCTCAATGTCAGCAACTACGGCGCGCAGCGGTGCGCGCCAAACGTGGAACATGACCGAAATGGTAACGGCTTCGCGCGTTACGCGCAACAATGGGCTGTTTAGTTGCCGCCGACTGCCTTCCAATCACCCGCGTTGTGCATGGAACTTGCAAGTTTCAAAGGTTCCTCCGGCTCCTAACCCCCTGCGGCAAGCGCGCACAATTCATCTTCGGTGAGGTCGGCCCACGAACGCACGACCCGGGTCTCGCGCCTCTCGACAAAATGCCCGTGCAGTTTGGCGAGGTCCATCAACGCGGCCCGCTTGTCCTTGACCGAGACGCGATCGGGCGCTGCTGCAAATGCGATGCTCGCCAACTCGGCTGAGATACGCTCCTTTGTCACCGCGTTGCGCGCAGCCGCCGCCGACAATCGAGCGGCTGCCTGCGCATCAGCGACTGCGACTATGGGGGCGATCTTGGGATGCCTCACCAGCGCGTGGGCGTCCTCGGCTACCCGCTGAGGCGATCCCTTCGTATCATATGCTTCGCGGTAAGCGGCGGCAGCATTCCGGCCGTTAGCGATGTAAGTCTCTGCAAATATTCGCTGCTTCCGAGTTAGCTTGGCACTGTCTACATCGTGCACGGTCCGGCCTGATCCAATCGCATCACGTTATCACCCGCGTCGTAACAGAGCTTCCTATGTCCACCAACCGAGGTCGTTCAGCAGAGAGACGATTCCCGTTTCTCTGACCCTCGGGTCTCGCAAATCAACGGCTTCGATTGACGGACCGGCCTTCGAGTGCTGGCACGGCCAGGAGGCGTTCGTTAAGCCGAGCGCGCACCCGTTCGAGTTGAAGCCCGGCCACGACCAGCGGCGCGCACGCATCCCCGTCCCAGGCACGCACGGCAAAGTCAGGGTGCATGTGGATCGTCTTGCCGGCGTTCTCAAACGCAGCCCGGTTGCCCACGTCGAGAAAGCTTTCGCAAGGTAAATTCTCAGCGAAAAGCACATCGTGCCGGTCGAGTTCGACGTGCCAGTAGCTGACGTTTGGCACCTGGATTTGCGCAATAGTCTGCCCGTTCTGGAGGAAGCGAATGGGAACCAAAACGTCATCCACAAACACCGCGTGATCTGGCGACAATTCCAGACTGCGGCGCGGTAGTCCGGGGCCGAATGCGTCCGCCGCAACCCGCACCGGCAAGATGTCCCTAGGATGGGGATGCCGTCGGCAATTGACCGCCCGGTGCCCAATCCATTTGATGAGTGCGGTCCCGCCGAACAGGCACACCACGCGATCACCAGCGACCAACGCCTCTACTGGGTGAGCGCCGCCCGGGACAGCAATCATGGTTCCCGTAACAAAGCATGCTGCAAAATTGCCGCCTCCTTCGTTATACAGGACGGTAGAAGTTCCATCATTCAACTGAACAACAATATTCTCGTTTCCGGCGGAATTAGGCGTGCTAAATGCGACACCGACGGGCCAATTCGAGCCGTTCCCAACAGGTATGATGTATGGATCATAGTATGAGTGACTATCTTTTGGATAAAAAATGGTCACCGAAGCATTGTTAAATTCTGTGATATATCGAAATTGGTCAAAATAGTTGCTCGTGCAGACTATTTCTAAATTTCCATTCCCATTTAGGTCAGCAAAACTAATTGAATTCACGCCATATGGCGGACTAAGTACGGGGCCAGCGACAAATCCACTGGCACTACCATATGATATAGAGATAGAGGGGACAGGCTCATCGTCAGATATATTTAATGAAAGCGTGATTTCATCAATGTAGCCGTCGTTGTTTAGATCCCGCAGATAGGTAATCGGCGTTTCCCCGAGGTACGACATTGTTCATCATTGCCTTGCCAATGGTTCAGATCACGCCTGCCTAGTCGTAGGATGCTATCTACGGGATACGCAGGCAGTCCCCACTAGCCCAAGGCGCCAGCCTTGCACAGATGCTGACGGCTTTATCGTCACCGTCGCGGACTTCTGAAAACCACGTCAAGCAGTAGACCGACCGCATAGGCAATTGCTCCCGAGCTTTCTCGCATTTCGGACGCAAGCAATCCGCGCGCGATCAGCGCGTCGATCTCAGTTTCTCGGATGGCCACAGTGATTGAGCGCAGTCCCTTTCGACGGCGCTGACGGAGCCGTGCCATTCGTTCGGCGGCGGGCGTCCGTTCGGCGTCACTTTTCATCGGTTTCCCCATGTTACCGCGTCACCGTTTCGGGTTCAGTGGTGGGAGGTCGCGCCGCGATACCGCCAGCAGCCCCGGCCACCATCGCCGATTGCAGACGATCGAGCCGCTCGCGTTCGGGCGTGCCCGGCCTCGGCAACGGTTCCTCATCGGCGATTGCTTCGCGGTCGGCGGTTTCGTCGGCGGCTTGCTCAGGGGTGGCGGGCGGCAGGACAGGGATGGCCGTTCCGCCATCGCGTCCGGCATCGGCCAATTCGCGGGTTCCACGGGTTCCACGGGTTCCATGCAAAAGGGAGTGGCAGATTCGTTGGGTATCGGCCCTATCGCCGTCGGAACCCGTGGGTAAGGGGTTGCGGGTTCCAGGGGTTCCGCCGACCGCGCCGTGCGGGAAGGCGCTGACGCGGTCACTCGGCATCGTTGCCACCGAGAATAGCTCCCGAGACGATGTAGAGGCGCCGCTTGCCCTCGCCGGGGATTGTCACCAGGGCGGCGCGGTGGCGTTCGTCGCCACCCAGCAGCAGGCCGCGCGCGTGCAGCAGATTGGCCACATTCCTGGCGTTCAGCCCCTTGCACACCTCGCCTTTCCACGCCTCGGGGAAGATCAGATATTCCCACCGCTCGCCGCCACCATCTGGCACGCGCCGACGCCAACCGACCCGGTTGATGGTGCGCGCCGCCTCCGGCGCCACCTGTTCCGCGCCGGGGGCGGGCGCCAGCAGCGACGTGAACCGGCTTTCGCCATGCGCTTCCAGAAACGCCCGCACCTTGGCCAGCCCGGCCGCGTCCTCGCCGGAACTCGTCCCGCCGCGTTCGGCGATCAATGCCGCGAAGCACGCGCCGGCCGCGCGCAACGCCTCGCCCTTGGGCCACGGCAATATGCCGTATCCTCGCGCCATCTCTCCCGCGATACCGATAAGGGCAAATCGTACCGCAAGGGCGCGAACCTGCGCGGACGAGCCTTCAGGAACGTGTTTGCCCACGAACGCGGCCCGCATCGAGTCCAGTTTCGCGCGCAGCCCCGCCGCGTCGGTCGCCCGGTCGCGCGCCAGCCGAGCGAGGAAGGCGCGCGCCGCCGTGCCGTGGTGCGTTCGCGCGGCGTCCCGCAATTCCTCCGCCAGCGCCGCCGCGTTTGGCCGGCCGTGGAGGTCTTGGAACACCCCCAGCCCGGCGCCGGCATCCGCCGGCAGGGTCGGCAGCCGTACGTCCAGCCCCGACATCGTGTGCTTGCCGGCCTCGCCCATCTTCTGCGCGAGCGTCACTTCGCCCGATGACAAGAACAGCGTGCGCCAAGTCTGCCGGGCACGGGCCTGGCCGGTGCGGGATGCGCGCTGCTTGCCCGTCTCGTTGGCGAGCATATAGACCACGTCGCCCACCTCGCGCGGGTCGGCCTGCCCCATTTCGTCGAGGATCAGCGTCGCGTCGGCGGTCTCGGCGGCCACGCCTTCCAGTCCGTTCGCCGTGCCGCGCCACGTGCGAAGCTGCCCGTCGGCCGTCGGCTTGCCCCACACGCTCGCCGCCGCGACCAGCAACGTGCTCTTGCCAGTGCGGGAGTCGCCGACAAGGTGCAGCCCGCCGGACGGCTCGCCCACCACGTCCAGCAGCGGGCCAGCGAACCCGGCGGAAATCAGCAGCGCCAGCCGGTCATTGCCTACCGCAAGCGCCGCCACGCCACTCTGCCAGCCGCCCAGCGTGCCTGCCGCGCGGAACGTCGCGTCCGCGCTCGCGTGGTCGGCCTGCAAGATCACATCGGCGGCGTCGCGCCCAAACGCCTCGCCGCCCGGCAGGACGAACACCGGGCCGCCTTCGGCTGGATGCCAGCCGGTGCGGGTGACGCAGCGCAGCAGCCGGGCCACCTTCACCCCGCCGACAAAGCGTTTCAGCAACTCGTGTGCCCGCGCGTCGGGGCCGCACGACAAGCCCGCGTTTTCCAGTTCCTCGGCGATTTCGTTGCCCGGCCGATGGATCAGCCGGCGCGGGATCGCCCATTGATGCCGCCGCCCCTCGCGGTCGCGCCACGATAGCAATAGCCCCCACGCCTCGCCGGCTTCGCTCCGGGTCTGCCCGAGCACGCGGAACAGGGCAGTCACGAAGATCGCGGGCGGATCGGGGCTTGTCTTGGTCGGCTCCGGGATGAACAGCAGCCCCCCGGCGGTCATGCGAAAGCCCGGCGGCAATTCGGCGGCCTCGTCCTCCGGCGCCTCGTTCAGCAGTTCCCGCAACCGCTCCGGCGGTTCGTCTTGGGGTAGAGCGTCGGCCAAGTCCCAACCCATCGGCCAGTGGGCGGGCACCTCCACGAAACGCACACAGGCCGCGCCGGCCTTACTCGCCAGCGTGGCCACCTTCGCGGCGTAAGCGACGCCCGCCACGTCGTGGTCGGGCCAGATCGTCAACCGCCGGCCGGCCAGCGGAGTCCAGTCGGACTTGCGCGACGCCTTCGCGCCACCCAGCGACGCGATGCAAACGCACTCCGGGAAGATCGTGGCGGCGGCCTCGGCCGCTTTCTCGCCCTCCACCAGCAGCACCGGCGCGTCGGGACGCGCGGCGAGGCAGTCCAGCCCGAACAGCGGGCGCGGCGACGGAGGTGCCTTGCAATGCCAGCCCGTGCGGTCGCGCGGTTTGCCGGCGCGGTCGGTCCACACGCGCCGGCCATGCGACCACGGCCGAATGTCCTTCACAGGCAAGCCGTCGGAGGTAGCGGTGTCATAGCGTGCGACCACCGCCAGCACCGCGCCTGCCGTGTCCCGATAGGCCCAAAGCCGCGATGGCACCGGCATATCGGGCAACCGAAAGACGGTGGCGGGTGGCACCGGGCCAGCGAAGGGCAGCAACGCCAGCATATCGTCGGGGTCGTCGCCGTCGTCGGTCGGCGCCGCGCGGGCAGCCCGGTCGGCATCCGTCAACCGCGCGAACGGGTCGGCGGGATCGCACATATCCGCGCGATCGTCTGGCCGTATCGGGGAAACGTCTGTCTCACTCGCGTCAGTCGCGGGTGCCAGCGGAGCCGTCGGCAGACTGTCCATCAAGACACCCCCAGCATGTCGCGGAGCCGGCGCGCGGCGGCGACTTGCGACAATCCGAACAGGAAAGCGGCGAGGCTGACCGGATCGCCGCCACGATCCCCCGTCGCGAAGTCCGCCCATCGGCCGGTGCGCAGGTTGACGCGGAACGAACCCGCTTGCCGGTCGGCGCGGCGCGGGTTCCGGGCGGTCCATTCCCGCCCCGTCGCCCGGCCGTCAGGCAGCCACCGCGCCAGCAGCGCGGGCAGTTCCCGCCGTGCCGCCGCGTTGATTGCCGCGAAGTCGAGACGGGTGGCGGAACCCTTGGAACCCGTGCGGCACCCATCGCCGTGGCGGCGGTTCGGCACCGGAGCGGCGCGGTTGTCCGCGATGTTCGAGGGCACGGAACCCCCGGAACCCTCGGAACCCCTGAAATCGGTCATGCTGGCGAGCGGTCAGGCCAGTGGCCGCGCGTCGGCTTCCGACGTGGAACTGCGGGGAGGCGACATGCGACTTTCGGCCCACGCCAGGGCATCTGCCCAGCGATACAACACGCGCGAACCAAAGTGCCGGAACGGCGGGCCACCGCCGCGCGTGGCCTTGGTTGACAGAGTCTTCGCCTTGACCGGATAGCCGGTCTCGGTCAGGGCCGCCGCCAAGGCATCGCGGGTCAGCAGCGCGTCGGGATCGTGAGCATAAGTAGTCGCCATTTCGCACCTTCTGGTTTGCGTGCAGCCCGTTTGGGCTGCGATGGCTCGCAAGTATGTGCTCCCGCACCCCGTGACGATCCGTTTACCTAAGCGCGGCGGGGTCGCGCGTTAGGTCAACGGACGTGCTTCACGACCCCCTGCACCGTCGCTTTCGTGATGTCGTTCCGGTCGAGCGCGACGTTGGCCAAAGTCGCCACCGTTCCAGATAGTTCTTTTCCGAATAGCATTGTGCAGTACTGCGTGATCTGAATGATCAGCCCTCGATCCCAATCGCTTGCCCACCTGCTGCTCTTCCGTTTGACGGTCCAAGGATTTTGCGGATCGGGGCGCAGCAAATCCGCCAGTTTGCGGTTGTCGGCGGCCAGAGTGCGGAGTGTCCGGGCCGCACGCCCACTACCGAGTTGATCATAGGTGCAGGCGTCTTGCTCGTGCCTATCAGCAAGTTCCATTATTGTGGCGATCTCTCGATTTATTTCTGCTTCCGTCCGCGTGCGCGGTCCAAAACCATACCGCCGATCCCAAGTAAAATGCCCGGTGACGACGAGGAACATCACCGCAGCGGCTTGCTCTTGGACGCGGTCCTGTTCCTCAGGCTCGTTCGAAATGTGCTTCACAGCGGAGAAGTAGGGGCAAGCGTGAACCATTTTCGGGTTCGCGGGATGTGCGTATTTTCGTTCTTTGCCGACACCTTGCCGCCTCCCGTACAACTCGCTCCATACCCTTTCCATTCGGTCGTCCGACGCAACGCGCTTGAGTGCTTTGGCATGTTCCTCGAAGCTTTCGGCCATCAAATGCAGCGGGCGGGCGATGGCCTCGGCGTAGCCGGTTTGTCCTAGCGTGGCGATGGCCGCGGGAACCCAGGAAGGTATTTCCAGCGCGCTGGCTTCGCTTGTCTCCAGACGAGCACGGTCGCCACCTGCATATGTCATGCGCGAATCTGCACGATTTTCGCGGCTGGCTTCTCGTCGCCCATCCGCGCTACCGCCTCATTCGCCACCGCATCGGCGGCTGCGAGCAACACCGCGTCGGCGGAATGAACGTAGCGGGACGTGATCGTTTGCCCCTTGTGTCCGATCAGCGCGCCGATTGTCGGCTCGGAATAACCAAGATCGGCGGCGAGGCTCGCGAAGGAATGGCGCAAGGCGTGCGGCGTCAGGTCGGCCGGCAACTCGCCCAGTTTGGCGATGCGGTCCCACAGCTTGCGGAAGCCACTCATGGTGCCGTCGCCGCGCGTCGGGGGGAACACAAGCGCATCGTCGGCCCCCCGCGCCATCGCCCGCAGAACGTCGCAGGTGGCCTTCGACAGCGGGCGCAAGGAACGGCCAGTCTTGGTATCGGCGAGGGTGGCCGAGCGGCGCACAAGGTCCACGTCGGCCCACCGGAGCCCCAACGCCTCGCCGCTGCGCCAGCCGGTCAGCACGAGGAACCGCGCCGCCGCCACCGCCGCCGGCCAAACATCTTCGGCGCCGGCCTTCCGAAGCGCCGTCCCCAGCGCCTTGTATTCGTCGTCGGAAAGGCGCCGCTCCCGCTTGCCGTCGGCCGGGCGCAGGACGCCATGCACGGGGTTGTCGGCCCGCATCCGGTGCCGGACGGCATAGGTGAAGATCGCGCCCAGTAGCCCCACCGTGCGGCTTGCTGTGCCGATGCCGCCCCGGACATTGGACAGGCCGCGCTTCTTGCCGGTCTTGGCGCGCGCCGCCGTCTTGCCCTCGGCCACGGCGTGCATGAACCCCTCCACGTCCTCCCGCGTCACCGCCGCCACCTTCAAGCGGCCCAGCAGCGGCTTGATGTGCTTTTCCAGCCGGCCCTTGTCCGACCGGAGTGTGCTTGCCTTCTTGGCGGCCCGTCGCCGTGTCATCAGTCGGCCGGCTTCCGCGTCCGCCCAGTAGGCGTCGCACAGTTCCGTCACCGTCTCGGCCTTCCGCTTGGCCTGCTTGTCGGCGGCGGGGTCGGCCCCCTTCACCTGTGCTTCGGCCAGCACCGCCAGCGCCTTTGCTCGCGCCGTGTCGGGCGTCCAGGGCGCGCCATGCCGTCCAATGGTAAACCGGCGGGTGCGGCCCTCGGTGGTGCGGAACATCACGACATAGGCGACCGCTTCGCTTCGCTGGCGCCGCGCGCCGAAGCCGGGCACGGCCGCGTCCCAGATTTCCGAATTGGGTTCCAGCGCACGCACCTCGCGCAGTCCAATCCGCTTCCGCTCGGCCATTCGACGCGCTCCCGGTTTGCTACCTAGGTAGCACATAGGTAGCAGTTTCGGGCAAATCGTGTCAAACGAAGGCAAACGTCGTCAACGGAAATTGGTGTTTGGGACAACGTACCCTCAAACTCATCCCACTAGGAGCAAATCCCCGCAATTGCCGAAATTTGCCCTCCGAAGGCGAAGGTCGCACGTTCGAATCGTGTCGGGTCCGCCAATTTTTTCAAGCAGTGAGAGCAGCCTGTCCCTGTCAGCCTGACAAGGTCACTGCGTGTAGCGGGCCGGGCTCGCCAGGGCGGAGGCCAGGAAGCCCTGCAAGGCATTCGTGATGGCGGTCTGGTTCGTCGCCTGAATGTAGTAGGTGCCGAGGTCCGCCGCACCGGTGCTGGACGAGCAGTTTTGCAGGTTGTACGTCACCGAGTTGCTGTCGGTACCCTCGACGATCGGCATGAAGTCGTTCAGATAAGTCTGGTTCATCACCGGGTAGTACATTGTATACAGAACGAAGACTTCGTAGCCCATGTTCTGGAACTGTTGACAGTAGCTGGAGGGCATCGCGCCACGATCGCCCGAGGGTAAGTCGTAAATCCCGTCGGTGATCAGAAACAGCGCCTTGCGCGGCGCGGCAGCGGTGGCGCCGGAACCGGCTGCGGTCAGTCCGCTCGCCAGAGTGGTCATTGCGTTGGCAAAGTCGGTGTTGCCGTTGACGTGGATGGTGGCTGTCGTGATTGTTGCCACCGATGGCTGGATGCCGGTTTCGTCGAGGTGGCCAGTCGCCGGCGGGAAACCCACGGCTGTGGAGGCAGCGGACCAGTTGCTGCCCGCCTCACCGGACGAGGGATAGATCTGCGTGAGCCCCGTGTCGAACGTATAGACACCGAGACTGAGCGCGGTGCCGGCCGGATCGCGGGTTTGCATCGTGGAGATCACTTGCTGGGTCGCGTTCTTCAGCAGATCCGATCGCAACGTCACACCACTCTTGCGGGCCATCGCCCACAAATCGTTGCCGAGACCGGCTGCCTTGGTTCCGTCCGAATGGCAGGCGAACGCGCAGGGCGGACCAGGATAAGCCGTATAGCCATTTACTTTTCCGGGACAGGTGAAATTGCTACCATTGTATTTCTTGTTTGTACTCGATACGTTGTTCGGCGAAACATACGTCAGGCTCGATGATTGGTAGGTATAGGTCGAGTTCCCCGGGGTGAATGGGCAGGCCGGCGCATTCCACGGTGAATTCTGCCCATCATACGTCTGAGTGTAAGTACACTCGTAATTGGCATATGGAATGTTGACGATATTGTTATAATTGGCGGCAGCTCCGGTCGTGGAGGTGATTTCGTTGCTCGGGTCGCAGGGCGAGTTTTTCATCAACGTGGCGATGTCGGCCGCGCCTGCGCCAATCCCCATCGAAGCCGAGTTGTCGAGCAGCATGATGACTTCGACATACGGCGCCAGCGTCTGCTGGGCCTGCGCCGTGATCGTCATATTGTAGGTTTTGACACCGAAGATCGCCCCGAAGGTCGACGGCACCCGCGCCGTCCAATTCAGGCTGGCCGTGATCGTGGTTCCCGGCGTGACGGTGACGCTACCGGAGGAGTTGCTGACAATGAGGCTAGTAGTACCTGATTGTGCAATGAACCATTTCATGCCTGCGTTCTGGCCATCCTGTATATAGGTCGCGTTACCCGCCGCAGCGCCTGCCGCCGCCACTTTGACCGCATTGAGAGTCGCCGCGCGGGCCGCCGCCGTCAGCGCCGAATACGTCTGGCTGTAAAGGGCGAAGTCGATCGCCAACCCGATAATGCCGATCAGCGGCAGCGCCAGCAGTGCCACCATGATTGCGACGCTGCCACGCCGGTGGCGGGCCAGACGGATCGTGCCCGGCGTTTGTCTCGTCAATGTCCGATCTCCCCCGTCAGGATGGCACCGTGCAGGTTTCTACCGAACCTGCCGGGGCCGCAGAGTTATAGGTGACGGCTTGGTCGGTGCCGCCGATCGGCGCCGGAACGGCCGCCGAGGACCAGAAGGTCACGGGACCCGTGATCAACGCGAATAGGGGCACGTAGATTGTCTTGACGTCGGCCACCACCTGCGGCGTCAGTGCGATCTGGTTCTGCGACCATGACACCATCTTGGTGAGTTGCGTGCCGTCATCGGGAAAGGTCGCGACAGGAGTGAGCGCGCCACAGGCCCGCAGCGCCGGGGTGGCGGAAACGCCGGTCTGTGCCAAACCGGTGCTCCAGGACACATAAGGCGTCTGCGCACTGCATCCGGACGATGTCGTGCAGGTGGGAGAGAACACCACCTCGGACAGGGTGACGGTGAACGAACTGCCGGAGCTGCTGGTACCGTTGCCGAGGCTGAACCCGGTTATCTCCGCATAGGCGGTGCTCATGGCCGCCTGCATCTGCGTCGATGTCAGCTGCGTCTGCGGCGACCCGGGGGTGTAAGACAGCTTCTCCGCAGCCTCCGCGACCGCCTGCGCGGCGCTACATGTTTGCTGCCAGACGACGCAAGCGCGCGCCAGGTCGAACACCCCGATCATCAGCGCGACGGCGAACGGCGCGAGCAGCGCGAATTCCAGCGCCGCGACCGCACGTCGCGATCCCGCTTTCGGCCCGCCTAACATCCGGTCCCGCTGGTCTGGCCGCCGACGAAATACTCGTTGAGGAAACCAGCCGATGCCTTGGTGACGTGAGACGCGGACCCATTGTACATCACGGAAAAAGCAGGGATCAGCGCGCCGACGATAGTCGGCCCCAGATACCAGGTCTGGAGCAGCATCATCTGGCCACCCACCCCGGTGCAGATTGCACCGTTCGCGGCACCCGTCAGCGTCGCAGCCGCCGGGTTGGTATAGTAGGTATAGCCGCTTGGAACCGGTCCGACAGCGACGACGACCTGAGAGCAGCGCAGCCAGCCGCCCAACACAGGGCACACAGCCGCAGCAGCGAATTGCGCGCTGGACTCGCCGGAGGATCCCTTCACGGCGCCAGTCTGCACGCTGCGCGCCGCCTGCTTGACCGCCGCATCCAGCGAGCCCTGGACGAACAGATCGAATCCGATTTCCATGGTTCCGAGTATCAAGGTAACGAACAGCGGGGCCGCGATAGCGAACTCAAGCGCCATCGTACCGCTACGATTTCCCAACGATAATCGTCCGCTGGCGCCGACCAATCGGTGCCTAAGCGCAGCGAAGCGGAGGCTCATCCGCCGTTTCATGTGGCCCAATCCTCTTGGTGTTACAGGCGAAATGCCCGTTAACGTGCAACAACGCAACTATTAGCGGGGCCACGATGGCAAATTCAAGCGCCATCATGCTGTCACGGATGAGCGTCGGCGCTCGTCCGCGGGGACCGTCCAATCGTTGCTAATTCGTAGCACACGTGCGGGTTGGCCATCGGGGTATGTGGTCCAACCGTCGCGATCTCACAGCGAAATGCCGCTAAAGTGTACAGATAAAGCGGAATCACGTGAGCGATGTTACGCGGCAAGGAGACCTGGGAGGAGGTCTGACGACGCGTTTCAGACCCGGCCCTTTATGACGGACACCGACCCCCTGCCGTGGTCGATGACCGATGCGAACATGCGCAGGTCGGCTATGCGTTTGGCCGCCGGGTGACGCAATGCCTTATACCAAATCCCTGTGATCAGAACCGATGTGCCCAATCGCGCAATCCGATCGACATGATGCGCCACGGCTGTGCGATCAGCCTGTTCCAGGTATCGCAGCAATGGTCGACGATGTT
>CAJCJG010000311.1 GCA_903970625.1 Solirubrobacterales bacterium 70-9 | reverse complement strand
CAGCACCGGCACCGGCCGCCGCTCCGCCGGTCGCGCACGACATTGCCGGGATCGTCGAGCCGATCTTCGACGTGGTCGGCAACCCGGCGCGGTTCGGCCATGGCGCCGGACACGAGCGGCTGTCGGTCTTCATGCCGGCGGTGCCGCCGCCGATGGCGCCGATGCATCGCGAGGGGGAGATGCCGGCCGAGTTCGTGGCCGAGCACCATCACTATCCCCGCCCGCCGACCGTCTCGGCGTATGCGGTCGCGGGGGCCGTGTTGTGGGGCACCGGGCTTGTGACGCTGGGCGACCGGTTCGTCGCGCCGGCCGACTGCGTGCCCGGCTATTTCCACGAGCATTTCCGCCCCGGCGCGCCGCCGATGCACCCGCTCTATGCCGGCTCTCTCGGGCGGCCGGACGTGCGGACGGTCGTGCTGGACCATCCCGTCGCGGTGGCGACCCACCCCAACCTCGCGTACGGCCACGGGCTGATGGAGGTGCTGCCGCGCCTGTGGCTGCTGGCGGTGCTGCGCGAGTTCGGCGCCGACATAAAGCTCGCGCTGTCGCACACGGTGCCCGAGTGGGTGAAGATTTTTGCGCGGATGCTGCACGCGGACGCCAACATCCTTTGGTACGACGGTGCGACCGAGCGGGTGCAGGCGCCGAGCATCGTGCTGCCGGCGATGCTGCACACCGACTACAATTTCCACCCCGCCGCCAACCTGATGGTGCGCGACCTGACGCATCGCCACCCGCCGACCGCCAGCAGCCCCAAACTGATCTATCTGGCGAACGCGAATTTCGGCGAGGAGAAACTGGAGAACGCGGCCGAGGCCGAGCAGGCCATGCGTGCCCTCGGGTTCACCGTCGTGCGGCCGGGGGAATTGACGCCGCAGCAGCATATTCCGCTGTTCGCGGGTGCGAAAATGGTGGTGGCGGAATACGGGTTTGCCCTGTGCGGCACCTTGTTCTGCCCGAAGGGCACGCGGGTGGTGGCGCTGAATTTCGCGGCCCATTATTTGAGCGCCATCGCCCGCCTGCGCAGCCACCGCATGGCCTACGTGCCGGCCGCCGACGGGCGGTTCCACCATTGGCGGCTGACCCCCGAACTGTCCCGCACATGGAAGGTGGACGTGCCGGCGATGCGGCGGACAGTACAGGAGACGATCGAACGCGCCGACGCTCCGTAGCGCCGGCGCGAACCGTCATGCCTTGGTCGTGGCGACCTCCAGATCGTCGAGGCGAGCGTAGCGGTAGACGACGATGGACGCGACCCAGGCGACGATGAACACGCCGATGATCGCGAAGCCGAGATTGTTGAAATTGTCGTTCAGCGACCCGATGCCGTCCCAGAACCAGCCGCTCAGGCCGAGCTGATCGCCGATCAATCCCAATCCCTCGATGCCGCCGATCAGCACCGCCACGACGACGGAGACGCCGGTAATGATCAGGTTATAGTAGAGTTTGCGGACCGGTTTGACGAAGGCCCAGTTGTAGGCGCCGAGCATCAGCACGCCGTCGGTGGTGTCGATCAGCGACATGCCGGCAGCGAACAAAGCCGGGAACACCATGATCGACCAGATCGACATGCCCTGAGTCGCTTGTGTGGCGGAAATGCCCATCAGCGCTACTTCGGTCGCCGTGTCGAACCCGAGGCCGAACAGGAAGCCCAAAGGCAGCATGTGCCAGCTTTGCGTGACCAGCCGGAACAGCGGCCGGAACAGCCGGGCCAACAGGCCGCGACTGTTCAGCAACAGGTCGAAATCCAGTTCGTGAAATGCGCCGCCCCGGCGGACATGGCGGAAGGTGCGCCACACGCCCGACAGGATGACGATGTTCATGGCCGCGATGGCGAACAGGAACAGTGTCGAGACCAAGGTGCTGACGATGCCGCCGACATCGCGCCACCACCCGACATTCGCCGTGAGCGCCGTGGTTGTCACGGCGATGGCCACCGCGCCCACGACGACGATCGCGGAGTGGCCGATGGCGAACCAGAAGCCGACGCTGATGGGGCGCTTGCCCTCCTGCATCAGTTTGCGAGTGACGTTGTCGATGGCGGCGATGTGGTCGGCATCGACGGCGTGGCGCAGGCCGAAACTATAGGCCAGTAAGGCGGTGCCGAGCAGCGTCGGTTGATGGCGGAAGGTGTCGAGCGCCCAGATCCATACGGTGATGTTGGCGCCGATCAGCAGCGTGTAGATGCCGACAAGCCGGCCGCGCAGGTCGGTGGAGCGGTCGTCGAAGGTTTTGGTCAGAAGACGCAACATGCGTCGCCCTCGTGCATGACATTGTGTGTCGCCGGTCAGCGCTCGGTCGCGGCGTTATCCAGATCGCCGATGCCGGCGTAGCGGTAGAAAATCACCGAGGCGACCCAGGCGAAGATGAAGATACCGACGATGACGAAGCCGATGCCGTTAAAATTGTCGTTGAGCGCGCCGATGCCGTCCCAGAACCCGCCCTCTAGCCCCAACTGATCGCCGATCAGGCCCAGCCCCTCGATGCCGCCGATGACGACCGCCACGACGACGGAGACGGCGGTGATGACCAGATTGTAGTAGAGTTTGCGGATCGGTTTGACGAAGGCCCAGTTGTAGGCACCCAGCATCAGCACGCCGTCCGTCGTGTCGATCAGCGCCATACCGGCGGCGAACAGCGCGGGGAACACCATGATCGACCAGATCGACATGCCTTGCCCCGCCTGCGTCGCGGAGATGCCGAGCAGGCCGACTTCGGTGGCCGTGTCGAAGCCGAGGCCGAACAGGAAGCCGAGCGGTAGCATGTGCCAACTGTGGGAGATCAGGCGGAACAGCGGCCGGAATAGCCGCGCCAGCAGGCCGCGATTGTTCAGCAGCAGATCGAAATCCTGGTCCGCGAACGTGCCGCCCGCTCGCACGCGACGGAACGCCTTCCACACACCGACCAGGATGACGACGTTCATCGCGGCAACCAGGAACAGGAACAGCGTGGAGACCGAGGTGCCGACGATGTCGCCGAAACCTTTCAGCGCGTCGAAATGCGTTGCGAGTTCGGTGGTCGTGACCGCAATCGCCAGCGCCAGCCCGATCACCACGGCGGAATGGCCGAGAGCGAACCAGAAGCCGACGCTGACCGGGCGCTTGCCCTCCTGCATCAGTTTTCGCGTCACGTTGTCGATGGCGGCGATATGGTCGGCATCGACGGCGTGGCGCAGGCCGAACGAGTAGGCAAGCAGGGCGGTGCCGAGCAGGACCGGATGGTCGCGGAAGGTCAGCAGCGCCCAGGCCCAGACGGCGATGTTGGCGACAACCAGCAGCGTGTAGAGGCCGATCAGCCGACCGCGCAGATTGCCGGAACGGTCGTCGAAAGCGCGGGTGAGCAGGTTGGCCATACCGAATTCCTCGCGCGGGGCGACAACGCAGGAACGGTAAGAGCCGGAGGCAGTGCGGGTCAATGGGGGTTCCCGGCGCGGCTTATTATTACGTAATCGTAATATAATGGGCGTGCCAAGGGTTGGGCTTGTAGCGGGCTGGAATTTTGGGAGGGCCGGTGGCTGGCTTTAAGCCGTCTCGGCTTGCGGGGGAGAATTGGGTGAGGGCTCTTGCCGGCTCCGGGTTCCGGGCGGGACGGTCCCTTTCCCCGGTCCTTTCCCGGGTGGGGAGAGTGGGTCTTTCGGCCACGTTGGGCGAGAGCCCGGTCCGGCGCTCCCGGCGAGACGGAACTTCCCCTTTCTCGACGCTGGCGGCGAGGCGGGCGAAATCTTCGCCCATGCGCCGAAAATGCGCCTCGATCATCGCGAGCAGCGGCGCCGGGAGTTTGCCTCCGGACCGGGCGACGATGGCCTGGATCAGCATCAACAGGAAAGCGTTGAGCCGGTCTGCCGGGGAGAAGATGGGAGTGTTTTTCACGTCATAAAGTTAATATAAATGTCGTAGACTGGGCAAGTGAAATTTTGCCGCCGCGGCGTCGATGTCGGCAACCGTCAGACCGATGCCGCGTCAACACCGAGGCGCTGTCGGAGGGCGACGATCCCGGGCGGGGTTTGAAACGAAGGGCTTGTTTGAGACTGAACGCTTTGCGTCATTCCGGCGGAGGCCCATAGGCGCTGACATAAGACGAAACTGGTCCGCGCTCTTCTCCTCCCTCTCCGCCCCGTTGGGGCGGAGATGGCCGGGGAGAGGTGGGGC
>CAJCJG010000310.1 GCA_903970625.1 Solirubrobacterales bacterium 70-9 | reverse complement strand
CAAATCCAACGTGCTAAATTGTTTATCCGCTAGCCCTCACCCGATCTCCACCGGGCGCATGCGTTGCGGCAGCGTCGCCAGGCTGTCCACCGTGTCGAAATCGCGCAGCACCGCGTCGTCGCCGATCTCGATTTCGGCCACGCTCTCCTCGTGGCGGCGCAGCAGGGAACGGGCGCCGCTATCGCCGTCCAGCGCCAGCATGTCCGGGAAAAAAGCCCGGCTCCACAGGATCGGGTTGCCGGCGCGGCCCTGGTGCGTCGGCACGACGATATGTCGGCCCTCGTCCGGGTCGAACGCCTCGATCAGCCGGTCCAGCATCCGCCCCGTCACCAGCGGCATGTCGCCCAGGCACACCAGCGCCGCCGAAGCCTGCTCCGGCAGCGCCGCGATGCCGGCCTTCAGACTGGCGGACAGGCCGTGGGCGAAATCGTCGGCATGCACGAACGTCACCGGCCTGCTCCCCAGCGCGGCCCGCACGTCGTCGGCGCGATGGCCGGTCACGACGATAATCGGTCGTGCGCCGCTGGACAGCACATTGTCCACCACCCGGCAGATCATCGGCTTGCCGCCCCGATCCGTGACCAGCAGCTTGTTGAACGGCGCCATCCGACTGGATTTGCCGGCCGCCAGCACGACGGCCGCGACCGGCGGGCGTTTCGGCGCAGCACGGGGCGCGGCGGCGGCCTTGGCGCGCGGCAGCGGCCGCACATCGGTATCCTTCAGCAGCCCGCCCACGCCCATCCGCATGATGTCGGCAGGCCCGACCGGCAGGCCGGCGAACAGGCGGGACAGCACCCAGTCGATGCCGTTGGCCTTCGGCGAGCGGGCGCAGCCGGGCAGCACCAGCGCAGGCACCGCGCCGACGCGGCCGACGCAGATCAGGTTGCCCGGATCGACCGGCATGCCGAAATGGATGATGTCCCCGCCGGCCCGCACAACGCCTTCCGGCCCGACATCGCGCCGATCCACCGTCGCCGACGCACCTGCGACGAGCAGTATTTCCGCACCGTCGGCGAGAAGCCGGCGCAGGGCGGCGGCGATGGCGTCGGTTTCGTGCGGGCATGTGAGCGGCGTCAGCAACGTGCCGCCGAGGCCCGCCACACGCTGGCGCGTCGCCGCGATGGTGCCATCTGTGACGCTCTGCTTCAGCCCCGGTAGCTCGCTGAGCGCCAGCCCCACCTTCAGCGGCCGGAACGGATGCAGCGCGAACGCGCCGGTCCCCTCGCGGCTGGCGGCCTCAACCCGGTCCAGCACCGCGCCCTGCACAGCGAACGGGATCACCTTGATCGTCGCAACCATGTCGCGGGCGGAGACCACGGAGTAATCGGGCAGCGTCGCAACCGTCAGCGCCTCGTGCAACAGATTGATGAAATCGACGCGGGACGCATCGACGCGCAGCAGCCCGGCCGATTCGGCATGCAGATTGACCCGCCCGGTTCCGGCGCGGCCGGCGTTCAGGCCCGGTGCCCCGAGGGCTGCGGCAAGCCGGGCAGCCGCCTCGTTCTCGGCGACGTCCCCCGGCTCCAGCCGCGCCGCGATCACGTCGGTTCGGCCGGCCTCCCGCAGCGCGCCGATGGCGGCCTCGTCCAGCACCAGCCCCTTGCGCAGCATTCGGCCGGGCAGCCGGTGGCTGTGTGCCAGGACCGCCCCAAGCGCCTCCTCCAATGGAAGGTCGCCAAAAATCACGCAGCGGCCTGGGCGGCCGGCTCCCGCCGGGCCAGGGGCGAGCGGCGGCGCACGGCAACGATTTCGGCAATGATCGACAGCGCGATTTCCGGCGCCGTGATCGCCTCGATGTTCAGCCCGACCGGCCCGCGTATCCGCGCCAGCGCCGCCTCGTCGTGCCCCAGCGCCCGCAGCCGCTTCAGCCGCCCGCCATGCGTCTTCCGGCCCCCGAGGGCGCCGATATAGAAGGCTTGGCTTTTCAGCGCCCGGTCCAGCGCCGGGTCGTCAAGCTTGGGGTCGTGCGTCAGCGTCACGATGGCGGATCGGGCGTCCGGCGCCAGCGCGTCCAGCGCGTCATCGGGCCACTCGGTGACGATTGTTGTGTTCGGAAACCGGTCGTCGGAGGCGAACGAGCGACGCGGATCGACGACGATCACGGACAGCCCGATCTGCGCCGCCATCGGCACCAGCGCCTGCGCGATATGGACGGCGCCGACCACGATCAGCCGCATGGGCGGGTTATGGACATGCAGGAACCAGTCGCCATCCGATAATTTGACGGTGCCGGTTTCGTCCTGATCGAGCGCATGCGCCGCCGCCGCCGCGAGGTCCGGCGCGGCATCCGGGTTGGGCAGCAGCAATTGCGCGCCGCCGGGCAGTTGCGTCGCCAACACCACGGGCCGCTTCGCCGCCCGCGCCTCGGTCAGCGCCGCCAAAATGTCTGGCGTCACGCCAGCTTCTCCACGAAAACTTTGACCCGGCCGCCGCAGGCGAGGCCCACTTCCCACGCCCGCTCGTTGGTGACGCCGAAATCCAGGAGTTGCGGCGCCCCGGTGGTCATCGTCATTTGCGCCGCGTCCGCCACCGCCCCCTCGATGCAGCCGCCGCTGACCGACCCCGCCATCTTGCCGGAGGCGGTGATTGCCAGCCGGCTACCGGCCGGGCGTGGCGAACTGCCCCATGTTTCCGTGACCGTGGCCACCGCGACCTGTTCGCCGTCGGCCCGCCACTGCGCGGCAACCGAAAGAATGTCTTCCGCTTCGGCGTAGGTCATGCGGCGATCCTCCATTTCTCCATCCCCGCGCGCGACAGCGGCCGGGACAGCGTTGCCACCAGATCGCGCAGGCTGGCGAGGTTGTGGACGGGCCGGAACTCGTCCACGTACGGCAGCATCGCGCGAATGCCTTGGGACTTGGGCTGGAACCCGTCCCACCGCAACAGCGGGTTCAGCCATACCAGCCGCGAACAGGAGCGATGGAGCCGGTCCATGCTCTCCGCCAGCCCCTTGGCACCCTCCCGGTCCAGCCCGTCCGTTACCAGCAGCACCACGGCGCCCTGGCCGAGCACGCGGCGCGACCACTCGCGATTGAATTTCTCCACCGCTTCGCCGATCCGCGTGCCGCCGGACCAGTCGGGGACGGCATGCGAGACCATCTGGAACGCGATTTCGGGGTCGCGGTGGCGCAGTTGCCTTGTGATGTTCGACAGGCGGGTGCCGAACAGGAACGTGGAAACATGGTCCCGGTCGTTGGCGACCGCGTGCAAAAAATGCAGCAGGATTTGCGCGTAGCGGCTCATGCTGCCGCTGATGTCGCACAGCACCACCAGCGGCGGTGGGCGTTCGACCTTGCGGGTGGAGGCGATGTCGAAGATTTCGCCGCCGTTGCGCATGCTTTGCCGGATGGTGGCGCGCAGATCGAGGTGCGGCCCGTTCGGGTCCGGCCGGCGGCGGCGGGTGCGGCGCATGTCCAGCGGCAGCACCAGTTTCTTGATCTCGGCCTTGGCCTGCCCGATCTCGTCGGCGCTCATCGCCTCGAAATCCATCGTTTGCAGCCGTTCTCGCTCCGAGACGGTGAAGGTGGCCTCGACCTTCTCCTCCCGCAGTGTCTCCGGCGGCGGCTCGCGCTTGGGTTCCATCGCTTCCGCGAGCCGGCGGCTGCCGGGCGGCGGTTTGGGCGGCGGTTCCTTGCCCCCGCTCAGCATCTCCATCGCCTTTGCGTGGGCGGCCCCGGTCGGGTCGCGCCAGAAAATCGAAAACGCCTGCTCGAACATGTCCTGGTGTTCGTGGCGATGCACCATCGTGGTCCGCAACGCGGTGCGCACCTGCGCCCGGCTGCCGAGATCGACCAGTTGCACAGCAAGCTGCGCCGCCAGCATGTCCGACGGCCCGACCGGCAGCCCGGCGCGGCGGAGCAGGCGGGCGAAGTGCATGATGTTGGCGGGGAGGCGGCCGGTGTCGGGATCGGTCATGGTGTTCAACCAAAAAACGTCACCCCGGCGAAGGCCGGGGACTAGTCTCACACGAAAGTCGGCTCGTTAGGCCAGGATCCGCACGGGTCGGTCACGCCGGCCGCTCGCGCGCTCCCACGCGGTACAAACCTCGATGCCATCCAGCGGTATCAACGGATAATGCCGGAAAATCTCGAATCTGCTGCTGCAGCCCCGCACCTCGGCCAGCACGGTCTCGGCTGGGACGCGGGTGCCCTCCAGAACCGGCGTGCCGCCGAGGATTTCGGGATTCGAAACGACCCTGCCAGGTTTGTTCGCTCTGTTCATCGCATATCCCGCCTCAATGCACGCCCCGCACCAGATTGAAGACCGCCGCCAAGCCCGCGACCAAACCGCCAACCCCGCCGACCACCGCAATGATGACCAGCCACGGCGACAAAAGCCTGTCGCGTTCCAGTTTCAGCGCTTCGGCAAATAACTTGCGCTCTTCAGCACTCAGCTTCCGCTGCTCAGCCGAAAATTTCTCCGACTCCTCCAGCGCCCGGCGAATCCGCACCCGCTGTTCTTCGATATCGAACGTCTCGCTCATCGGCTTGGCCACCTCGCGCGTTCGCGTCCCGGTATCGTAGCAAGATCAAACCAAATCGTCGCGCTCAATCAAACGGCGTCCGCGGTGCCGTCGCCGACTTCGCGTCGTCGACCAAGCGTGCCGCCTCGGCCCCCCGTATCTTGGCGATATCGTCCTGATATTTCAGTAGCACGCCCAGCGTCTCGTCCACGGCCGCCGGGGCCAGTTCGTGCGCGTCCAGATGCATCAGCGCGGCCGCCCAGTCGATCGTCTCGGCCACGCCCGGCAGCTTGAACAAATCCTCTTTCCGCAGCCGCTGCACGAACGCGACCACCTCGGCCGACAGTTTTTCGCTCACGCCCGGCGCCTTGCGCGCCAGGATCTCGCGCTCGCGCCTGGCGTCGGGGTAATCGACCCAGTGATACAGGCAGCGCCGCCGGATCGCGTCATGCACCTCGCGGGTGCGGTTGGAGGTCAGCACGACCACCGGCTTGGTCTTGGCATGCACCGTCCCGTATTCGGGAATGGTCAACTGGAAGTCGGCGAGCAGTTCCAGCAGAAATGCCTCGAACGGCTCATCCGCCCGGTCCAGCTCGTCGATCAGCAGCACCGCCGGCGGCAAATCCGGGTCGATGGCGGACAGCAGCGGGCGGGACTGCAAAAACTCGCGCGCATATATGTCGGACGCGAGCGATTGCCGGTCGGTGCCGCCGGCCGCCTCGGCCATACGAATGGCCATCAACTGGCGCGCATGGTCCCATTCGTAGGCGGCGGCCGACAGGTCCAACCCGTCGTAGCATTGCAACCGCACCAACCGCCGCTCCAGGCCGCTGGCCAGCACTTTGGCAATTTCGGTCTTTCCCGTCCCCGGCTCGCCCTCCAGAAACAGCGGGCGCTCCATCGCCAGCGCCAGATGCACGGTGGTGGCCAGGGCCGTGTCGGCGACGTAGCCGCCGGCGGCGAGGAGGGCGGCGGTATCCGCGACGGTGGCCGGCACTACAGGTAGCTTCCGAAGATGAGGGTCGCGATGGCCAGCCAGATGAGTCCGCCGATCCAGACGACAAGCTTGTAGCCGAACACTTCGCGCGGGATCAGGTCGAACAGGCTGATCTGCGCCACGGCGGGGGCGGGCGGCGCGGCGACAGGGGCGGGGACGCCCGGCGCTACCGGAACGAGCGCCGTCACTTCGGCGGCGAACTTGGTGAAAAAGGCGTCCGCCATCTGCTTGGCGGTCGCGTCGATCAGGCGCGCGCCAAGCTGCGCGATCTTGCCGCCCACTTGCGCCTTCACGTCGTAGGTCAGCAAGGTGCCGTCGCCGTCGTCGGCGAGTTTGACGACCGCGCCGCCCTTCGCGAATCCGGCGACGCCGCCCTGCCCTTCGCCCTCGATCCGGTAAGAGGTCGGCGGGTCCAGGTCGAGCAACTGCACTTTACCTGTGAACCGCGCCGAAATCGGCCCGATCTTGACCGCGGCAGTCGCCTTTAAGTCGGTATCCGACGTTTTTTCCAGGCTCTCGCAGCCGGGAATAGAGGCTTTGAGCGTGACCGGGTCGTTCAGCGCGGCCCAGACGGTCTGGCGCGGGGCCGCGATGCGCCGCTCGCCGGTCATATCCATGCACGAGGTCTCCGATGCGGGTGCCGGTGTCCGGCCAATGGCGCGCAATCGAGCCTTGGGCGATGGCCGTGTCAATGGCAGCGGTCGCAGGGCCGACAATGAAGCGACGGCCGGCCCGTGACCGTTGTGTTCGCCGGGGAATTACACCCCGTCGGGCGGCGCGAAGCACTGTACGCGGCCTTGATACATCCACAGGATCGGGGTGCCGGTCGGGTTCGCGTTTCTGGTGATCTTTTCGTCCGGCACCGGCATCCAGTGATCAACCTCGTCGGGGAAATGCTTTGGCGTCACATGGACCTCCCAGTGGTCGTCTGCGATCCGGGCCTCGACCGGGCGGCCATCGCCGATGTCGCAGCACCAGCGACCGAGCGTGTCGTGCTGGCTCGTCACCCACTCCTTGTAGGGCATCATGACGTTCCAGTCGTCGCTGCCGACCGGCGGCGGCGCGGCGTGGGCGGGGACGACCAGCCATGCGGCGGCGGCGAGCGCGGCGGCAGAGGCAAGGGCGCGGTGGAGCAGGCGGGCGGTTTTCGTCATCGGCACTTTCCTCTCTAAGAAACGCGGACGGCGGCGCGGGCTGCTATCAGCCGAAGCGACGATCGTTCCCGAACGTTCCATCCCGGAAAGGCGAGGCGCGGCCCGAGGAGTGGGCCAAAGGCGGGTCGTAACGGTGCCTCGTGACCATCACCTCCAAAAACGTTTTGCGGAGGTCGGCGGGTCGGTCGCGATGACATATCCATGACCGCAAGAAGTGTGCCGAGCGTTAAGGCGGTCGCGATCACGAGGCGGCGATGGCGGCGTGTGCTGCGGTGCAGCATAGCGTGACGTGTCGCGACTCGGGCACTCGTTTCCCAAGCAGTGACCAGTTCATGCGGCGGCGTGTTCCAGCAACAGCTCAAAACGAATGCGGTGGGCGCTCAGAACCGTAGCATCTGCCCTATCGCCCGCCTGCAACGTGGAAGTGGGGCGGGTGACGGCCCCGGCAAGAGCCTCGGCCGGTGACGATGCGTGTGACCGACCTCATGCTCCGGATCATGGCCAGCATCGTGCAATACGGTGCGAGGTTGCGGTCGCGCACACGGTTGCGCGAGGCGCATGCCCGGGCCAGCATGTGGACGAAAAATCGGGGGCGCGAGGCGATGTGGGGAATGCTGGTCGATTGGGCGGAATTGCTCGTGCGCTGGACGCATGTGATCGCCGGGATCGCCTGGATCGGCAGCTCGTTCTACTTCATCGCGCTCGACGCCAGCATCAAACCGCATCCGCGTCTCGACACCCGCGTCAAGGGCGAGGCGTGGCAGGTCCATGGCGGCGGCTTCTACCAGATGCAGAAATTCACCGTCGCCCCCGACTACCTGCCGCCCGACCTGACGTGGTTCAAATGGGAAGCCTACTCCACCTGGATTTTCGGTTTTTTGCTCCTGTGCCTGATGTACTATGCCAATCCAAATTTCTATTTGATCGACAAGACGGTGATGGATCTCTCGCCGCTCGCGGCGGTGGCCATCGGCGTGGTGTCGCTGGCCGCCGGTTGGCTTATTTACGATCAATTGTGCAAATCGCCCGCAGGGCAGAGCACATTCCTGCTGGCGATGGTCGGGTTCGTCCTGCTGATGGCCGCCGCTTTCGGCTACACGCACGTCTTTTCCGGCCGTGGAGCGTTCGTCCATATCGGGGCGCTGGTCGGCTCCATCATGGTCGGCAACGTGTTCTTCGTCATCATCCCGAACCAGACCATCGTGGTGCGGGACCTGATCGCCGGGAAGGTGCCGGACCCGAGGCTGGGCAACGAGGCCAAACAGCGCTCGGTGCATAACAATTACCTGACGCTGCCGGTGGTGTTCGTCATGCTCAGCAACCACTACGCTTTCACGTATGGCACCCGTTACAGTTGGGCGATCCTGGCGGCCGTGTTTATTGCCAGCTTTCTGGTGCGCCATTGGTTCAACACCAAGCATACCGGGGAGAAGGCCGACTGGTGGCTGTGGCCGGCCGCCGCCATCCCGATCATCGGTGCCTTCGTGCTGACCCTGGCCGGCCAACCGGGCGCGCAGGCGGGGGCGGGCACCGTCAAATTTGCCGACGTGCAGCATATCGTAACCACCCGCTGCGCCGTCTGCCACGCTGCCAAACCGACGTTCGAGGGGATCGAGGAAGCGCCGAAGGGCGTGATGCTCGACTCGCCGGACCGCATCGTGACGATGGCGCCGCAGATTTACGCGCAAGCGGTGCAGGCGCGCGCGATGCCGCTGAACAACCTGACCGAGATCACCGAGGACGAGCGCGGCAAACTCGCCGCCTGGTTCGCGCAGGGGGCGCCGGGGCCATGAGTGGCGGCAGGCTGACGACGCATGTGCTGGACACCGCCACCGGCAAGCCGGCCACCGGGCTGCCGCTGACGCTGATGCGGGTCGAGGACGGTGTGGCCACCGTGCTGGCCCGCTTCCACACCAACGAAGACGGCCGCTGCGACGCGCCGCTGCTGGCGGAGGCGGCGCTGCTGCCGGGGATGTACGAAATCGTGTTCCAGGTCGGCGCATGGCGGGCCGCCCACGGCGCGCCGGATGTCGGGTTCTACGACGACATCCCGATCCGCTTCCGCGTCGGCGACCCGGACGCGCACTATCACGTGCCGCTGATCCTCTCGCCGTTCGGGTATTCGACGTATCGGGGGAGTTGAGGCATGCGCAAAAAAAGTAGGGTGGAATGCTTTTGGGCATTCCACCGCCCGCGTGACGACGGTGGAATGCCCGAGCGCATTCCACCCTACGCGCTGGGGTCTTGACCCATGCGCATCCTCCTCGCCAACCCCAACACCACCCAGGCGGTGACGGACACGATCGCCGCCGCCGCCCGCGCCGTCGCCTCGCCGGGGACGGAGATCGTGCCCGCCACCGCCCGGTTCGGGCCGCGCGTTATCGGCACCCGGGCGGAGATGGCGATTGCCGAGCACGGGGCGCTCGACGTGCTAGCGCGCGACTCGACTGGCTGCGACGCGGCCATCATCGGCGCCTCGATCGACAGCGGACTGCGGGCGGCCAGGGAAATGTTCGCGATTCCGGTGATGGGGCTGACCGAGTCGGCCCTGCATGTCGCCTGCCTCGCGGGCGGCCGGTTCGGCGCCGTCACGCTGTCGCACCGCAGCGCCTATCCGCTACGGGAGATGGTGGAGGGGTATGGCCTGCTGTCGCGCTGCGGCGGGGTCCGCGCGGCCGATGCCTCGCCGCACGATCTGCTGGCGGCACCCGACCGGGTCGCAGACCTGATCGTGGCCGAGGCGCGCATCCTGATCGAGCAGAACATGGTGGATGTCGTCGTGCTGATTGGTGCGGTCATGGCCCAAATGGTGCCGCGCGTGCAGCCGCATCTTCCGGTGCCGGTGGTGGAGGGGGTGTCCGCCGCCGTGGCGCTGGCGGAGGCGATGGTTCGGCTCAAACTGCCGAAAGCGCGGGCGGGGGGTTACGCGGCGCTGCCGAAGCGGGAGCTGATCGGCGTCGATCCGGCGCTGGCGGCGCGATTCAGCGGCTGACCGTCACCACCGAATCCAGCTTGCCGTCCAGCCCGTAGCTGGCCAGTTGCTTGCCGTGGTGGGCGTAGCGGAAGCAGTGTTCGGCGCCCTTCCAGGCTTTTTCCCACGTCACGCACAGCATTAGGCCATCCACTCGGGCGCGCCCGTTGTCGGTATAGGTGCCGGCGGTCACGGTGAGGTTCCCGGCGGCGGTGGCGTCCACGGTCCAGTTGTTGCCGGCCGCGTCGGTGCCGTCCTCGCGGTATTTGCCGGAGAAGGTGGCTTGCATTTCGGCCGCCGACAATTTGCCGGGCGCCTCGAAATAGGTCGGCGAGGCGGTGATGATTTGGGCGAGGGCCGCGGCGGCAAATCCCGCCGCAAGGACAAGCGCGACGATGACGGCACGGGCAAGGCGGTGATGCATGGCGATCTCCTTGGCGGAACGGGCGCCTGCATATCATGGGCGCACGGGGCGGCAACGTGACGAGGTGGCAATTCGTTGCTGGTTCGGTAACACACTGCCATGATCCGTCACGCACCTGCCGGAGACCGCATGACACAGACCGCCTCGACCGCCGCGCGCCGGCCGATCGACCTGCCGGCGCTGGCGGTCCTCGGCGTGCTGGTGGGTGTGTACGGCTGGCTGGTGTTTGCGTTTTCGTTCGACCACGACGGAGTGATCGGCCCGCGCTACAACGCGCCCGGCTCGGACTACATGGTCTATTGGCAGGCAGTACGCGCCGCCTGGGCAGGTGACTTCGCGCTGCTGGCCGATCCGGTGGCGCTTACCGCGCGGATCAATGCGGAGTTCGCGGGTTGGCTGGCCAGCCCGATGCCGCTGCACCCGTGGCTGTATCCGCCGACCTTCCTGCTCGCGCTGCTGCCGTTCTCGGCGCTGCCGTTCGCCGCGTCGTATGCGCTGTTCCAGATCGCCACGTTCGCGGCCTGTGTTGCTGCCGCGTGGTGCTGGGCTGCGTCGCCGCGGCGGCGGATGCTGTGGCTGATCGCACTGGCCCTGGCGCCGGGGGCCGCGATCAACGTGATCAGCGGGCAGAACGCATTTCTGACCCTCGCACTGCTGCTTGGCGGCGTCGGGCTGCTCGGGCGGTCCGAGATCGCGGGCGGCGCGCTGCTTGGGCTGCTCTCGTTCAAGCCGCAATTTGCGGCGCTGGCGCTGCTGGCCCTGGTGGCGCTCGGCCATTGGCGCTCGCTGGTGGCGGCGGTGGCCTCGGCGGTGGTTGCGGCGGCGGCGAGTGCCGGCATTTTCGGCATGGTGCCGTGGCAGGACTGGATCGGCCGGGTAGTGGCCGGCGGGGGCCCGGGCGACGCGGCGTGGCAGGAGGCGGGGCGGCTGTGGGGCGTCAGCGTCTGGACCTGTGCGACATTGCTGGGTGCGCCGGGATGGCTGGCCAATGCGGCGCAGGCGGTGGCGGGTCTGCTGTCTGCCGGCGGCGTGTGGCTGGCGTTTCGCCGACGTTTGGCGGCTGAGCACCGGATGGCGGCCTTGCTGGCGGCGACCGTGTTGGCCGCGCCGCATTGTTCGCAATACGATCTGCTGCTGCTCGACGCGGCAGTGCTGCTGCTGGTGTTTTCCGCGCTGGACGGGATCGCGTTGGCGCTGCGGCCGCTGCTGCTGTTCTTGCCGTGGGTGGCGCCGCTGGCAGCGGTGCCGCGCGCGATCCCGGCGGGCTTCGGGGTGCCGCTGCTGATGTTGGGCGTGCTCGCCGTGGCACTGGCGCCGGCGCGCCGTTCGCCTGCTATGCTTGGCGATCAACCATAGGAGAGTCGCGCCATGTCCGCCGAACCCGTGATCGCCAGCAAGGCGCCGTTCCAGGTGACGGTCGAAGCCGGAAAATCCTACTGGTGGTGTTCTTGCGGCAAGAGCGGGTCGCAGCCGTTTTGCGACGGATCGCACAAGGGCAGCGGGTTTGCCCCCCTCGAATACAAGGCCGCCGCCGACGGGGATGCGTGGTTCTGCGGCTGCAAGCACACGGCGGGCAAGCCGATGTGCGACGGCAGCCACAAGACCGTCTGAGCCGGGCGTCTCCGGCCCGGCTTCCAGCGGCGGCCACACCGGGGCAGTATGGGCCTCCGTTCAGTTAGAAGTGCGCCCCGAGCGCCGTGGAGTGCCATATGTCCGCTGCTCTGAGAGCGCCGCCCGCCGCAGGCGACAATTCCGGCATCGTTGCCGCGTGGCGCGACCGCACGCCTGGCTCCGCCCATCTGGCGCGGGAGGCGGCCGATCTGTTCCCGAGCGGCATCACGCATGACGGGCGGCTGGTCGATCCGTACGGGCCGTACATCGTCCGCGCGCAGGGCGCCCATAAATGGGACGTGGACGGCAATCGCTACGTGGATTTCTACGGCGGCCACGGGGCGCTGATCCTCGGCCAAGCCCATCCGGTCGTAACCGCCCGCGTGGCGGAGGTGGAGGCGCAGGGGACGCAGTTCGGCGCCAGCCATCCGTTGGAGGTACGCTGGGGGCAGGCCGTCAAGCGTCTGGTGCCCTCGGCGGAGCGCATCCGGTTCACGTCCTCCGGCACCGAGGCGACGCTGATGGCGGTGCGGCTGGCGCGCGCCTTCACCGGGCGGCCGAAGCTGATGCGCTTCAAGGGGCATTTCCACGGCTGGCACGACCACATGACGACCGGCTTTGCGAGCCATTTCGACGGCACGCCGACGCCGGGGGTGCTGGCGGGCGTGGCCGAGGGCGTGGTGCTGGCCGAGCCGGGCGACATTGCCGACGTGACCGCGAAGCTCGCGGCGGGGGACGTGGCGGCGGTGATCGTCGAGCCGAACGGCGCCAGCTTCGGGCAGGTGCCGCTGCGGCCGGAATTCATCGCCGCACTCCGCAAGGCAACCGAGGCCACCGGCACACTGCTGATCCTCGACGAAGTGATCGCCGGCTTCCGTTATTCGCCGGGCGGCGTGGGTGCGGCACTGGGCATCGTGCCGGACCTGTCCACCTGGGCGAAAATCCTGGCCGGCGGGCTGCCGGGCGGGTGCGTCACCGGGCGGCGCGATATTCTGGACCTGCTGGATTTTGCCGCAGCGCCTGCGGCCAAGCGCGAAAAGATCGGCCATCAGGGCACCTACAACGCCAACCCGGTCTCGGCCGCCGCCGGCTCGGCGGCGCTGGAGATCATCGCGCAGGGCGGCGTCTGCGAGCGTGCGGCGGCGACGGCCGCTGACCTGCGCGCAACATTGAATGACACGATTGCCGAGGAGGGACTGGCCTGGGCCGTGTATGGCGAGTCGTCCGGCTGGCATATTTTCCTAAATCCGAAGGGCCGGGATATTTCGCCGGAGCGGTTCGATCCGTTTGCGGTGACATTGGACGAATACAAGAACCCGCCGGCGCGGCTGATGGGGCGGCTGCGGCTGGCGCTGCTGGTCAACGGCATCGACACCAGCGGCCGGCTGTCCGGCTTCACCTCCATCGCGCACACGGCCGAGGATATCGCGCACACGGCGGCAGCGTTGCGCGAGAGTATTCGGATGCTGCGGGCTGAGGGCGAAGTGTAGCGGGCCGGGCGCCGCACGGAGGGGCTTGCATGTTCGACGCCGCCACATTCGTGCCGCAGCATTTTCGCTTCGCGTTGGTCGGGCGGGTGGCGACGGTCACGCTGGACCGGCCGGAGCGGAAAAACCCCCTGACGTTCGAAAGCTACGCCGAACTGCGCGATCTGTTTCGCGCGCTGGCCTATGCGGACGAGGTCCGCGCTGTGGTCCTGACCGGGGCAGGCGGTAATTTCTGCTCGGGCGGCGACGTTCACGAGATCATCGGGCCGCTGGTGCGGATGCAGCAGGCGGGCGACACGCAGGGATTGCTGAATTTCACCCGCATGACCGGCGATCTGGTCAAGGCGATGCGGGCGTGCCCGCAACCGGTGATCGCTGCCATCGACGGGGTGTGCGCGGGCGCTGGCGCGATTTTGGCGATGGCGTCGGACCTCCGCTTCGGCACCGCGCGCAGCAAGGTCGCGTTCCTATTCGCGCGCGTCGGGCTGGCGGGCGCCGACATGGGGGCCTGCAACATCCTGCCCCGCATCGTCGGCGCCGGCCGCGCGGCGGAGCTGCTGTTCACCGGCCGCTCCATGGACGGGGCCGAGGCCGAACGGTGGGGGTTCTACAATCGGCTGTGCGAACCGGATGCGGTGCTGGCAGCGGCGCAGGCGCTGGCGACGGAACTGGCGAGCGGCCCAAATTTCGCCCACGCCATGACCAAGCGCTGCATCCATCAGGAATGGAGCATGGATATCGATGGCGCCATCGAGGCGGAGGCGCAGGCGCAGGCCATTTGCATGCAGACCCGCGATTTCGGCCGCGCTTACGAAGCGTTTTCCGAGAAGCGCCGGCCCGTTTTCGAAGGCAATTGATGAGCGACGTGTCGTTTCTCGACTGGCCGTTCTTCGACGACGGCCACAGGGAATTTGCCGGTGCGATGGATGCGTGGGCAGCGGAAAATCTGGCCCATGTGAGTCACGCGGACGTGGACGCAACGTGCCGCGATCTGGTGCAGCGGCTTGGCGCGGGCGGTTGGCTTGCGGCTGCGGTGGCGGACGATGCAGCGACATTGGATGTGCGGCGCATCTGCCTCGCGCGCGAAATTTTGGCGCGTCACAGCGGATTGGCCGATTTCGCGTTCGCGATGCAGGGCCTTGGCACGGCGTCCGTCGCGCTGTTCGGGCCGGCGGCGCTGCGGACCCGCATATTGCCGCAGGCGCGGGCCGGCACCCGAATCGCGGCGTTTGCGCTGAGCGAGCCGGACGCCGGCTCTGACGTCGCCGCGATGACGACGACGGCTGTGCGCGTGCCCGGCGGCTGGCGCATCGACGGGGTCAAAACCTGGATTTCCAACGGCGGCATCGCCGACCACTACGTCGTGTTCGCCCGCAGCGGCGAGGCGCCGGGCGCGAAGGGTTTGTCGGCGTTTTTCGTGGAAGCGGATACGCCGGGCCTGACAATTGCCGACCGGATCGAGACGATCGCGCCGCATCCGCTGGCGACCCTGCGGTTCGAGAAGTGCGTGGTGCCGGACGATTGCCTGCTCGGCGTGCCGGGCGAGGGTTTTAAGGTCGCGATGACCACGCTGGACATTTTTCGCCCCAGCGTCGGTGCGGCGGCGCTGGGCTTCGCGCGGCGCGCACTGGACGAGGCGTTGCATCGCGCGACCACGCGCAAAATGTTCGGCGGCGTTTTGGCCGATTTGCAATTGACGCAAGCAAAGCTGGCGGAGATGGCGCTGGATGTGGATAGCAGCGCGCTGCTGGTCTATCGGGCGGCCTGGGCGCACGACGTGCAGCGGCGGCGGATCACCAAGGAAGCCGCGATGGCCAAGCTGCACGCGACCGAGGCTGCGCAGCGCGTGATCGACGCGGCGGTACAAATGTTCGGCGGCCTCGGCGTCGCCAGCGGCAATATCGTCGAAAGCCTGTATCGGGACGTGCGCGCGCTGCGCATCTACGAGGGCGCGAGCGAGGTGCAGAAGCTGATCATCGCCCGCCAGATGCTGGTACCGCGATGAAAAGATATTCATGCCGTCATGGCCGGGCTTGACCCGGCCA
>CAJCJG010000309.1 GCA_903970625.1 Solirubrobacterales bacterium 70-9 | reverse complement strand
CGCGGCGGCGGGAGGATTTTTTTGCCTATCTGGAACTGCATATCGAACAGGGGCCGGTGCTGGAACGGCGCGGGCTTCCGGTGGGCTGCGTGACCGCCATCGCGGGGGCGACGCGCCTGCGCGTGACCATCACCGGGCAGGCGGGCCACGCCGGCACGGTGCCGATGCAGGGCCGCCACGATGCGCTCGCCGCCGCCGCCGCCGCCGTGCTGGCGGTGGAGGGGCGCGCGGTGGTCGAGGAGGGCATCGTCGCCACCGTCGGGCGGCTGGAGGGTTTTCCGGGCTCCGTCAACGTGATTCCCGGCCGCGTCGTGTTCACCGTCGATCTGCGCGCGGCCGACGACGGCAACCGGATGCGAATGGTGACGGACATCAAGGACGCCATCGAACGCTTATGCAAACGTCGCGACGTGGCTGTGCGGATCGAACAGACGCACGATCTGCCGGCCGCCCCGTGCGCCCCCGCGCTTCAACGCGCAATCGCCGCCGCCATCGACGCCGAAGGATTTCCGGTGCGGCTGCTGCCGAGCGGTGCGGGACATGATGCGATGGAGATTGCGGCCATCGCGCCCATCGGCATGATCTTCGTGCGCTGCAAAGGCGGCATCAGCCACCACCCGGACGAGCACGCCGACAACGACGACATCGAGATCGGCGCGCGCGTGCTGCATCGCGTGCTGATCGACCACCCGACCGCCAATCTTGCCGAATGGGAGCCATTGCCGTGACACCGACCGAACGGCCCGCGATCACCGAATTTCTCGCCGGCCAGCGGGAGGCGGAGGTGGCGTTCCTGGCGGAACTGGTCCGCACCCCCTCCGACAACCCGCCCGGCGATTGCGCACCGCACGCGGACGTCACGGCCCGGCTGCTGGAAGGTTTGGGTTTCTCGGTCGAGCGGCATCCGGTGCCGCCGGACGTGGTGGCGGCGCACGGGATGCGCTCGGCGGTCAATCTGGTCGTGCGGCGCCATTTCGGCCCCGGCCCTGTGATTGCGCTGAACGCGCATGGCGACGTTGTGCCGCCGGGCGAGGGGTGGACGGCCGATCCGTACGGTGCGGAGATCCGTGATGGGTGGATGTACGGGCGCGGCGCCGCCGTCTCGAAATCCGATATCGCCAGCTATGCTTTTGCGTTGTTGGCGCTGGACCATGCGGGCATCGACCTGCACGGCACAGCCGAACTGCACATCACCTACGACGAGGAAACCGGCGGCGAGATCGGGCCGCAATGGCTGCTGGAGGAGGGTATTTCCAAGCCCGATCTGGCCATCGGGGCGGGATTTTCCTACGCCGTCGTCAACGCGCACAACGGCGTGCTGCATTTGGAAGTGGAGGTTGTCGGGCGCTCAGCCCATGCCGCGAAACCGTACACCGGGATCGATGCGTTGGAGGCGGCGACTGGGATTCTGTCCCGCCTGTACGAGTGGCGTCGCGGGTTGGCGGCCCGCGAGTCGAAAATTCCGGGGATCGGCGCGCCGCAACTGACGATCGGGCTGATTTCCGGCGGGATCAACACCAACGTGGTGCCGGACAAGGTGGTGTTCCGGCTGGATCGGCGGATCGTGCCGGAGGAGATTGCCGCCGATGTCGAAGAGGAGCTTCGCGGCGTCATCCTTACCGCCGCCGGAGCGTTTCCGGACGCGGGCGTGCAGGTGCGCCGGATCATGGTGGCCACGCCGCTGACGCCGCTGCCCGGCGGGGAGGAGTTGACGGACTTGCTGTGCGCGCACGCGAGTCGCGTGATGGGCGAAGCGATCTCGCCGACCGGGGTGCCGCTGTACACCGACGCGCGGCATTACACGGCGGCGGGGATTCCCATCGTGCTGTTCGGCGCGGGGCCGCGCAGCATCGAGGAGGCGAACGCCCACCGAGCCGACGAACGGCTTCCGTTGGCGGAGCTTTTTAAGGCGACCGAGGTGATTGCGTTGACGTTGGCGGATGTGTTGGCGGGATAGGCGGGCAGATGGATATTCCGCAGAGCATGGCGGCGGAACTTGCCGCCTGGAACGGCGGCAGCGGGATCGACCTGGAAACCTGGGTCGGCTGCGAAGGCAATTTCCGGCTCGCCGTCGGATATGCTGCCGTGTTCTGGCCCGAATTTGTGGCGTTCGAGGGCTACATTCTGCGCAAGGGGTTCTCCGAATCGTCGCTGCGAGCCTTCGCGTCCCGTGAGGGTAGTTCGCGAAAGTCTGTCGAGTGGGTGATGAACCATTGGCACATCGACGGCATTCAGCACTTGGGTTGCCAGGATATCACCGAGGACAAGCTTGTGTTGCTGGGCAATGTCATCAAGGAAATCTGGGAAGCCAAGCTGCACTGGCAGTTTCCGGACAAGCCGTGTGTTGTCGATTTTTACATTCCGGACGACAGGGCCGATTTGAGCCATGTCCCTATCCGGTTAGAACAGGCGATACAATCACAGATTGTAGAAAGCCATTCATCGACTCCCGCCCCTACTCAACGTAGTATTCGCCTACGCAACGGGGGCAAACATGGACGAGGTA
>CAJCJG010000308.1 GCA_903970625.1 Solirubrobacterales bacterium 70-9 | reverse complement strand
GTCAAGCCCGGCCATGACGGCATTGAGGGGAGCTGCGGAAGACTCGGGGATAGCCCAAAAAACTGCATCGCGAACATCCCCGTCACTCCGTCGCCGGCCGTTCGTCCGACACGCGCACTTGCGCGGCCGGGTCGAGTTTTTGGGCGCCGAGCGCCACCACCATGTCGCCGTCCGCGAGGCCCGAGACGACCACCCGATCCTGTTGCAGCCGGAGCACCTGTACGGGGCGGGAGACCAGTTTTCCGGCACCCTCCACCGCCCACACCATCGGCCCCTGGCCCCGGTCGATCAGGGCTGCGGCCGGCAGGGTGGCCACGCCTGCGCTGTCGGCGCCCGGCAGATGCAACGTGGCGCTCATGCCCAGCGCGAGCCACGTGGGCGGTGTGTCGATCGTGTAGCGGGCGGCGTAGGTCCGCAGCTTGCCGTCGGCAGAGGGCGAAAGTTCCCGCAGCGTCGCCTTCAGGGCCATGTCGGGCCGTGCCCAGAGCGTGACGGTCGCACCCGGCCGCGTCGCGTCCGGCAGCGCCTGCTCCGGCAACTGGATTTCTGCTTCCGGCGCGCCGGCCTCGGCCAGCCGCAGCACGGCTTGGCCCTCGGCCACCACGGTGCCGGGATCGGCCAGCACGGCGGTCACGACGCCGTTCGTCTGCGCGCGCAAATCCGCGTAGTCCAGCCGGTTGCCGGCCAGCGACAGGGCTGCGCGGGCGGAGGCCACCTTTTCCGTCGCGGCCCGCGCGGTGGCCTGCTTCACGTCGTCCGTCGCGGCGGAAGCCCAGCCCTGGCCGCGCAAAATGCGGCTGCGCACGGCGTCGGCCTGCGCCTGTTCCGCCTGCGCCTCCGCGGATGCCAGATCCGCTTGCGCGCTGCGCACCGCGAGCGCCAGGTCGGCCGGGTCGAGCCGGGCCAGAACGTCGCCGGCTTTCACTCTGGCGCCAATGTCCACCAGCCGCGTGGCGATGCGGCCGGCGGCGCGAAACCCGACGTCGGCTTCCCGGCGCGGCTTGATGGTGCCGGCGAAGGCCCGCTGCTCGCTATCCGACGCGAGCGCCACGCGCACCGCCTGCACCGGGCGGACGTTGTTTTCCACGCTCGGTTGCGTCCGCTCGAAACATGCGGACAGCAGCAGCGGGAGAGTTGCAGCAACGGCGGCACGGTGGAGCGGGTGCATGGCGGCCTCCTGGGCTGATGGCGCCACCATGGACTGTGAACTGACGACTGTCAATAATCGTCATACGTCCAGGACACATGGGTGGGGCGGTGGTGCCACTCCGAGGCTCGCCGCCGATTTTTCGACCGAAGAGGCTATTTTTCTCTTGCCCGGATAACGTCATTTATATTAACTTTTTTGCGTGAAAAACACCCCCACCCTTTCCCCGGCAGACCGGCTCAACGAGTTTCTGTTGATGCTGATTCAGCTCATCGTCGCCCAGGCCGGGGTCAAACTCCCGGCGTGCGTGGTGGCGCGCATCGAGGCCCAGCTTCGCGGCATCGGCGAAGATTTCGCCCGCCTCGCCGCCAGCGTCGAGAAGGGGCAACCGCTCCCGTCCCGCCGGGAGCGCCGGACCAGAATCTCTCAAAACGTGGCCCAAAAACCCGCTCTCCCCCTGTGGAACAGGGCCGGGGAGAGGGGGCGCCCCGCCCAAAATCCGCAGCCCGCTAGACCCCTCGTCCAACCATCTCCGACAAGGAGAGAGAGTCTAAAAACCGCCACCGGCCCTCCTTATTCGGCCCAATCGAAGCCCGCGCCTTGGCACGTCCATATTGTTACGATATAATAACAAACACGGACGCGCCCCGTTGCCCCCGCCGCGACCGGCCGCTAGCCTCCGTGTCGTCGCGACACCGGGGGATGCAGGCATGGATGCTCTGGAAAAGCTGAACTCCGACCTTCGCGCGGCGGTCGCGGACGGCAAACTGCCCGGTATCGTCGCCCTGGCAGGCGACCGAAACGGCACGTTCTATGAGGCGGCCTTCGGCACGCGCGGCACCGCCGACGGCGCGGCGATGACGGTCGATACCGTCGGCTGGATCGCTTCGATGACCAAGGCCATCACCTCCGTCGCGGCGCTGCAACTGGTCGAACAGGGCAAGCTGGACCTGCACGCCCCGCTCTCTGCCGTGCTGCCCGATCTGGCGGGGGCAAAAGTGCTGGAGGGGTTCGGCGAGACGGGCGCCCCCCGCCTGCGCCCCGCCCGCCGCCCGATCACGCTTCACCACCTGCTGACCCACACCGCCGGCTTCGGCTACACGATCTGGAGCGAAGATTTGCTCCGCTATCAGACCACGATGAACGTGCCGCCCGTGATTTCTTGCAACAACCGGGCATTGACGATGCCGCTACTGCATGACCCGGGCGAACGCTGGACCTACGGCATCAACATCGACCTCGTCGGCAAGGCGGTGGAAGCCGCGAGCGGTCTCGATCTGGAAACCTACTTCGGCACCCACATCACTGGCCCGCTCGGCATGGGCGACACCGGCTTCCGCCTCGGCGCGAGCCAGCGCGCCCGCCTGTCCGCCATGCACGCCCGCACGCCGCAGGGGGTGGTGACGGTCCCGTTCGAAGTCCCGCAGGAGCCTGAATTTTTCCAGGGCGGCGGCGGGATGTACGGCACGGCGCCCGACTACCTGCGTTTCTGCCGCGCCATCATGCGCGGCGGCGAACTGGACGGCGCCCGCATCCTGAAACCGGAGACGGTGGCGCTCGCCTCCCGCAACCAGATCGGCGACCTGACGGTGCAAACGCTAGTGCCGGCGGAACCGCATCTGTCGCACGCCGCGAATTTCTATCCCGACATGGTGCAAAAGTGGGGCTACGGCTTCCTGCTGAACACCGAACGAGACGCGCACGGCCGCAGCCCGAACAGTCTGGCCTGGGCCGGCCTCGCCAACACCTATTACTGGATCGACCCGGCCGAGGGGGTGGCCGGCGTCGTGTTGACGCAAATCCTGCCGTTCGCCGACCCGGACGCGCTTGCCTGCCTGTGGGCGCTGGAGCGAGGGGCGTACGGGCGCTAGACCCGCTCGATCAGCACCGCGATCCCCTGGCCGACGCCGATGCACATGGCGGCAATCGCTCGCGTGCCGCCGCACAGCTCCAGTGCATTGACACACGCCATCGCCAGCCGCGCACCGCTGGCACCCAGCGGATGGCCGAGCGCGATGGCACCGCCGTGCGGGTTCACGGCGGGCGAATCGTCCGCCAGCCCGAGCAGCCGCGTCACCGCCAGCGCCTGCGCCGCAAACGCCTCGTTCAGCTCGATCACGTCGATCCGGTCCAGCGACAGCCCCACGCGCGCCAGCAGTTTTTGGACGGCGGGCGCCGGCCCGATGCCCATGATGCGCGGTTCCACGCCAGCCGTGGCCATCGCCGCCACACGGGCGCGCGGTGTCAGGCCATGGCGACGGGCGCCGTCTTCGCTGGTCAGCAGCAACGAAGCCGCCCCATCGTTGATGCCGGAGGCATTGCCTGCCGTCACGGTCCCGTTCGCGCGAAACGGCGTTTTGAGCGACGCAAGCGCGGCAAGCGTCGTGTCCGGGCGCGGATGTTCGTCGCGTTCCACACGGCGCGTCGCGCGCCTGTCCGGCACGTCGATCGCCGCGATCTCGCGCGCGAACACGCCGGAATCTTGCGCCGCCTTCGCCCGCATCTGGCTGCGGTATGCGAACGCATCCTGGTCCGCGCGCGCGACGGCGAATTGCTCGGCCACGTTCTCCGCCGTCTCCGGCATCGAGTCCGTGTCATACCCTGCCCGCATCGCGGGATTGACGAAGCGCCAGCCGATCGTGGTGTCGTAAATCTCCGTCGTACGCCCGAAAGCTTCCGCTTGCTTCGGCATGACGAACGGCGCCCGCGTCATGCTTTCGACGCCACCCGCGAGAAACAGATCGCCGTCGCCGGCCCGGATCGCACGCGCGGCCGTGCCAACGGCGTCCAGGCCCGAGCCGCACAGCCGGTTGATCGTCGCCCCCGGCACGGCCACCGGAAAGCCGGCGAGCAGTGCGGCCATGCGGGCGACATTGCGATTGTCCTCCCCCGCCTGATTGGCGCAGCCGAGCAGCACGTCGTCGAGCGCCGCCCAATCGACGGACGCATGCCGTTCGCGCAGCACCCGCAGCGGATACGCTGCCAGATCGTCGGCGCGCACATCCTTCAGCGCGCCGCCGTATCGGCCGAACGGGGTGCGGGCGAAGTCGCAGATGAACGCTTCGGGCATGCTAGGCGGCGTTGCCGCGCAGCAGGTCGCTCGCCCGTTCCCCGATCATGATCGTGGGCGCGTTGGTATTGCTGCTGACGACGCTCGGCATGATCGAACTGTCGGCGACGCGCAGGCCGGCAACGCCGTAAACGCGCAGTTGCGGATCGACGACGGCCATCGCATCGACGCCCATCTTACAGGCCCCGACGGGATGATAGCAGGTGCGGCCCATGCGGCGGATATACGCCTCGGTATCGGCATCGCTGCGCGTCGCGTCGCCCGGCAGATGCTCGCGGGTGATGTATCTCTTGAAGGCCGACTGGTGCATCACCTCGCGCATCAGCTTCACACCTTCGACCGACATGCGAACGTCATAGGGGTCATGAAGATAGTTCGGGTCGATGACCGGCGGCGTGGCCGGATCGGCGTTGCGCAACGTCACGCTGCCCCTGCTACGCGGGCGGACGAAATATGAGTTCATCGTGCAGCCAGAGCCGGATGGCACCGGCGGAATCCCGTCCTCCACGCCCGCGCCCACGAGGAAATGCACCTGCGTGTCGGGCGTGGGCGCCGCCCGGTCGCTCCACCAGAATGCGCCGCCCTCGACGATATTGCTGGCAACCGGGCCTTTGCCGAATAAATAGTATTCCAAGCCGGCCCAGACCATCCAGTGCGGCTGCTTGTATTTGTCGAAGCTGTAGGGACCGGACAACTCGTACACGATGTCCGTGCCGAAATGGTCGTGCAGGTTCTGGCCGACGCCCGGCAGATCGTGCAGCACGTCCACGCCGGCGCTGCGCAGATGATCAGCGGGGCCGATGCCTGACAGCATCAGCAATTTCGGGGAGCCGATGGCGCCTGCGGTGACGACCACCTCCCGTTCGGCGCGGGCCGATTGCACCGTGCCATCCTGCGAGAACTCGACACCGACCGCGCGCGCGTGTTCGACCAGAATGCGGCGCGTGGCGCAATGCAGCCGAATTTCGAGATTCTTGCGGCCACGGACGGGATTCAGATAGCCGACGGCGGTGGAACAGCGTTTGGCGTGCCGCGTCGTGGTCTGATAGACGCCCGTGCCGGCCTGCTGCGGGCCGTTGAAGTCTGCATTGTAGGGGATGCCGACCTGCTGGCACGCCTGCACGAACACCCGAGTCAAAGGATGAGCGTTCGGCGTCGTCACACCCAGCGGGCCGCCATTGCCGTGGAACGGGCCGGATAACGTGTCATTGTCCTCCGAGCGGACAAAATATTTTTGAATGTCGTCAAACGCCCAGCCGTCGCACCCTTCTTCCGTCGCCCAGCGGTCGTAGTCTTCCGGACAGCCACGCGTGAAAACCTCGGCGTTGACAGAACTGCCGCCGCCGATCACGCGCCCCTGTGCGAACGGCATTTCCCGGTTGTTGCAGTGTTTTTGTGGCGCTGTGACAAAACCCCACATCAGATTGCCGCCGGTCATCTTTGCGAAGCCGACCGGGCGGTGGATGTTGCGGTCGGTATCCGGCCCGCCGGCTTCCAGCAGCAGCACGCGGATGGACGCGTCTTCGGTCAACCGCGCCGCCAGCACACAGCCCGCGCTGCCGCCGCCGACGACGATGTAGTCGTACACCGGCTGTCCCTCCATCACGCCGCCCGAAAATGCGCGGCGGGCATCGGCGGTGGCGAGCCGTGCAGGATCGGCGCAAAACCCATTCTCGCCAGCACGTCGCGCTCCAAATCGATGCCGGGCGCGAGTTCGATCAGTTCCACGCCGTCCGCCGCCAGCCGGAACACAGCGCGTTCGGTCACGTAAAAGACCTCCTGACCGCGCGCCCGCGCGATTTCGGCAGAAAACGTGATCTCGCGAACGGTGGTCACCAGCTTCGGCAACGCGCCTGCGCGCACCAGAGAAATCCCGCCGTCGTGAAAGGCGTACTCGGTGCCCTTGCCGTCGAACGTCCCGCAAAAAATCAATTTTCGCGCGTTTTGCGCGATATCGACAAATCCCCCGGGGCCAACGACGCGGGTGCCGAGGCGCGATACGTTGACATTGCCTGCCGAATCCAATTCGCCCATGCCCAGGCACGCAACGTCGATGCCGCCGCCGCTGTAAAAATCGAATTGCCGTGTCGAACTGACGATCGCTTCGGGGAACCGCGCCGCGCCGAACATCTCGCCGTCCAAAAGCTCGCCGTTGTGGATGCCTTGTTCCACCGTGACCCACAGCGAGTCCAGAACGCCGCGCGCGGCCAGTATTCCAGGGATCGCGCCGGGAATGCCGAAGCCGAAATTGATCGAACTGCCGGGCGCGATCTCGTCGGCCGCTCGTCGCGCTATCAAGCCGCGCACGCCGGTCGCAACAGGAGCCGGTTCGCGATCCGGCCGCCCGCCGGCCTCGCCGCTGAGCGCGGTGTCGTAGGCACCACGATAGGATTGCGCCTGTTCGGGCACCTCGACGACCGAGTCGACAAGGATCCCCGGCAGCGTGACCTGCCGCGCCGGAATCGTACCACGCGGCACCGTGCGCGCGACCTGCACCGCAACCCGCCCCCCCGAATTGTGCGCCGCAAGCGTCACTGCCAACAGGTCGAGGTCCGCCGCCTCATGCACGGTGCTGATGTTGCCAGCCGCATCGGCAAGACTGCCGCGCCCGAGGGCCACATCGACGCGAAACGGCTTGTAGCGCAAATAGGTTTTGGCCCCGATCTCGATGCGCTCCACCGGCATTGTGCCGGCTGCCCGCGCCCGCGCGTTGCAGGCGCCGCCGCCATGCAGCGGATCGGCGAACGTACCGAGGCCGACATGCGTGATCAGGCCCGGCCGCCCGGCACCGATTTCGCGCAGCAGCAGCATGATGGCACCGGCGGGCAGCGTCCACGCCTCAATGGCGTCCGCCTCCGCGAGCGCCTGCATGCGCGGCGACCAGGTCCAATGCCCGCCGATCACACGCGCGACCAGCCCTTCGTGGGCAAAGCGGTTCAGGCCGCGCGTTTTCGCGTCGCCGATGCCCAGCGCATGCACCAGCGTCAGGCCTCGGGGAGAGCCGGTCGCCAGGAAGCGCCGCTCCACGGCGGCATACAAAGTATCCGCCTCGCCTAGGCCGCCGCCATTGCCGCTGAGCGCCACCGTGGCGCCATCGGCAATAGCGGCCGCGACCGCATCCGCGTCGGTCAGCTTGTCGCCCCGCGCCGCCATGGTTCGCCCGTTCCGCCCCCGCTGCTTGACGCGATCATGCCGCTCCCGCTACCTATGCACCAACCAGTTACATATTTTCCTCCGTCGTGGCAAGGCGATGGCGCAAGAACACAAGAACAACGGCGGCCGGCCGGCGGCACTCGTCACCGGCGCTGGGCGGGGGATCGGGCAGGGCATCGCGGTGACGCTGGCGCGCGCCGGCTACGATGTGGTGGTCAACGAGCGCGGGACAGGCGATGATACCACCGAAACGGTTGCGGCCGTCGCCGCTGTCGGCGGGCAGGCGAAAATCGTGCTTGGCGATGTCGCCGACGTGTCCCGCCATGCCGCTTTGATCGGCGCGGCGGCGGCGGCGTTCGGGCGGCTCGACTGCCTGGTCAACAATGCCGGCGTGTCGGTGCTGTCGCGCGGCGACCTGCTCGACGCGACGCCCGAGAGTTTCGACCGCTGCGTTGCCGTCAACACGCGCGGCGCGTTCTTTCTGGCCCAGGCCTTTTCGCGCTATCTGCTGGCCACGGAGGCCTGGCAAGCCCATCGATCCATCGTGTTCGTCACCTCGTCCAACGCCGTCGCAATCTCGACCAATCGCGGCGAGTATTGCGTGTCGAAGGCGGCGGCGGGAATGGCGGCAAAGCTGTTCGCCGCCCGCCTGGCACCCCACGGAATCGGTGTTTACGAAGTGCAGCCTGGCATCATTCGTACCGAGATGACGTTGCGCTCGAAGGATCGCTACGATGCGCTGATCGGCAGCGGCGCGGTGCCCGCCGGCCGCTGGGGCACCGTCGAGGATGTCGGCCGCGTCGTGGCGACGATGGCGCGCGGCGATCTGGCCTACACGGTCGGGCAGGCGGTGCTGATCGACGGCGGGCTGGCAACGCCCCGCTTCTAGTCCAGGGCTTGATAGTTGCTTGCCAGCACGGCCAGCGTGTCCGACGGGTCGCGCGCGTTCCATTCGTCGGAGAAAATCTCCACCTCGCTCAGGCCGGTCCAACCGGCGGCGCGCACCATGCGCTCGATGGCGGCAAAGTCGATCACGCCCTCGCCGAGCATCGCGCGATCCATCAGCAAATCGCGCGTCGGCACGCGCCAATCCGCCAGATGCCAGCCGAGCAGGCGGGCCGCACCCGCGCGCTGCAATCCGGCGTCGAGATCGGGGTCCCACCAGACATGATACGTGTCGACGATCACGCCGATATCGCCCCCCACCGCGTCGCAGACGTCGAGCGCGCTCGCAAGTGTGGAGATGCAGGAGCGGTCGGCGGCATACATCGGGTGCAGCGGTTCCACGCCGAGGCGCACGCCCGAGCCCGCCGAGTGCTCCGCCAGCCGCGACAGCACCTCGACAATTTGGGCGCGCCCGGCACGAAGATCGCGACTGCCGGGGGGTAGCCCACCGACCACGAAGCACAAAGCCGGCGCACCAAGGGCGTTGGCCTCGTCTATGGCGCGGCGATTGTCGTCGAGGATGGCATCGCGCTGAGTGGCGTCGCCATGCACCAGATAGCCGCCGCGACACAGTCCGGTCACGACCATGCCGGCATCGGCGATGCGCATTCGTGCGTCCGCAGCCGGCAATGTGGAAAAATCCCGCCGCCAAGGCGCGATGCCGCCAAGGCCGGTCGCCGCGCAGGCAGCGATGACGCGGCCGAGCGGCCACGTAAAGCCAAGCGTTGCCGTGTTCAGCGAGAGCGTGCGGAGATCGCGTGACACCGGTTCACGCTAGCCGCCCATCGCGTCCCCGTCAAAATGGCAGCAGAATATCCATCATTTGCTGGCCGTAGCGCGGCGTCTGAACGTCCGTCAGTTGGCCGCGCCCGCCATAGCTGATGCGCGCTTCCGCCATGCGGTCGTGCTGCACCGTGTTGTCGCTGGCAATATCCTGTGGGCGCACCACGCCGCTGACTTCCAGTTCGCGTAACTCGGAGTTTACCCGGACCTCCTGGCGCGCCACGACCACCAGGTTGCCGTTCGGCAAGACCTGCGTGATCACGCCGGCCAGGCTCAGCGCGATCGTCTCGCCGCGCTTGATCTCGCCGGTGCCGTTGTTGGCGTTGTTACTGTTTGTGGTGACAAGGCTGGAGGAATTGGCGCCCGGCAGGATGTGCGGGATAGCGTTCTCCAGCCCGAACAGGTTGGGCGTGCCCATTGCCTCGTTGCCCGTACGCGTGGCCTGCGTGGCGTTCTTCACATCGGCGTTGTCGGTGATGTTGACCGTCACGGTCACAATGTCGCCCACATGCGCCGCCCGCTGGTCCGGGAAGAACGCGCGGCTGCCGGGGTGCCAGAGCGAATTGGCGACGGAGGCGATGGCCGGCCCCGGCGGCATCGGCAGACTCACCGGATGCCAGTTCGGGTCTTTGGTCGGGTCGCTGCTCGCCGTCATCTTCGGCGGCCCCGCGCCATCTTCCAGGCGTTTCAGCGTTGCCTCGCAGCCGCCCAGCAGGAAGGCGGCGCTTGCCAAAAGCAGCGCGCGCCTCATCGCGTGGCGACCTGTGCCGCGCGCCCGGTCGGCAGCGGCACGCTGTCGGGCGCCACCGTCACCCGGTCGGGGCCGACGATCTCGCCCTCGACTGCGAGGCCGGAGACGGGGTTGAGCACCTGGATTCGCTCTCCCATCGCGCCGCCCTCCAGCGCCGTGCCCTGCGCCACCACCGTCAGCCCCGGCACGCGCAGTTCCATCCCGACATGCGCCCCTTTCAGCACGGCGAGCGGGTGTTGCAGTTCGGCGCGCGGGATCGGCTGCCCCTCCGGCACCGCATGGCGCAGCGCCAGCCCGACCGCCTCGGACGCCGCATGTACGACGTCGCCGCGTACGGCGGCCGCATGCACCGTCGCCGGCACCAGATCGCCCGGGCGCAGCACGGTGCCGGCCGCCAGCCGGCGCAGCGGCACCAGCACATGGACGATCTCGTCCACCTGCCCGGACAGGCGCAGCCGCAGCGGCGCCATCGCCGGGCCGCTGATCAGCACCACGCCGGTGAAGCGGCCGGAGGTGCCCTCGTAATCCACCTGCTCCACTGCGACCGACGGCGACGCCTCGGCCGGAACCAGCGGCGCGTCGAAGCCGGGCAACTCAAGGTCGGCCTCGGCCGGCGCGCCCACCCGCGCGAGGGCGGCGAGCAGCGGCTCGGTGATGCTGGTGCGCGGCAGCAGCCTGCCCGGCCGATCCAGCACGGCCCGGTCGGCCGAGGAGGTGGGGCGCCAGTCCACGCCGAACTGCCGCGCGATGGCGGCCAGTTGCGCGGCCTCCACGACGATCCGCTCCCCCGGCGCCGGCGCCGGTCCCAGCACCCGGTCAGCGCGCGATCCGGCATCGTCAAATAGATCGGACAGTTTGACCACGGGCGCGGTCAGCGTCGTCAGCGTTCGCAGCGTGGCCGCGTGCGCCTGGGTGGCCACCGCCATCGCGGCCAGAAACATCGTAAGGCGGGGCATAAAGCACCTCATCGCAGGTTGGTCAGGGTCGAAAGCATTTGGTCGCTGGCCGTGATGACCTTGCTGTTCATCTCGTAGGCGCGCTGGGCAGTGATCAGGTCGGTGATCTCGGTCACGACGTTGACGTTGGAGCTTTCGACGAAGCCTTGGAGCGTCGAGCCGAACCCGGGCGACGCCGGTGTGCCCGTCACCGGATTGCCGGAGGCGGCGGTCTGGATGAACAGATTGTCGCCGGTGGAATAAAGCCCAGCCTCGTTGGGAAACGTCGCAAGTTGGATCTGCCCGACCGTGCTGGACGTGGTCTGGCCGTCCAGCGTGACCTGCACCTGCCCCGCGCTGTTGATCGAGACCCCCGTTGCGTTGGTCGGGATGGTGATACCGGGCAACACCACGTAGCCGTTGCTGGTGACGATCTGTCCCTCCGGCGACAGGCCAAACGTCCCATCCCGGCTGTAGGCGGTGTCGCCCGAAGGCAGCGTGACCTGAAAGTAGCCATTACCCTGGATCGCCACGTCCAGGCTGTTGCCGGTCTGCTCGATGTTGCCCTGCTCGTTGATCCGGTAGATCGCCGCCGTCTTGACGCCGAGGCCGACCTGCGCGCCGGAGGGCAGCAGCGAGCCGGTGTCGGAACTGTTGGAGCCGACGCGGCGCAGATCCTGATAGATCAGATCCTGGAACGCGGCACGTTGGCGCTTGAACCCCGTCGTCGTCATGTTGGCGATGTTGTTGGAAATGACTTCGACATTGGTTTGCTGCGCCTGCATCCCGGTGCCGGCGATATCGAGCGCCCGCATCTAGTTTCCCTTCTTCATGATCTTGTCGATCGCGCCGCTCTGCCGGTCGCTCTCGCCCTGGATGAACTGGGTGGTGAACTGGAACTCCCGCAGATCGGTCATCATGCGGGTCAGTTCGGCGATGGGCTGGACGTTGCTGTCCTCGATGGCGCCCTGCACAATGTTTGGCGCCGCGACCGGCTTGGTCGGCGAGTTGGCCAGCATCAGCCGCCCGCCCTCGGCGGTTATCTTGCGCTCGTCGTCCGGCTGAACCACGCCGATCTTGCCGATCTGTCCGTTTTCGCTCGACAGCGTTCCGTCACCGGCCACGCTCAGCCGTGTGTCGCTGGGCGTGGTCAGCAGCGGGCGGCCGGCCACGTCCAGCAGCGCCTCGTCCTGCTCGTCCACGATGGCGCCGGTCGCGTCGAGCTGGAAGTGCCCGGCACGGGTCAAACGCGGGCCGTTCGGTGTCCGCACCGTGAACCAGCCGCCGGCACCGGCCAGCGCGAGGTCGAGCGGGTTGGCGGTGTGTTCCAGCGGGCCGGACTGGCGGTCGCGGTAGGTGGCGCGGTCCTGCGTGTAGGCGAGCGTCTGGTCGCCGGGCGGTTCAGCGCGAACGGGTTCGCGGGCCAGCCAGTCGCTGAACAGCATCCGTTCGGCGCGAAAGCCGGGCGTGCCGGCATTGGCGAGGTTGGTCGCCGTCACCTCCATCGCGCGGCTTTGCGCCACGAGGCGGGACAGGGCGATGATGGTCGGGTTCTCCATGCGTGGCGGCCTCTGCGTGTCTGCGACAGGGCAGCGCAACCGCCGTGCCAGCGACAAAAGGCGGCAAACCTGAACCTTCCCTGCGCCACCCGGCAGCGGCTGCCGGGTCAAGCGAGTCGCAGGCGGCAGATTCCGCCGCGTGAAGTTATTCTTAATGCCCGGACGCCATGATGCCCCGACTGTCGAACCGGAAAGGACAATCGGGGTCGTGACGATAATGGGGACGGACCAGCGCCGATGAGCACCGCCGCAGCCGCGCCGACGGCGGGCGACGTGCCGGTCGTCAAGAAGGGTGGCAAGAAGAAGCTGGTGATGCTGGCCGCCGTGCCGCTGGTGCTGGCGGGCGTAATCGCCGGCCTGTGGTTCTCCGGCATCCTGCCGCCGCTGATCGGCATGGGGCCGAAGGACACGACCATGGCGGAGCACCCGGCCGACGTGCCGACCGACACGGCGGCGGCGGTGAAGCCACCGAGCTTCGTCGAGGTGCCGGAGATGATCGCCAACCTCAACAGTTCCGGCAAACACCAGTCATTTGTAAAGCTGAAGGCACGCATCGAAGTCGGCAAGGATGCGGACCAGCCCGTCGTACAGGCGGCGATGCCCCGCATTTTGGATCTGTTCCAGACCTATCTGCGCGAAATCCGTCCGGAGGAACTGCGCGGCAGTGCTGGCACATGGCGGCTGCGGGAGGAACTGATCGCGCGCGCCAACATCGCCGTCGCCCCCGCGCGCGTCACCGACGTGCTGTTCGTGGAACTGCTGATCCAATGAGCGGACAGAGCGAGGAGGAGCTTGCCGCCGCCTGGGGCGCCGAGACCGAGGCGGGCGACGATACCGCAGCGGCGGCGCAGCCGGCGCGGGTGCTCAATCAGGCCGAGATCGACAGTTTATTGGGTTTCGACGACGGACCGGCGAACGGCGAAAACCGCACCGGTATGCAGAAAATCATCAGCTCCGGCCTCGTCAGTTACGAGCGCCTGCCGATGCTGGAGATCGTGTTCGACCGGCTGGTGCGCATCATGTCCACCAGCTTGCGCAACTTCACCTCCGACAACGTCGAAGTCGGCATCGACAACATCGTCTCGCTGCGGTTCGGCGACTATCTGAACTCCATCCCGCTGCCCGCCATGCTCGCCGTGTTCAACGCGGAGGAGTGGGACAATTACGGGTTGATGGTGGTGGACAGCGCGATGATCTACTCGATCGTCGATGTCCTGCTCGGCGGCCGGCGTGGCACGGCGGCCATGCGCATCGAGGGACGGCCCTACACCACCATCGAGCGCACGCTGGTCGAACGGCTGATCCATGTCGTGCTGGCCGATTTGACCGCCGCGTTCAATCCGCTGTGCCCGGTGACGTTCCGGTTCGAGCGGCTTGAGGTCAATCCGCGCTTTGCCACGATCTCGCGCCTGTCCAACGCCGCCGTGCTCGCGCGGCTACGCATCGACATGGAGGATCGCGGCGGGCGGCTGGAGCTGCTGCTGCCGTACGCGACGCTGGAGCCGGTGCGGGAACTGCTGTTGCAGCAGTTCATGGGCGAAAAATTCGGCCGCGATTCGATCTGGGAGACTCATCTGGCCGAGGAATTATGGAGCACCGATATCGATCTTTCCGTCGTACTCGGCGAGCAGACGATGATGCTGTCGGAGGTCATGGCGCTGAAGCCGGGCAGTCGCATCATGCTGAACTGTGCTCCGGGTGCGCCAGTGCAGCTTCGCTGCGGCGCTACGCCGCTGTTCGAGGCCAAGGTCGGGCGCCGCAACAACCGCATTGCCGTCCGCATCGAGCGCGAGGCGCCGCGTGCGGTCGGTTGAGGAGGCGGAATTCCATCCCCGCAATCGCCCGTGAGTGGAAACGGCGGGGGCATGCAATGGCTGCTCGACGTAGCGTTGATCGTGCTGCTGGCGGTGACGCTATTTCACGCGCTGCGGCTGGAACGGGCGCTGGGCGTATTGCGTCGCGACCGTTCGGCGCTGGAGGAGCTTGTTGCCGGCTTCAACGCCAGTACGCGACAGGCGGAGCAGGGCATCGAGCGGTTGCGCGCGGCGGCGGACGGGGCGGGGCGGCAGATCGCGCGGCAAGTGGATGCGGCCGAAGGGCTGAAGGACGATCTGACATTTTTAAGCGAGCGTGGCGAGCGGCTCGCCGACCGGTTGGACACGCTGGTGCGCGCGGCTCGGCAGATCGGGCCGGACCCGCCGCGC
>CAJCJG010000307.1 GCA_903970625.1 Solirubrobacterales bacterium 70-9 | reverse complement strand
CGCGACCAGCCACTTGGGCAGCCACCAGCAGGCCCGCGCCAGCAGCGCCTGGATCAGAAACTCGATCAAAATCCCGAGGCGCTCGGCCGGGGAAAGGTTTGGGGTGTTGTTCACGGTGTTAGGTTAGTATGAATGATGTAGCATGGGCAAGTCAAAAATGACGTGCCGCGAAGCCGGTCTCGTCGCTTCGGCGACGTGTGGGCGGGCGCTTGCGTTGCGGATGGCGCTTCGCAGGTGCGCCAGACGCGGGCGACCAACGCAAGGCGGGAAAGACTTGATCGAACGTCGGGGATCGCGCTTGATTCGCCGTGGAGCGGCATTTGTATCGTGGCCGAGTGCAGAGGGGCGTGCGGTGGCCAGCAGCCATTATGTCGGACAGGCTGGGCAACTCGCTATCATGGCAGAGATAGCTTGGCGCGGCTATAATGTCGCCATTCCGGAGATCGATATTGGAGATGACATATCTGCTAGAAATGATAAAACTGGTAACATTCCAAGAAATTCGGGTGCTACCGGTTTGTGAAGATATTTATTTCCGATATCATTATTTGAGTAGGTCATCGTTACGTTTTCGCCAAAAACTGGCTTCGTAGGTGGGGCCGATTTGGTGGCACGCATCCGGGCGCCTCGGCCGCTGGCGCAGTCGGCGACTCAGAAAAAATAGAATCGGGCTGTGCGAAGCGAGCGGACAAGAGCGATGGCTTAACTTCGCCAGGAAGCATCGTTGAGTGGGAGCCGGCCCTCGTCGTCGATGACGACGACCTTGTGCGGCGGTGCATCTGTCCAATCCCAGAACACGACGTTGCGGTCGCTCCCGGGCGATCCCGGAGCAAAGCTTGGAATGATGGCGGCTGCAAATCCGTCCGTCCGCAAGCGTGCGGCTATCTGCCATGTCGGCGGAGTCGATCCGCTCAGCATCATGGCCTCCCAGGCACACGCCAGATCGGCTGGCGCGATGCTCAAACGACGCAGCGTTGCGGGATCGGCCAGGTCCGCCACATCGTCGCAATCGACCTCGTAGGCACAGAGTGTCAATGGCTGTGGCTTGAACGGAAATCCCTGCTGCGCCTCGCGCCACGCTGCTTCCGGACGCAAGGATGTGTAGAGGGCTTGAACGCCGACCGGATTGAACCGTCCGCCGTACCGGGCCGCGCCGTCGCCCGAGATGGGAGCGAACGACCAGCGCGGATTGTGAGCACGGAACACCGTACCCGTCAGTATCAAGCGTACCCGCCCACCGCGATGCGATCAAGGTAACGTTTGACGGCCTCGGCGCGCCCCTCCTTGACCAGCGCCTCCGCCGTCTGATCGCCGAACGACGGGAGCGGCTGTGCCCGGAACCACGCAAAAGCCTGCGGCAACGACCCGCACCACGGCCGAACGCGATTGAGAATCTCGACGATATCGCGCAGTCGGGTTTGTGTGGCAGGCGCGTGCAACCGGATGGTTTTGGAAACGGCGTCTCGCGACAGCCCGGTCGCAGTCGCAAGCTCTGTCTTGCTGACACGAAGCGCAACCGACAGGCGCCCCGCATCGACGACTCCGTCGGAGTCCATCATGTCGATGGCAAGAGCGGTGGCGGCGGACATGACCTCGGCTCCTAATTTGTCCCACTTATGGGGCAATATGTGGGGCAGCCGACGCGAATATCAATGTCCGCGCTACCCCTCCGCCATCGCAATGTAATTCACCGCCACGTCCCGGCTCGCGCGCCAGCCGCCGCGTAGCGGGTCGGGGACCATGCCGGCGATGTCGGACAGGCGCAGGCCGGCGGTGCGCAGAAAACCGGACAGTTCGGAGGGGCGGACAAAGCGCCGGAAATCGTGGGTGCCGGCCGGCAAAAGGCGTAGCACGTATTCCGCGCCCAGCTTTGCGGTCAGGAAGGCGCGGGGTGTGCGGTTCAGGGTGGAGACGAACAGGAGGCCGCCCGGTTCCAGCAAGCCGGCCAGCGTGGCGACGAAGGCCGCCGGGTCGGCGACGTGCTCGATGACTTCCAACGCCGTGATCGCCTGGAATTTTTGTCCTTCTGCTGCAAGGTCTTCGGCGGTGCCCTCGCGGTACGCCAACGGCAACCCCAGCGCCTCCGCGTGCGACCGGGCGGCGGCCAAAGCCGCGCCGGCTGCGTCGATGCCCAGTACGGTATGGCCGCGCTTGGCCAGCGCCTCGGACGCCAGACCGGCGCCGCAGCCTACGTCCAGCAGCCGAACGCCTTGGCTATGGGGCAGCCCACTCCGACTGTCCCGTGTGCCTGGACCCAGACCTTCGCCGGGGTGACGGGGCTCTGGACCGAGCCCGAACCGCACCCGAATCCGCTCGTCGATCCAACCCACCCGCAGCGGGTTCATCGCGTGCAGCGGGCGCATCGGGCCGGTTACGTCCCACCATCGCCCGGCCAGCGCGTCGAACCGCGCCACCTCCGCCGTCAGCACGCTGCTCGCCTGCGCATCCGCCATGTTGCAGCACCCCCCGGCCGCCAGTATGTGTGCCGCCCCGCTTCGCCCGCAACCTGGTCCGCCGCAGCCGGCCGACTCGCCTGGAACCGCCCGATGGCCCGCATCGTGATGAAGTTCGGCGGCACGTCCGTTGCCGATCTCGACCGTATCCGCAACGTCGCGGCGCGGGTCAAACGCGAGGTGGACGCGGGCAACGAGGTCGCGGTCGTCGTCTCCGCCATGTCGGGTGTCACCAACCAGCTTGTCGCGTGGTGCCAAAGCCTGTCGCCGCTGCACGACGCACGCGAATACGACACCGTGGTTGCAACCGGCGAGCAGGTCACGTCCGGCCTGACCGCCATTGCGTTGCAGGAGATGGGCGTTGAGGCGCGGTCCTGGCAGGGCTGGCAGATCCCGCTGCGGACGGACGGCGCGCACGGCAAGGCGCGCATCGACACCGTCGCCGCGGACGACATCGTTGCGCGCATGGCACGAGGACAAGTGGCCGTGGTGGCCGGTTTCCAGGGCATCGCGCCGGACAATCGGGTGGCCACGCTGGGGCGCGGCGGCTCGGACACGTCGGCGGTCGCACTGGCCGCCGCGTTGAAAGCCGAACGCTGCGATATCTACACCGACGTGGACGGTATCTACACAACCGACCCGCGAATCGTGGCGAAAGCGCGAAAACTCGGTAAGATCGCCTACGAGGAAATGCTGGAACTCGCCTCGGTCGGCGCCAAAGTGCTGCAAACGCGCAGCGTCGAACTGGCGATGAAGGAACGGGTGCGCGTGCAGGTGCTGTCGAGCTTCGACGGCGGCAATCGGCTCGGCAGCGACCTACCCGGAACATTGGTGGTGGACGAGGACGAGATCGTGGAAAAGGAAATTGTCGCCGGCATTGCCTACTCGCGCGACGAGGCGAAAGTCACGGTGCGGCGGGTGCCGGATCGGCCCGGCATCGCGGCGGCGATCTTCGGGCCGCTGGCGGGCGCGGGCGTCAATGTGGACATGATCGTCCAAAACGTCTCGGCCGACGGTACCACGGACATGACGTTTACCCTCGGCCGCTCCGACCTGCCGCGCGCGCATAAGACGCTGGACGACAATCGCGCGATCATCGGCTACACGGAACTGGTGACGGACACGAACGTCGCGAAAATCAGCGTCGTCGGCGTCGGCATGCGCAGCCACGCGGGTGTCGCCAACACGATGTTCCGCACGCTGGCCGACAAGGCCATCAACATCCAGGTGATATCCACCAGCGAGATCAAGGTCAGCGTGCTGATCGGCGCCGACTACACCGAACTGGCCGTGCGCGCTTTGCACACCGCGTACGGCCTCGATGCCGCCTGACATTTTTTCCCCGGATGCGCGGCGCGCCGCGGCCGAGGCCGACCTGGGCCGGCTGTGGGCGCGTGGCACCGACTTTCTGGGCTGCCGCTACGCCATCCTGGGCGGGGCGATGTCCTGGGTCAGCGAGCGGAATCTGGTCGCCGCCATCTCCAACGCCGGCGGTTTTGGCGTGATCGCGTGCGGCGCGATGACGCCGGATCTGCTGGCCGGCGAAATCGAGGGCACACTGGCGCTGACGGCAAAGCCGTTCGGCGTCAATCTGATCACGATGCACCCGCAACTGGACGACCTGATACGGGTCTGTCTGGAGCACAAGGTCGGGCACATCGTGCTCGCCGGCGGCATTCCGCCGGGCGGCGCGGTGCGGGCGGTGAAAGACGGCGGGGCGAAGCTGGTCGCGTTCGCGCCGGCCCTGGTGCTGGCCAAGCGGCTGGTGCGCTCCGGCGCGGACGCGCTGGTGATCGAGGGTAGCGAGGCGGGCGGCCATATCGGCCCGGTGTCGCTGACCGTACTGGCGCAGGAAATCCTGCCGCATATCCACGACGTGCCGGTGTTCGTGGCTGGCGGGCTGGGGCGCGGCGAGGCGATCCTCGCCAATCTCGAAATGGGTGCGTCGGGCGCGCAGCTTGGCACCCGCTTCGCGGCGGCAGCCGAGAGCGTCGCGCATCCGGCGTTCAAACAGGCGTTCGTGCGGGCCAATGCGCGCGACGCGATCCCCTCGATCCAGTTGGACGAGCGGTTCCCGGTGATTCCGGTGCGCGGTCTGGTCAACGCCGGGACAAAACGGTTCCTGGAGCATCAGGCCGAGACGGCGGCCCGTTTTCAGGCGGGCGATCTGACCAAGGAGGCGGCGCAACTGGTCATCGAGCGGTTTTGGGCGGGCGCGCTGCGGCGGGCGGTGATCGACGGCGATGTGGAGCAAGGCAGCATGATGGCCGGCCAGTCGGTGGGCATGGTTACGTCGGTGCAGCCGACCGCCGAGATCGTCGCCGAACTCGTGGGCCAGGCGGTCGCGGCTTTGGTGGCTCGCCGGGGGTGACGCAGGTGGCAGGCCGGTTGCCCCGCGTCCGGCCGTTGCTTCCGCCCGAGCGCGCGGGGCCATAGGAATGTCCACGCCCCGCCGCCTGATGGCCCGGCTGCGCCACATGATGGCGCATGGCGAAGCGCCGCTGGCCGAACTGGTACGGCTGGTGGCGTCGGAACTGGTCAGCGAAGTCTGCTCGATCTACGTCGTCCGACCGGGGGACCTGCTGGAATTGGCGGCGACCGAGGGGCTGAACGCGGACGCGGTCGGCCGTACCAAGCTGCGCATCGGCGAGGGCATCATCGGGCTCGTCGCGGCCACCGGCACCGCGCTGAACCTGCCGGATGCGCAGAATCACCCGGCGTTCGTCTATCGCTCCGAGACCGGCGAGGAGCCGTATGCCTCGCTTTTGGCCGTGCCGGTGCGGCGCGCCGGGCGGACGCTCGGCGTGATCGCGGTGCAGAACCGGGCGACCCGCCGCTACGATGCCGACGAGGTGGAAGTCCTCGAAACCGTGGCGATGTTGCTCGCCGAGGTGCTGGCGGCGCAGGGCGGCGCCGAGGGCGCGTCGGAGGAACTCGGCGCCTCGGTGCCGCGCCGTTTCACCGGCACCGTGCTTGTTAACGGTCTGGCGCTCGGGCCTGTGGTGCGGGTCGGTG
>CAJCJG010000306.1 GCA_903970625.1 Solirubrobacterales bacterium 70-9 | reverse complement strand
CCTGGACTTCCTTGGACCGGCCATGGCTGAAGCTCTGGCGTACCGACCCGGCGTCAACCGTGCGGCCCAGTTCCAAACGGCCCGCCGGGCGCAGCGAAAGCCGCCCCTTGGCCGCGTCCTGATCGTTGCCTTCGCTCATCTACCCGCCTGTATCTGCAATGTCGTTCCGTCCGGCCGGGCCGGGCGGTCTCGTTCGAGTCGCTCGTTCATTCGTCCGGCGGCCGGGGGCGAGTTGCCCGCCGGTGCCTTGTCGCAGGCCTTCTAGCCGCTCCGACTCCGCAGCGATCCGCTCCGCCAGCCGGCCGACGCTGAGGGCGACATGGACCGCGTGGTCGCGGCCGAAGATGGCGCCCAGCGCCGCCCCGTCCAGCGGCGCGATCACCGGCCCCGTCCAGGCCGCCAGAAAGCGCGCGCATTCGTCGGCGCTGCCATCCGCAGCCTGCATCACCAGGGCCGCTTGCCCTTTCGCCAGCCACTCCCGCGCCTTGGAGAATCCGGCCACTGCCTGCCCGGCGCGTCGGGCAAGCCCGAGTTGTTCGCCGATCCGCCGCACCAGTGCCGTTTGCAGACCGGACAGCAAATCGGATGGAACCGTCACCGGTCCACGGGCCGCCTTTGCGAACGCGCCCCGCGTGCGAGCGGTTTCTACCACATCCCCCCGCGCACTCAACCAGATTCCCCGGCCGGGCAGCCGTGCAGCCAAGTCGGGAACCAATACGCCGCCGGGTGCGACGACGAAACGGATCATCCGTTCCTTCGGCAACCGTTCGCGCGTGACGGCGCAGCGCCGCAGCGGGCCTTTCTCCGGCTCGTCCTCGTCCGTCTCGTAAGATTCTTGTGACAGTCCGGCGTCAGACGTGATCGCTCTCCTCGGTCGCGACGACGCTGCCGCCTTCGGAGTCCTGCGCGTCCTCGGCCGCTTCGGTGGAGTCCGCAGGTGCTGCTTCCTCGTCGCCGAACCAGTGGGCGCGGGCGGCCATGATGATCTCGTTGGCCGTCGCTTCGTCCATGTTGGCTTCGCCGACGATCTCGACCAGCTCGTCGGAAGCGAGGTCGGCCAGATCGTCGAGCGTTTTGACGCCCTTTTCGCCGAGAGCCACCAGCATCGGCGGCGACAGCATCTCGAAGCCGGCAATGTCGTCCGTCACGCCCAGCGCGATGCGTTGGTCGTTCAGTTCATTGTCGCGCTTGACGAGGAAGGATTCGGCGCGGCGGATGAGTTCCTCGGCCACCGCGTCGTCAAAGCCTTCGATGGAGGCGAGTTCGTCGGTCGGCGTGAAGGCGAGTTCGTCGATGGAGTTGAAGCCTTCGGTCACGAGCAGGCCGGCGATCACGTCGTCCACGTCGAGGGCTTCGACGAACAGGCCGGTGCGGCGGCGGAATTCCTCCTGCCGGCGCTCGCTTTCCTCGGCTTCCGTCAGGATGTCGATGTCCCAGCGGGTGAGTTGCGAGGCGAGGCGGACGTTCTGGCCGCGACGGCCGATGGCGAGCGAAAGCTGGTCGTCCGGCACGACGACTTCCACGCGGCCGGCGTCTTCGTCCATCACCACCTTGGTCACTTCGGCCGGCGCCAGCGCGTTGACGACGAAGGTCGCGGCCTGCGGGCTCCAGGGAATGATGTCGATTTTCTCGCCTTGCAGTTCCTGCACGACGGCCTGCACGCGCGAGCCGCGCATGCCGACGCAGGCGCCCACCGGGTCGATGGAGGCATCGCGGGAGATCACGGCCATCTTCGCGCGGCTGCCGGGGTCGCGGGCGACAGCCTTGATCTCGATGATGCCGTCGTAGATTTCCGGCACTTCCTGCGCGAACAGTTTTGCGAGGAAGCCGGGGTGCGTCCGGCTCAGGAAGATTTGCGGCCCGCGCGGCTCCTCGCGCACGTCGTAGATGTAGGCGCGCACGCGGTCGCCGTTGCGAAAACTCTCGCGCGGTATGAGTTCGTCGCGGCGGAGCAGCGCCTCCGCGCGGCCGATTTCGACCATCAGGTTGCCGTACTCCGTGCGCTTGACCACACCGTTGACGATTTCGCCGACGCGATCCTTGAACTCGTCGAACTGCCGCTTGCGCTCGTATTCGCGGACGCGCTGGACGATGACCTGCTTGGCGGTCTGCGCCGCGATGCGGCCGAAATCGATCGGCGGCAGCGGATCGACCAGATGTTCGCCGACATTGATCTCTGGCTTGAATTTGCGGGCGATATGGACGGGAATTTGTGTTTCCTCGTTCTCCACCGCTTCCACCGCCTCGGTCCAGCGCGACAGCCGCACATCCCCGGTTTTGCGGTCGATGGTGGCGCGGATGTCCTTTTCATGGCCGTATTTGGCGCGGCCGGCCTTCTGGATGGCCTGCTCCATCGCGTCGAGCACTTCCTCGCGGTCGATGGATTTCTCGCGCGCGACGGCGTCGGCGACCAGCAGCAGTTCGGGGCGGGAGACGGCGGTGTCCATGGCGGTGCCTCTCAGTTCGTCGCGTTCTTGCGCGCGGTGGCGTCGATCAGGGCGTCGGTGAGCACGAGTTTGGCGCGGCGCAGGTCGGCCCAGGGAAGCGCCACTTCGGCACCGTCGTCCAGGCGCAGGCGGGCGAAATCACCCTCCGCGCCGAGCACGACGCCGGCAAAGCGTTTCTGGCCGGCGAGCGGCTCGGCCAGTTCGGCGCGGGCGCGGTGGCCGATAAAGCGGTTCCAGTCCTTGCGGCGAGTCAGCGGGCGGTCGATACCGGCGGAGCTGACTTCCAGCATCCACTCGCTCTTGATCGGGTCTTCGACATCCATCACGGCGCCGACGGCGCGGCTGATCGCCTCGCAATCCTCGACCGTGATCAGTTCGCCATCCGCCCGGTCGGCCATGATCTGCACCGTTGGCTTGTTGGTGCCCATGACGACGACGCGCACGAGCTCGTAGCCCATGCCGCCAAGCGTCGGCGCGATGATGCCGGCGATGCGGGCTTCCAGACCGGTGTGAAGGGGAAGATCGTCGTCCAAACACAAAAAGGCGGCCGGTTAAGGCCACCCCCCAAAAACATCGGAGAATGATAGAGTGAGCGTTATGTAGCCGTCGGGGGGAGACGATGCAAGGGCTGGCCGCGTCGCCGGTGTCCTCTGCGTCCGACGATCTAGGCGGTTCCAACCCATGGCACCACCCATTTCACCGCCACGGACGCATCGACAATCAGGCGCGTCAACGCTCGTCGTAGGTTTCCCTGGCCAATACCTCGGCCGAGGTGAAGACGCGCCCGGTTCCAAACAAAAACAATGGTGGCAGTCGGCGACGGCATATTCAAGCGGGTCGCCGGCTTACCGCCCAATAGAGCGGCACCCGCCCCGCCGCCAGCGCCTTTGCCTCGTAGCGGGTCGGGGGCCAGCCGGCCGGCCGCGCGGTTGCAGGGGGCGGGACAGCGAAGAACGCTTGCCCGGCCAGCACCTCCGCCACCCAGGCCTGATAGGTCGGGTCGTCGCTGGCGATGCGCCATTCGGCGGCAGGGCGGAGCACGCGGGCCACCTCCGGCAAAAACGCCGGGTGGACGAAGCGGCGTTTGGCGTGGCGGGATTTGGGCCAGGGGTCGGGGAATAGCAGGAACAGGCGATCCAGGCTCGCGTCCGGCAGGTCGCGGATCAGGGGGCGGGCATCTGCGTCCCACAGGCGAAGGTTGGCGGGAACCGGGGCGGTCGCCTCGCCGCCCTCCGGCACCACGCGGGACAGCAGGGAACAGAGGCCGTTTTCGAACACTTCGGCGCCGATCAGGCCGACATCCGGGTTGGCCGCCGCCTGCGCGAGCGCGTGCTCGCCGCCGCCGAAGCCGACTTCGAGCCAGAATTCGCGCACCGGCCGCGCGAACGCCGCACGCGGGTCGGTCGCGAGCGCCGCGTCGAAACGCATCCTCGGCAGCGTGACATCCAGCAACAGTTGCTGGCGCGGCCGGAGCGGATGGCTGCGCTGCCGGCCGTACAGCCGGTCGGGCGGCGGCTTCAGCGGTTGAACGCGGACCTCAGCGCCGGCACCAGGTCGGTCCGCTCCCACGTGAAGGTGCCCTTCTCCTCGTCCGGCTCGCGGCCGAAATGGCCGTAGGCGGAGGTCACGGCGTAGATCGGGCGGTTCAGATGCAGGTGCTCGCGGATGCCGCGCGGGGTCAGGTTGACCAGATCGCGCAGCGCCTGTTCCAGCTTGGCCTCGCTCACGTCGTACGGGTTGCCGTGCAGGTCCACATAGACCGACAGCGGGTGCGATACGCCGATGGCGTAGCTGATCTGCAACGTGCATCGCTCGGCCAGCCCGGCTGCCACGACGTTTTTCGCCAGATAGCGGCAGGCATAGGCGGCGCTGCGGTCAACCTTGGTGGGGTCCTTCCCGCTGAACGCACCGCCGCCGTGGGGCGAGGCGCCGCCGTAGGTGTCCACGATGATTTTCCGGCCCGTCAGGCCGCAATCGCCGTCCGGGCCGCCGATGACGAAATTGCCGGTCGGGTTGACGTAGATCTCGTCGGCCTTCGGCAGCCAGCCTTCCGGCAGGCTGCTTTCGATCAGCGGCACGACGATCTCGCGCACCTGCTCCTGCGAAATGCCGGCCTCGTGCTGGGTGGAGAGCACGATGCTGGTGGCACCCACCGGCTTGCCATCGACATAGCGCAGCGTGACCTGGCTCTTGGCGTCCGGCAGCAGGCCGCGCACCGACAGGTCCTTGTTGCGGCGCAGTTCGCTGATCCGGCGCAAAATCAGGTGCGCGTAATACAGCGGCGCCGGCATCAGGCTGGGAGTCTCCTCGCAGGCGTAACCGAACATGATGCCCTGGTCGCCGGCCCCTTCGTCCTTGTTGCCGGCGGAGTCCACACCCTGCGCGATGTCGGACGACTGCGCGTGCAGATGGACTTCCACCTTGGCATGCTTCCAGGAGAACCCCTCCTGGTCGTAGCCGATGTCGTGGACGGCCATGCGGGCGTTGTGGGCCAGCAGCTCCGGCGTGATCGTGTCCGGGCCGCGCGTTTCGCCGGCGAGCACGATGCGATTGGTCGTGACCAGCGTTTCGCAGGCGACGCGAGCGTACGGGTCGGCGGCCAGAAACGTGTCGAGCACGGTATCGCTGATGCGATCCGCGACCTTGTCGGGGTGGCCCTCCGAGACGGACTCGGAGGTGAACAGGAATTCGCCCTTGTCGCGCATCGCGTATCTCATTTTTAGCGGGAGGGAGGAACAGGATCGGCCGGGGTGTGTGACCGAACCGATCCACCGGGTCAAGCCTTTCACGCCGGAAGGCCGTTGTTCGGCCGGACCACGCGACGAATCCGCGCGATCAGCGCATCCCGAGTACCTCCATCATCGAGTAGAGTCCAGGCGGCCGGCCCGCGACCCACAAGGCGGCGCGGATGGCGCCGGTGGCGAACGCGCGGCGGTCGAAGGCGCGGTGGGTGATGGCGATGTGTTCGGTGGCGGAGGCGAACAGCAGGGTGTGCTCGCCCACCACCTGCCCGCCGCGCAGCGCGGAAAAGCCGATTTCGCCGGGCTTGCGGGCGCCGGTATGGCCGTCGCGCCCGCTGGCCTTGACGGCATCCAGATCGACGCCGCGCCCGCGTGCGACGGCCCTTCCCAGCCCGAGCGCCGTGCCGGACGGCGCATCCACCTTTTGCCGGTGGTGCATTTCGACGATTTCGGCATCGTAGCTGTCGGCCGGCAGGGCGGCGGCCGTGCGTTCGGCCAGTGCCAGCACGAGGTTCACGCCGGGGGAGTAGTTGGGCGAGTGGACGATGGCGATGCGGGTGGCCGCGTCCGCCACCGCCGCTTCATCCTCCGCCGACAGGCCCGTGGTGCCGAGCACCCACGCCTTCCCCGACGCCGCCAGTGCGGCCGCGTGGCCGCCGATCGTGCTGGCATGAGTGAAATCGACCACCACGTCCGATGCGTCCGCCAGCGCGGAAATGTCCGACAGCAGGCCCGGTACGTCCGCCCCTGCCCGGTCGATCCCACCGGCCAGAGTGGCGCCACTGGCAAGGATTTCCTCGGCCAGCAGGCGGCCCATGCGGCCGGCGAGGCCGGCTACCCCGATGCGCATTTCCATGCGGCACACACTGCGTCGGGCGGGCGGCTCCGTCCAGAGCGCAGCCGCGGGACTGGGGAACGCTCGCCATCGCCACCTATTAGTCCTGCATGAGCGACGACCCGACGATGGACGACATTCAGGACGGCGCCCCGGCCTCCGTGGCCGAGAACATCGACAAGATCGTCCGCGTCGAGCGGGAGGCGCTGCGATCCCGTTCCGGCGGCGAGGCAATGATCGACGCGGTGGGAGGTTTTGTCGGCACGCTGCGGTTCGTGATCGTGCAGGTGGCTGTGTGCGTCGGCTGGCTGGTCTGGAACTCCGGCAAGGTGCCGGGCCTCGTGTTCGATCCGTTCCCGTTTCCGCTGCTGGCGACGATCACCTCGGTGGAGTCGGTGATGATCGCGGCGTTCGTGCTGATCAAGCAGAATCGGCTTGGCGCGATCGTGGACCGGCGCGACCATCTGGACCTGCAAGTCAATCTGCGGACGGAGCGGCAGGCGACGCAGATCATCCAGATGCTGGACCGGCTGAGCGCGCACATGGGCCTGGACTACGACCACGATGCAGACGGGCGGGAACTGGGGCAGCATGTCGAGATCGAGCATCTGGTGGACGAGTTGCACCGGCGGCTGCCGAATCGGCACGGTGCCTGAGCCTGTTGCGTCGCGGGCGGCCGCGCGCCATCGTCATGGCAGGTATGAGGAGCTCGACGATGAATGGCATCAGTGATTCCGAGAGCCTACGCGCCCATTACGGCACGGTGCATCCGCTGGCGGAGCGGAAGGTCCTGACGCGGCTGGACGTGCATTGCCGGCGCTTCATCGCGCTGTCGCCATTCGCGGTGCTGGCCACCAGTGACGGCGCCGGGCATGTCGATGCCAGCCCGCGCGGCGACGCGCCGGGCTTCGTCGCCGTGCCGGACGATTTTTCCCTCCTGTTGCCCGACCGGCCTGGGAACAATCGGGTCGATAGCTACGGCAATGTCGTGGCGCATCCGGGCGTGGGCTTGCTGTTCTTCGTGCCTGGCATCAACGAAACACTGCGGGTGAACGGGGACGCGCGGGTGGTGACTGAGGGGTCACTGCTCGGGCCGCTGGCGGCGCAGGGCAAGGTGCCGTCGGCCGGCCTGCTGATCGCGGTCAAAGAGGCGTTTTTTCACTGCGCCAAGGCGCTGATGCGCAGCCAGTTGTGGGACCCGGCGACGCGGGTCGAACGCAAGGTTTTTCCGACATTGGGCAAGATTATTGCCGATCAGACGCGGGCGATGCCGGATGCGGAGGCGGACGAACTGGTCGAGGCGGGGTATCGGAATAATCTGTATTGATTGTTGATTGCGCCGTTGCGGAAGTCTTAACTGCGACCGGGCGGCTCAGGATCCTGACGAGAGGTAGCAGCAGCGAAGTCGGCCTCAATGCGGGCGAGGATGAGGCGCTTGTGTTCGTCGTCGAGTGGCATCGACGGAACGAGCCGAGTGAGCGTCGGCTTGCTGACGATGTCATGCCGCGCGAGTTCACGGTTGAACGCGATGTCTTTCTCCCGCCCCGCCGCATACTTCCACAGCGCGAGGTCGTGAACATTAACGCAAAGCCCGGTCGCGCCGCCCGTATTTGCATTGGACAGCCGGACCACGCGTTGCTCCCAGCCCTGGGGGAGAGTGGCCGTGGCCGGGCCGACTCCGTGGCCGGCGCACCTTATCGAGCAAGGCCGGGTCGGCGAGCGCCTTCTCGGCGATGAGCCGATGCAGGGCGAGGCTACGCTCATCAAGGCGACTATGATCGCTGTACGTCGGCTCCATCGCAGCGTGATAGTCCGCGTAGGGCATATAAGCGAAGTGTCATGTGCAGAGGCACCGTCGCTCCCGACCCCAGGCGCTGGCGGCGGGCCTGCATTTGCACCCGTCACTTCCCCCCAAGGCGGAGGTCAACGAGCGCGCCACTCGTCGCCAATGGCCCAAGACAAAGCGGATCCGGGCGCGTGGATGCCCGCCTTCGCGGGCATGACGTGGAGAATACGAAAATAGCGGGGACAAAACGAACCAGCAAAACGGCAAGTTATACCAGGTCTCTGAAGGGGTGACTCGGAGGGGCTTCCGCGACGCGCCGTGGGTGTGATTCACCATGGCGAACGAAGGAGGTTCGCCATGCCAATCCCGGTCCGTGCTGATTTCGAT
>CAJCJG010000305.1 GCA_903970625.1 Solirubrobacterales bacterium 70-9 | reverse complement strand
AAGGCGGAAGCGGAGTCGCTGGCGGCGGCGCGGCGGCTGTTCGGGATTGCCTCGCTGGTGGTGGACACGTCGCCCCGGCCGCATCCGTTTGCCAAAAAGATCGCCGAGACGATGGGCGGGCGGTATCTGCCGCTGCCCTACGCCAACGCGGAATCGCTGTCCGCCGCCGTGCGCGCAGCACTGCCCCCTGCCCGCCCGTGACGGTCGCCACGATGACGCAGGCAGCGATTTTGCCGCGCGACTGGCCGAACCGGGCGGCCAGCCGCTTCGTCCGCGCCGCCGGCATGACCTGGCATGTGCAGACGATGGGCGCCGGGCCTGTGCTGCTGCTGGCGCACGGCACCGGGGCGGCGACGCATTCCTGGCGGGGGCTGGCGCCGCTGCTGGCGGAGCATTTTTCCGTCGTGGCGCCCGATCTGCCCGGCCACGGGTTTTCGCCGGCGCCGCCAAAGGCGCGGCTGACCTTGCCGTTCATGGCGCGCACATTGGCGGAGCTGTGCAACACAATGGCGGTGCGGCCCACGATCGTCGTGGGGCACTCCGCCGGGGCGGCGATTCTGGCGCGGGCGTGCCTGGACGGGCTGATGGACCCGCGCGCCCTGGTCAGCCTGAACGGCGCGCTGCTGCCGATGTTCGGGCTTCCGGGCAAGATTTTTTCGCCGCTGGCCAAGCTGGTCATCGGCATTCCTGGCCTGGCCAATATGTTCCTGCGCCACACCGGCAACCGGGCGGTCGTCGAACGGCTGTTGCGCGAAACCGGCTCGACCATCGACGCGGCGGGCGTGGATTTTTATGCACGCCTCGCGGCGAACCCTGCGCACGCAGGCGCGGCGCTGAACATGATGGCGTCGTGGGACTTGCCGCCGCTCGGCCGCGACCTGCCGCGCCTGAAGCCGAAGCTGCTGCTGATCGTCGGCGACAACGACCGGTCCATCGCCCCGGCCGACTCGGAAAAGGTGCGCGACATTGTGCCCGGCGCCGCGCTCGTGCGGCTGCCCCGCCTGGGGCACCTCGCGCACGAGGAGTCGCCGGAAGCGACGGCTTCACTGGTGACGGCGTTTGCCCGCACGGCCGGCGTGCTGCCCGCATGACCGCGCGCCGCCTGCCGCACGCCACGAAATTGCGCGGCGCGCTGAACGACGAGGTACATGCCCGCCCACCCGAGCCGCTGACGGCGCCGGCGCGGATCAGCTATCTGGTCATGCTGTGCGACCGGGCGCAGCGCGACGAGAGCGCGAACATGATCGCGGAGTTCGCACGCTTCCACGACGTTAAACCCCCGGCCGAGGGCGGCAGCCATCTGCGCGTCGATGTCGGCGCGTTTCGGCTACGCTGGGAGCGGCATTCGGAGTTCGTGCGCTACACCTTCATCGTGCCGGATGCGCCGGACGGCCCGGACCCGTTCGGAGCCACCGCGCTGGACGCGGTGCCGGCCGACTGGGTGGCGGCCCTGCCGGGCGAAATGCTGGTGGCCGCCCACCTGTTGCTGCTGCCGGAGCGCGCCGGGCCGCACGAGCCGCCGGAAATCGCCGACACGATGTTTTCCGGCACGCTGCTGGTCGGCTCCAGCGTCGTCGATGGCGTCGCCAACGCCTACACCGATTTCCGCATCCACCAGGACCGGTTCAGCCGCTTCCTGGTGCATGACCGGTCCACCACGCCCGCGCAGGCAGGGCGGATCGTGCAGCAATTGCTGGAGATCGAAACCTACCGGATGCTCTCGCTGCTGGCGCTGCCGGTGGCCCGCGCGCTGGCGCCGGTGCTGGACCAGCAGGAGCGGGAATTGTCCGCCATCATGGCCGCCCTGGTGAATGCCGGCGAGACGGACGAGCCCGGGCTGCTCGATCGGCTGACGCGGCTCGCCGTGGCCATCGACAGCCGCAACGCCGGCTCCCAGTTCCGCTTCTCCGCCGCTGCCGCCTACGACGATTTGGTGCAGCGCCGCATCCGCGACCTGCGGGAGGACCGGATTTACGGGGTGCAGACATTTCGGGAGTTCACCGAACGCCGACTGGCGCCGGCAATGGCGACCATCCGCGCGACCTCCGCCCGCCAGTCGTCGCTGTCCGCGCAGGTGGCGCGGGCGACGCAGTTGCTGTCAACGCGGGTTGACATCACCCGCGAGCAACAGACGCACACGTTGCTGGAACAGATGAACCAGCGCGTGAAGCTGCAATTGCGGTTGCAATCGACGGTCGAGAGCCTGTCGGTGGCGGCGATCACCTATTACGTCGTCAGCCTGATCGGGCACGCGGCGGAGGGGCTGGCCGATGTTGGCCTGCCGGTGCGCCCGCCACTTGCGATGGCGGTGGCGATTCCGGTGGTGGCGGGGCTGCTGGCGCTTGGGCTGCGGAGGGTTCACCACATGGTCGCGAGGCTGGAATAGTGGCGGCTTGGCTGGTGGATGCGGTGCTGGTGCTGACGCTGCTGGAGGGAGCTTTTCTGCTGTGGCGCAGGCGCGTTGACCTGGTGGTGACGCTGCTGGCCGGATTCTTTCTTGTGGTCGCATTGCGGGTGAAGGTGGGCGGCGCGGACTGGCCGTTGCTGGCATTGGTGCTGCTGGCAGCGGGCATGGCGCACGCGGCGGATTTGGTGCGACGGTGGCGCGGATAGGCTCTGGCGCGGGGCGTCAGGACGGGTTTACACTCCCTATATATGGACGGGTTGACATTCCCCAGCGGGCGCCCGCGCCCCCATGCCGTGGTCATCGGCAGCGGTTTTGGCGGGCTCGCCGCCGCCGTGCGCTTGGGCGCGCGCGGGTGGCGCGTGACGGTGCTGGAGCGGCTGGACCAGCCGGGCGGGCGGGCGCGGACGTTCCGACAGGACGGGTTCACGTTCGATGCCGGCCCGACCATCGTAACCGCGCCATATCTGTTCGAGGAATTGTGGGAGTTGTGCGGCCGGCGACTGGCCGACGACGTGGAACTGCGGCCGATCTCGCCGTTTTATCGCGCCCGCTTCGACGACGACACAGTGTTCGAATACACCGGCGACGCTGAGGCAATGCGGGCGGAAGTCGCAAAAATCTCGCCCGGCGATGTCGCGGGCTACGAAGCCTTCATGCGCGCGAGCCAGGAAATCTGCCGCGTCGGGTTCGAGCAACTGGGCGACGTGCCCTTCACGACCTTGCGCGACATGGCGCGCACGGTCCCCGATCTGCTGCGGCTCGGCTGCTGGCGCAGCGTTTACAGTCTGGTGTCCAGTCATGTGAAGGACGAGCGGCTGCGCACGCTGTTCAGCTTTCATCCTTTGCTGATCGGCGGCAATCCGTTTACGGCAACGGCGGTGTACGCCCTGATCGCGCATCTGGAGCGCCATTGGGGCGTGCATTACGCGATGGGCGGCACCGGCGCCCTGGTGCGCGGAATCTCCCGACTGATCGAAGGGCAAGGCGGCACATTGCACTGTAACGCCGACGTGACGGAAATATTGGTCCGCGACGGGGCGGCGTGCGGCGTGATGCTCGCCGACGGCGAACACATCGAAGCAGACATCGTGGTCTCCAACGCCGACTCGGCGACGACGTACCGGAAGTTGATACCGGGGAACCACCGTCGGAACTGGACGGATCGCAAGCTGGCGCGGGCGCGCTACTCGATGGGCCTGTTCGTCTGGTATTTCGGGACACGTCGGCAATACATGGACGTGGCACATCACACGCTGGTGCTAGGCCCGCGATACCGCGAGCTGGTCGAGGACGTGTTCACGCGCAAAATTCTTGCGGAAGACATGAGCCTATATCTCCATCGCCCGTCGGCAACCGATCCGTCGGTGGCGCCGGCGGGACACGATGCGTTCTACGTGCTGTCGCCGGTGCCGCATCTGGGCGGCGGGACCGACTGGCGGGTGGAGGCAGAGCGCTATCGCGTGCGCGTCGCGAAGCGGCTTGCGGAAACGATATTGCCGGGACTGGAAGACAACATCGTCACGTCGCGGACGCTGACGCCGCTGGAATTTCGCGACGAGCTTGCCAGCGAACATGGAGCGGCTTTCGGCCTGGAGCCGATCCTGACGCAGAGTGCGTGGTTCCGACCGCACAACCGCAGCGAGGAATTGACGAATCTATATCTCGTCGGCGCCGGTACGCATCCCGGGGCCGGGCTGCCGGGCGTGCTGTCCTCGGCCCGCATTCTCGATCGCGTGGTGCCCGATGTCGCCGCCTTCGTTTGAAAACATCCGTGCCGATCTGGACGAATGCCGTGCGACGCTGCGCGGCGGATCGAAAAGCTTTCATGCCGCCTCGCGGCTGCTGCCGCGCGATGTGGCGGATTCGGCTGTGGCGCTCTATGCGTTTTGCCGAGTTGCCGATGACGCGATCGACCGCGCGGGCGGCGCCGGCGCATTGCCGGGATTGCGGGATCGGCTGAAGCGCGCGTACGAGTATCGCCCCTACCCGCTCGCGTCGGACCGCGCGTTGGCCTGGGTTGTTGCGCGCCACGCGATTCCGCGCGCGCTGCCGGAAGCGCTGCTGGAAGGGTTCGCGTGGGACGCAGAGGGGCGGCGCTACGAGGAGTTCTCCGATGTGGCCGCGTACGCCACGCGCGTCGCGGGCACGGTCGGCGCGATGATGGCGCTGCTGATGGGCGCGCGGGCACCCGTTTCCGTCGCGCGCGCGTGCGATCTCGGCATTGCCATGCAACTCGGGAACATCTCGCGCGATGTCGGCGAGGACGCGCGGGCGGGCCGCATCTATCTGCCGCTGCGGTGGCTGCGCGAGGCGGGGGTCGATCCTGATGCGTGGCTGACGCGGCCGGTTTTCCTCCCCGCGATCGGCATGGTGGTGCAACACCTGCTGAACGAGGCCGAGGCGCTGTATGCGCGCGCCGACGGCGGGATTGCATTGCTTCCGGTCGGCTGCCGCCCCGGCATTGCCGCAGCCCGGCTGATATATTCCGAAATCGGCCGCGAGGTGGCGCGCAACGGATTCGATAGCGTCTCGCGCCGGGCGGTGGTGCGCGGCCGGCGCAAATTGGCGCTGCTCGCGCAGTCGGTCGCACAGGCGATGCTGGCCCAAGTGGGAGAGGCCGCGCCGGCAGTGCCGGAGGCGCGGTTTCTGGTGGACGCGGTTGTTGCCGCCCCGGCGCCGCTGCGTACGATTGCCTCCGAACCGGTCGGTTTCGATGCGCGGATCGAGCGGATTCTGGCGATGTTCGCTCGCCTGCAAGCCGAGGAAGTCGCACGCGGCCAGCCGTAACCCCATGGAGCTGTCGGCATGTTCGCCAAGTGGGAATGGATCATCATCGAACTTCTGGTGGTGGCGCTCCTGTGCTGGGAGTGGGTCCGCACGCGCAAGCTGATCCGGGCGGACAAGGAGAAGGCGAGACGGGACGAGTAACGGCGTCCCGTCGTCCTAATCCGGCGCCGGCGGCACCCACGGCCGATCCCCCCTCGTCTGCCGGTCCGACAGCGTGCGCACGCCGTCCCGCCCGAGCCAGATCGCGTGTGCGCCGTTGCGCCACACATCGAAGCGATCGAAGGCGTCCGGCACCGGCTCCGGGCAGCGAAGATAGATCGGGTCGAGCGATAGGAGCACGCTGGCGTCGCAATCGGCGTCTGTCGCGGGGGCGAGCAGCAGGATCGCGAGCGGTGCGGCAGGCCCTGGGCGAATGCGGCAGGCCCGATCGGTGCAATCGACGCCCTGTTCGGGATGGTCCGGCAGGGCGCGGACGCGGGCGGCCCACATTTGCCGCCACGCATCCTGGGTGAAGCCGGAAAAACCGTCCCGCTGCTGCACGAACATGTCCCCCCCGGCATGGATCGCGGCGAGGCGGCCATCGCCGGACAGCAGGATGTCGGGCGTCCGAATCATAGCGGGGGAGATCAGGCCGAACAGAAGGATCGGGATCCCCCCTAGCCGGACGCGGGTTCGCCAGATCCCGAGCCACGCAATGCCGAGGGCGACGCAGGCGAGGCCCCAGTCCGGCATGTGCGGCACCATCAGCGTCGCGGACGGCAAGGCCGAGACCATGCGGCCGATCCACAAAATTGCGGCAGCACCCCAGCCCATCGGAATCAGGGGCAGGAATTCCAGATGCAGCGGCATCAGCGCCAGCGCGAGCAGGCCGGCGGGCATGACCCACATCGCGGTCAGCGGCACGGCGGCGACGTTGGCCAGCACGTTGTAGAGTTGCACCTGCCCGAAATGGTAGGCCGCGAACGGGGCCGAGGCGGTGCCCGCGAGCGCGCTGGTCAGCGCCAGCGCCGCGATGTGGCCCAGCAACCGCCGCCGCCAGCCGCCGCCGGCGTTCAGTCGGGTCAGCGCGGGGCGCAGCGCGTCGTAGCCGACGATCAGGGCCAGGACGGCGGAGAAACTCATCTGGAAGCTGACGCCCATCGCCTGTTCCGGCGCGATCAGCAGCAGGGCGGCCATCGCCAGTGCCAAGCCGCGCAGCGATAACGCGCGGCGGCCGACCAAAATGCCGAGTGTCACCAGACACGCCATCGCGAACGAGCGGATGATCGGCACGTGCGCGCCGGTCAGCAGCATGTAGCCGCCGCCGGCCACCAAGGCCGCGACGGCGGACATGGATTTGGTCGGCCAGTGCAGGCTCGCCCTTTCCGACAGCGCCAGCACCACGCGCGCGGCGCCAAACATCAGACCCATGACGATGCCGATATGCAGGCCGGCAATGGCCAGCAGATGCGCGAGGCCCGAATCGCGAAAGGCGGCGCGGTCGGCGGGCGGGATGGCGGCGGGGCTGCCGGTCAGCAGCGTGGCGCAAATGGCCCCCTCGGGGCCGTCGAGCACGTCGGCAATGCGGGCCGCGATGGTTTCGCGCATCGCTTGCAGCGTGCGGCCGAGGCCGCTGGGGTCTGTGTGGGCCAGGATGTCCGTCCGGGTCAGCGCGTAGCCGTAGGCACCGATCCCGGCAAAATAGGCGTCGCGCTGCAAATCCCATCCACCGGGATAGGCGGGCGGGCTCGGGGGGCTGAGGCGAGCGCGCAGGCGCACGATGTCGCCGGTGGCGGGGTACGTCGGATCTTCCGGGCGCAGCTTGATGCGGACGGTGCGGGGCTGCGGCGGGCCATCGTTCAGGGTCAGGGCTTCCAGCGTGATGCGAAGACCGTCCGGCAGCGGTTCGGCGGCGCGGACGGTGCCGGTGACAGCGACGCCCTTCCGGGGGATGTCCACCAGCGGCGGCGCGCGGCGGGTGGCGTATTGCGCGGCGGCGAACCCCAATCCGGCCGCCGCGACGGCGAGGCACGCGCAACGGGCGACAGGCGCGCCCCGTAGGCCGAGCGCCGCCAGCGAGGCCACGGCCAGCACGACCGCGCCGAGCCATGGGACGGGTTCCATCGTGAGCGCGAAGTAGCTGGCATTGCCGGCCGTCATGCAGACCGGCAGCCACGGGAAGAAACGGCCGCGCTCCGCAAGAACCCAGTCGGCGGCGGCGGCGCGCCACGCCGGCCAACGCGAGGAGGCAAAAGCCGCCAGCGTGCCGGCCGCGGGTTGGCGGCTATTCGTCAGGATAGACACCAGATGCGTCATTGTGCGCATGGCGATCCCATCGCGAGTACGATATGGAAGCACATGCTCAGGGGTCGCGCGAGACGGCGCGGCGCGCTAAATGCCCGGCATGACCATTCGCACCCGCTTCGCCCCCAGCCCGACCGGCCTGCTGCACATCGGCGGCGCCCGCACGGCCCTGTTCAACTACCTGTTCGCCCGCCACCATCACGGCGAATTCCTGCTCCGCATCGAGGACACCGACCGCGAACGCAGCACCGACGCCGCCACCCAAGTCATTCTCGACGGGCTGGCATGGCTCGGTCTGGCGCCCGATCAGGCGCCGATCTTCCAATCCACGCGACAGGCGCGCCATGCGGAGGTGGCCTACGACATGCTCGCAGCCGGCACCGCCTATCGCTGCTGGCTGACGGCGGACGAATTGCGCCAGATGCGCGAGCACTCGACCCGCGTGGAAAGCCCATGGCGCGACCGCGACCCGGCGGAGGGGCCGCCGGGCATCAACCCCGCCATCCGCATCAAGGCGCCGCGCGAGGGCGACACAATCGTCCACGATCTGGTGCAGGGCGACGTGCGCGTCGCCAACGCCGAACTCGACGACATGATCATCCTACGCGCCGACGGGACGCCGACCTACCAGCACGCCGTGGTGGTGGACGACCACGACATGGCGATCACCCATGTCATCCGGGGCGACGACCACCTGACCAACACGTTCCGGCAACTGGGCATCTATCGCGCGATGGGCTGGGAGCCGCCGCGCTTCGCGCACATCCCGCTGATCCATGGCGCGGACGGCGCAAAACTGTCCAAGCGCCACGGCGCCGTCAGCGTGCTGGAGTTCCGCGAGCAGGGTTTTTTGCCCGAGGCGCTGTGCAACTACCTGCTTCGCCTCGGCTGGGCGCACGGCGACGACGAAATTCTGTCGCGGGATGAACAGATAAAGCTATTCGATTTGGATGGCGTCGGGCGCGGCGCGGCGCGGATGGACTACGCCAAGCTGACCCATTTGAATGGCGTGTATCTGCGCGGCGCCGATCTTTTGCCGCTGTGCGACGACCTGCTGGCACGGCTGGCACTCCGATTCCCGGTGGCACCGGAGGCGTCGGCCCGCGTGCTGGCGCTGCTGCCTTTTTTGCGGGAACGCGCCAAAACCCTGATGGACCTGGCCGACAGCGCCGCCTTTTTGGTGCGGACGGTGCCGCTGCCGTTCGAACCGAAGGCGACGGCGCTGCTGACGGACGAGGCGCGCGACCTGCTGCGCGCGCTCGGACCGGCGCTGGCAGCGAGCGATTTCACGCCCGCCGGCATCGACGCGGCCTTGCGGGCGTTCGCGGACGCGCACGGCAAGAAACTGGGGCAGATCGCGCAACCGCTGCGCGCGGCCCTCACCGGCAGCACCGCCAGCCCCCCCATCGACGCGACGGCGGCGGCGCTGGGACGGACGGAGGTGTTGGCCCGGATTGGGGCGGTGGCGGGATAAGGTCGCCGGTCGCCGGGTAGGCGTTCCCCGCGAGGACGTAATAAATCGTCATCTTTTGCAAAACGAACACCTAAACGTGTACAACAGTTGTATATGTGCTATCCGGTATCGAAATATCCTATCGCGATTGACCAGTTTGTTTTCGTATGCTCCACTTAGATTTACGCGAGAAAAACCGGCTCTTTACGAAAAATAAGCCTTAAGCGCGTGCGACAACGGCGAGATTTGCACAATGTCGAATACCGATGTGATCGACCGGACGACGGACACGACGAAGCCCGCGTCCCGCTACATGCGGCGACGTTCGGACGTCGGCAACGCGCCGCGACGGGCGAACGAGCCGTCCACGGCATCGTTCGACCTGTTGGCCGCGACGCCAGGCACGTCCTCCCGCCACCACAAGCAGCGCACGACCGGCGACACGGCCGTCGCGGCGGCGGCCATCGCGCTGGAGGCCAGGGCGGTGTCCCAGGCTCCCTCCGTCGCGTGGAAAATACCCGAAATTCAGCCGGTCGCGCAATTGGCGACCCCCCTGAGCGTCGAAGCCGAGGAGGACGTCCAGGTTCGGCGCGTGCCGTTGATCGTGACGATCCTGGTCGTCGCCGGCATCTCGATGGCGATGTGGGGCGGGATCGTGGCCCTGGTGTTTATCCTCTAGCAGGAGGCTCGCGCCTCCGCCACGCGTCGTTGCCGGTTCGCCGGCAACACGAAGCTGCGACCCGCGATGGCCGTATTTAACGGCCGTGCTATGGTAGCTTGGCCACCGCCGGGACCAGCATCGTGAGGCCCTCCGCCACTTTCGACCGCAACCGCGACGCCGTCCGGGCGATGACGGGCCGTTTCCCCGCGGCCAATCCGCGCCTGTTCGGCGCGGTGCTGCGCGGCACCGACCGGGACGGCAGCAACATCGACGTGTTGGTGGACGCGCTACCGGGGGCGACGCTGTTCGACATCGGCGCGTTGGACGCCGAATTGGAGGATCTGCTGGGCGTGCGGATCGATCTCCTGACCCCGAACGACCTGCCGCCCAATATTTGCGACCGGGTTTTGGCGGAAGCCGAGCCGGTATGAGCCTGGGGCTCACGGATTTCCTCGATCACATGCGACTGGCTGCGGCAGACGCCTGCGGCTTCGTCTCGGGCATGCGCAAGGAGGACTTCGTTGCCGACAAGCGCACGCAAAACGCTGTCGGCATGAGCTTGGTCGTGGCCGGCGAACCGGCGAGCCGGATTATGGAGCGTCACCCCGACTTCGCCGAACGCCACCCCCACATCGACTGGCGGGCAATGCGCGGCATGCGCAATCGGATCGCGCACGGATATTTCGATATCAATCTCGATCTTGTTTGGGAAACGACGCAGCCCGCACTACCGGCGCTGCTACAGCAACTTCCTCGGGAGTCGTAGAGAAACGTGGCGCCACCGCAAAAGCATCTGCTCGCCATCGAGGGGATGTACCCCCCGCAAATCGCCGCCTATCTGGATCTCGCGGAAAGTTTCGTCCTGTTGAACCGCACCGGCAAAACCCCCCGCGACCGGCTGCGCGGGCGGACGTTGATAAACATGTTTTTCGAGGACAGCACCCGCACGCGCGTCAGCTTCGAACTCGCCGGCAAGCGCCTCGGCGCCGACGTGATCAACATGTCGGTCGCCACCTCCAGCGTGAACAAGGGCGAGACGCTGCTGGACACCGCCGCCACCTTGAACGCGATGAACTGCGACCTGCTGGTGATCCGGCATGCCTCCTCCGGCGCCCCCGCGCTGCTGGCGCAGAAAGTGGAGGCCGCCGTCATCAACGCCGGCGACGGCACCCACGAGCACCCGACGCAGGCGCTGCTGGACGCGCTGACCATAAGGCGCCGGCTGGGCGGCTTGCAGGGGCTGACGGTGGCGATTTGCGGCGACGTGCTGCACTCCCGCGTCGCCCGCTCCAACATTTTTTTGCTCAGCGCGATGGGCAGCCGCGTCCGCGTGGTCGGCCCGCCGACCCTGATCCCGCCGGCCGCCGAGCGGCTCGGGGTGGAGGTTTTCCATGACATGGCGGCGGGGCTGGACGGTGTGGACGTGGTGATGATGCTGCGCTTGCAGCAGGAGCGGATGACGCGCGGCCTGGTACCGAGTGCCCGCGAGTATTTCCGCTTCTATGGCCTCGACGAAGCCAAGCTCGCGCACGCGGCCCCGCACGCGCTGGTCATGCACCCCGGCCCGATGAATCGCGGCGTCGAAATCGCCAGCACCGTCGCCGACGACCCGTTGCGCAGCGTGATCCGCGAACAGGTGGAAATGGGCGTCGCGGTGCGGATGGCGGTGCTGGACCTGCTGTCCACGTCGGGGGCGAACCAGTGATGGGGCCGACTCGTCCCCCTCTCCCCTTGAGGGAGAGGGCCGGGGTGAGTGGGCGCGCCGCACGGAATTCCGAGCCCGCACCCCGGCCCTCTCCCACAAGGGGAGAGGGCTTTCCATCGGCCCGCATCCAATGACCGCCACCCTCATCCAAAACGTCCGCCTGCTGGACCCCGCGACCGGCCTCGACCAGCCGGGCGAACTGCTTGTCCGCGAGGGCCGGATCGCCGATCTCGGAACCGGCCTCGGCCGCCCGGATGGCGCGGACACCATCGACGGCGGCGGCGCAATCCTGTGCCCCGGCCTCGTGGACATGCGCGTCGAAGTCGGCGAACCCGGCGGCGAGTTTCGGGAAACGGTGGCCTCCGCCGCCGTCGCGGCGGCGGCGGGCGGCATCACGACGGTCGCCGCCCTGCCGGACAGCAAGCCCGCCATCGACGATCCCGCCCTCGTCCGTCTGCTGCGCGCGCGCGGCGAGGAGACCGGCAGCCTGACCGTGCTGCCCTACGGCGCACTCACAAAAGGCTGCCGGGGCGAGGATCTGGCCGAAATCGGCCTGCTGCGCGAGGCCGGGGCCGTGGCGTTCACCGACGGCGCCCGCGCGATCGGCTCCGCCCGGCTGATGCGCCTCGCGCTGACCTATGCGCGAAGGTTCGAGGCCAAAATCGTCCAGCACCCGGAGGAACCGACGCTGGCCGAAGGCGGTGCGGCGACGGAGGGCGAACTCGCCACCCGCCTCGGCCTGCCCGGCATTCCGCCGGAAGCCGAAGCGATCCTGGTCGCCCGCGACATCGCCCTCGCCCGCATGACCGGCGGCGCCGTGCATTTCGCCCACGTCTCCACCGCCTCCGCCCTGGCCCTGATCCGGCACGCCAAGGAGGAGGGCCTGTTCGTCACCTGCGACACGGCCCCGCCCTATTTCGACCTGAACGAGACCGCCATCGGCGACTGGCGGACATTTGCAAAGCTCTCGCCGCCGCTGCGGGCGGACGCCGACCGGCAGGCGGTGGCGGCGGCGTTGTTGGACGGCACCATCGACGCGGTAGCGTCGGATCACCAGCCCCGCGACGCCGACGACAAGCGCCTCCCGTTCGCCCAAGCCGCCACCGGCGGCGCCGGTCTGGCAACGCTGCTGGGGGTGACGCTGGCGCAAGTCCATGGCGGCGCGCTGCCGGTGATCCGCGCCATCGAATTGCTGACGGCCGCCCCCGCCCGCGTGCTGGGCATCGGCGCCGGCACGCTGGCCAAGGGCGCGGCGGCCGATCTGTGCCTGTTCGATCCGGAAAGGGTCTGGCAGGTTGTCTCGGGCAACCTGCCCGGCCGCGCCCAAAACACCCCGTTCGACGGGCGGGCGCTGGAGGGGAAAGTCATGGGGACGTGGAAGGCGGGGCGGCGGGTGTTTGGATGAGCGACAGTCGAGTGCGCGATGTGGCCATAACGGACAACGAACCCACCTTTGGCCTCATGGACGGCCGCACGATTTCGGTGCCGCTCGCGTGGTATCCAAGACTGGCGGAGGCAACGACCGCGCAACGTGCGGACTGGCAGATCGTCGGTGGCGGCTACGGCATCCATTGGCCACAGATCGACGAGGATGTGAGCACTGAGGGTACGCTGCGCGGGGCTCGGGCCCCGCTGGGGTGATCGGATCAGATCACGCGAAACGCAAAGCTATGATGACGCACCGGCGGAGTGGCTCGGCGCGACTCACCGACCCTCCGCCGGTCGGCGACGCCCGCGGCCCCGCGCGGCGCGCGCGCCCCTACTCCCAATGGCCTCCGCCAATTTCGACCCGTGCGAAGCCCGCGCCTTAGCACGTTCTCAAAGTTGCTACTTCGTTATATAATACGACTTTTCGACAGGAATGCGCGGTCGCACCTCAAAATCGACAAACCCGAATCGAGACGAACGCCTCCGCGTGCCCTAAACTGCCCCCATGCGCGACCCGTTTATCATCCTCGCCGCCCTCATCGGCTACCTGCTCGGCACCATCCCGTTCGGCCTGATCCTGACCCGCGCCGCCGGCCTCGGCGACATCCGCACCATCGGCTCGGGCAATATCGGCGCGACCAACGTGCTGCGGACCGGCAACCGCAAGCTCGCGGCCGCGACGCTGCTACTGGACGGGGTCAAGGGCGCCGTGGCCGTCGCGCTCGGCCTGTTCCTGGCGGGGCGGGACGGAGTGTTCGTCGGCGGGCTGGCCGCCGTCGTCGGCCACCTGTTCCCGGTCTGGTTAAAATTTAAGGGCGGCAAGGGTGTCGCCACCGGCTTCGGCGTGCTGTTCGCCGCCGCGTGGCCCGCCGGTCTGGCCGCCGGAGCCGTCTGGCTCGCCGTCGCCCGCCTGTCCAAAATGTCGTCGGCCGGGGCGCTGTCGGCGTTCGCGCTCGCGCCGCTGCTGGCCTGGGCGGCGGCTGGCCCGGAAATCGGCCTGCTGATTCTGCTGGTGGCCGCCCTGATCTTCGTCCGCCACGAGGCGAACATCCGCCGACTGCTGGCCGGCACCGAGCCGCGCTTCGGCCAAACCAAATGACCGACACGCTCGACCGGCTGCGGCTGGCGCGGATGGAGGGGGTGGGGCCGATCACCTACCGCCGCCTGCTGCGCCGCTACCGCTCCGCCGCCGAGGCCATCGCCGCCCTCCCCGCGTTGGCCCGCGCCGGCGGGCGGGCAACCCCCTTGGCAGTGCCCCCGCCCGGCGCCGCCGAGCGGGAACTGGAGCGGCTGCACAAACTCGGCGCCCGCCTCCTGTTCCTGGACACGCCGGACTACCCGCCGCTGCTGGCGCTGCTGGACGATGCACCCTCGGCGATCGCCGTCCTCGGCAACGCAAAGGCGTTCGTACCGCGCGCGGTCGCCCTGGTCGGCAGCCGCAACGCCTCCGTGAACGGCCAGCGCATCGCCGAGACTTTGGCGCAAGAACTGGCGGCGGCCGGGCTGGCAGTGGTCTCCGGCCTCGCGCGCGGCATCGACGGGGCGGCACACGAGGGCGCGCTGCGGGCCGGCTTGACCATCGCCTGCGTCGCCGGCGGCATCGACGTGCCATATCCGCCCGAGCATGCCGCCCTCCAGCACCGCATCGTGGCCAGCGGCGGCGCCATCGTGGCGGAGATGCCGCTCGGCACCGCCCCGCAAGGCCGCCTGTTCATCCGCCGCAACCGGGTCATCGCCGGCCTGTCGCTCGGCGTCGTGGTGGTGGAGGCGGCCATGCGCTCCGGCGCGCTTGTGACCGCGCGCATGGGGCAGGAGGCCAACCGGGAGATTTTCGCCGTCCCCGGCTCGCCGCTCGACCCGCGTTGCGAGGGGCCGAACGATCTGATCCATCAAGGTGCATACCTGACCAGGACCGCCGCCGACGTGCTGGCGCATCTGCCGGACCACCCGTCCCGCGAAGGATTGTCCCGTCTGCCGATCTTCGCGCGCGCGGCCGCGTTGGACGGCATGGCCGAACAAACACCCGACTGGCCGGAGATGGCGGACGCCCCGATTCCGGAACCGTCCGCCCATGCGGCCTTGTTGCAACTGCTCGGCCCATCGCCCACGTCTGTTGACGATCTGGTCCGGCGCTGCCAGTTGTCTGGCGCCACGGTCCAGGCGGCGTTGACCGACCTCGAACTCGCGGGGCGGATCGAACTGCTGCCCGGCAATCGGGTGGCGCTGCTGAGCGAACCGGGGCCGTAGTCCCCTCAAGAACAGGACGCCATGCCCGACGTTGTCGTCGTCGAATCGCCCGCCAAGGCAAAGACCATCAACAAATACCTGGGCGACCAGTTCACCGTCCTGGCCAGTTTCGGGCACGTCCGCGATCTGCCGCCGAAGGATGGATCGGTGCGCCCTGAGCAGGACTTCGCGATGGACTGGGCCGCAGACGAGCGCGGCAGTCGGCAAGTGTCCGCCATCGCCAAGGCGCTGAAGGGCGCCAAGACGCTGTATCTCGCCACCGACCCGGATCGCGAGGGCGAGGCGATCTCCTGGCACGTCCGGGCCATGCTGCAAGACCAGAAGGCCCTGCGCGGTGTGAACGTGCAGCGGATCACTTTCAACGAAGTGACGCGCGGCGCCATCCGCACCGCGATGGAACACCCGCGAGATCTGGATCAGCCGCTGATCGAGGCGTACCTGGCCCGCCGCGCGCTGGACTATCTGGTGGGCTTCACCCTCTCGCCGGTGTTGTGGCGCAAACTGCCCGGCAGCCGCAGCGCCGGTCGGGTGCAATCCGTGGCCCTCCGCCTGATCTGCGAGCGCGAAGCCGAGATCGAGGTCTTTAAGCCGCGAGAGTACTGGACCGTCGAGGCCCACTTCACGACCCCGGCCGGTGCCCCGTTCACGGCGCGGCTGACGCATCTGGACGGCAAGAAGCTCGACCAGTTCGACTTGAACACCGAAGCCCTGGCCATGCGCGCGAAGGCGGCGGTCGAAGGCGGTGCGTTCTCCGTCGTCTCGGTCGAACGCAAGCGCGTCAAGCGCAACCCGCCGCCGCCGTTCACGACTTCGACGCTCCAGCAGGAAGCCAGCCGAAAACTGGGCTTCGGCGCGCAGCAGACCATGCGCCTCGCGCAGCAACTCTACGAGGGCATCGAGATCCAGGGCGACACGGTCGGCCTGATCACCTACATGCGAACCGACGGCGTGCAGATGGCGCGCGAGGCGATGCTGGCGATCCGCGACCATGTGAAGGCCGCATACGGCGACAAATATCTGCCCGGCGCCCCGCGCGAATACACCAGCAAGGCCAAAAACGCGCAGGAAGCCCACGAGGCGATCCGCGCCACCGACGTGGCCCGCACCCCCGAAAGTGTGGCCCGCTACCTGAACACGGACCAGCGCCGCCTGTACGATCTGGTCTGGAAGCGCGCCGTCGCGAGCCAGATGCAATCGGCCGAACTCGATCAGGTCGCCGTCGATATCGCCGACCCCGCGAAACCGAACGGCCCCCGCCTGCGCGCCAACGGTTCTATCCTGGCATTCGACGGGTTCCTCAAACTCTACCGCGAGGACCGCGACGACGAGGCGGCGGACGGCGCGCCCGAGGACGAGGGAAAAATGCTGCCCCCGATGGCCGAGCGCGACCCGCTGCGGCGCGGCGAAGTGGGCGCGGAACAGCATTTCACCCAACCGCCGCCCCGGTTCTCCGAGGCATCGCTGGTCAAGAAGATGGAGGAACTTGGCATTGGCCGCCCCTCCACCTACGCCTCCATCCTGACCGTGTTGCAGGAACGCAATTACGTCCGCCTCGATGCCCGCCGCTTCATTCCGGAGGATCGCGGCCGGCTGGTGACGGCGTTTTTGGTCAGTTTCTTCGAGCACTACGTCAACACCGGCTTCACGGCCGGGCTGGAAGAACAGCTCGACGACATTTCCGGCGGCCGGGCCGACTGGCGCGCCGTGATGCACAATTTCTGGCGCGAATTCTCCAAGGCCGTCGAACAGACCCGCGACCTCAAAATCGGTGACGTGATCGACGCGCTGGACCAGGATTTGGGGCCGCATTTCTTCCCGGCGCGCGAGGACGGCACCGACCCCCGCGTCTGCGCCGCGTGCGGCAACGGGCGGCTGGGTCTGAAACTGGGGCGGCACGGCGCCTTCATCGGCTGCTCGAACTACCCCGCCTGCCAATACACGCGGCGTCTCGCCATCGACTCCGGCGACGAGGCCGGCGAAACCTTGAAGGAGGGGATGCGCACCCTCGGCCACCATCCCGAGACCGGCGAGGACGTGACCGTCCGGCGCGGCCCTTATGGGCTGTACGTGCAGCAGGGCGAGCAGGAAAAGGACAGCAAGAAGAAGCCGCGGCGCACTTCGCTGCCCAAGGGTGTGGACGGCGAGACGATCACGTTGGAGTCCGCCATCGGCCTGCTGTCCCTGCCCCGCATCGTCGGCATCCATCCGGAGAGCAAGGAGCCGATCGAAGCGGGCCTGGGCCGGTTCGGTCCGTATGTGAAAATGGGCGGCGTGTTCGCCTCGCTGGATCGGGACGACGATCTGCTGACCGTCGGACTGAACCGCGCCGTGGACGTGTTGGCGCAGAAACTGGCGTCGGTGCGCGCCCTCGGTCCGCATCCGGCGGACAAAGAGCCGGTGCTGGTGCGCAAGGGCCGCTTCGGGCCGTACGTGCAACACGGCAATATGGTCGCCAACCTACCGCGCGACGTGACCATGGACGATCTGACGATGGCGCAGGCGGTCGAATTGCTAGCCGGCAAGGGCAAGCTGCTGAAACCGAGGGGCAAAAAGGGCGGACGCGGCGCGAAAGCGCCGGTGAAGGCGGAGGCAGCCAAAACGCCCACGGTGGCGAAGGTGGCGCCGGCGAAGGCGAAGCCTAAAGCCAAGCCGAAGGCCAAGAGCAAGAAGAAGGCCGCGCCCAAGACGGCAGCCCGCAAGGCGGCAGGTTGAGGTGGCGCACCAATACTGCCCCTCCCACAAGGGGACGTGGCTTTAACACTCTGACGGCGCCCCGCGCCCACAGGAACGGCTGACATGCCGCGCCGCCGCCCGCCCGACGCCAAGGCGTTGCCCAGCCGAGACGACATCAAAAAGTTCATCCGCGAGCAGCCAGGCCGCGTCGGCAAGCGCGAGATTGCCCGCGAATTTCAGCTTGGGCCGGAGCAACGGGTTGCACTACGCGATCTGCTGAAAGAATTGGCCACCGAGGGCGCTGTGGCACCCGCCGGCCACAAGCGGTTCCAGGCCCCTGGCCGCCTGCCGGAAGCGATGGTGGTTCAAATTACCGGCACCGACCCGGACGGCGACGCCATCGCGCGCCCGGTCGGCTGGGACGGCGAGGGGCCGCCGCCGACCGTGTTCATGGCGCCGGAACCGAAAGGCCGCCCGGCGCTGGCGCCCGGCGAGCGGGTGGTCGCCAAGCTGAAGCAGATCGGCCCGAGCAAATACGAGGGCCGCACCGTCAAGCGCCTGACCGACGCGCCCGGCCGGGTGCTCGGCGTGTTCCGGCCGAACAAGATGGGCGGCGGCGGCCGGATCGAGCCGACCGACAAAAAATCGAAAGCCGAATGGGTGGTCCCGCCGGGCGACGAGGGCGGCGCCGAGGCCGGCGAGATCGTCTTGGCCTCCCCCCTCCCCGCCCCCGGCTACGGCCTGAAACCCGCTAAAATCGTCGAGCGGCTGGGCAACATGGGCGACGCCCGCTCCGTCAGCCTCATCGTCATCCACACCCACGAAATCCCCACCGAATTTCCGCCGGCCGCCATCGCCGAGGCCGAGCGCGCCAAGGGCGTGACCGCACGCGGCCGCACCGACATCCGCGACATCCCGCTCGTCACCATCGATGGCGCCGATGCGCGGGACTTCGATGACGCCGTCTTCGCCGAGCCGGAGCGCGACGGCTACCGGCTGATCGTCGCGATCGCCGACGTTGCGCATTACGTAAAACCCGGCTCAGCGCTCGACAAATCTGCAAAAGAACGTGGCAATTCCTGCTAT
>CAJCJG010000304.1 GCA_903970625.1 Solirubrobacterales bacterium 70-9 | reverse complement strand
AGCTCGGGTTCGAGGGCGCCTGCCTGCCCCGCCGCGTGGCGCGCGGCAACCGGCCGCTGGCGGCCCCGGACGGCATGGCCCTGCACGAGATCGGCCATCTGGCCGACCTGATCGCGGCGTTCGGCCCCGCGAGGCCATTGCCGGGCCGCTGACGACCGCCATCGCAACGCTGGCGCGACGCGACGGCGGGGGCATATATGACCGCAAAATAGACGGACGGGCGCCGGGTGAACTGGGTCGATATCATCGTCGTGTCGCTGATCACGTTCTCCGCGATGATGGCTTTCGTGCGCGGGTTCGTCCGGGAGGTGCTGGGCATCGGCTCCTGGGTCGGCGCCGGGTTTTTTGCGGTCTGGGCGTTTCCGTCCGTGCGGGAGCGGTTCCATGGCTGGATCGAGGAACCCGACCTCGCCGACGCCGCCGCATTCGGCACCCTGTTCGTGATTGCCTTGTTCGTCCTATCGATCATCGCGGGAATGATCAGCCGCGTCGTCCGTTCGGTCGGCCTCGGCGGCATCGACCGCACGTTCGGCATCGTTTTCGGGCTGATTAGGGGTGTGGGCGCGCTGGTGATCGCCTATATCGTGGTTGGGATGGTGGTCCCGCTCGACAGGTGGCCTGATGCGGTGCAGGGGGCGCGGACCCTGCCTCTGGTCTATGAAGGGGCGGCGGCTCTCGTGACATTGGTGCCGGCAGACTATCGGCCGCTGGTGCATATCCCCCCGGGCATGCGCCCAACGACCGCCGCCGAGTTGTTGCGCGTCAATCCGCAGGGCCGGGCTGTCGCGAAACCCTGACGCGGACAGGAGACCCGAATGCCGCCTATCGACCCCGAACCCGGCGAAGACGACAAGCTGCATGAGGAATGCGGCGTGTTTGGCGTGTGGAACAGCATCGATGCGGCGGCCGTGACCGCGCTCGGCCTCCACGCGCTCCAGCATCGCGGGCAGGAAGCGACCGGCATCGTCAGCTACGACGGCGACCGTTTCCATTCGCATCGCGGCCTCGGGCTGGTCGGCGACAATTTCTCAGAGCCCCGCGTCATCGCCGGCCTGCCGGGCACCCGCGCGGTCGGCCACAACCGCTACGCCACCACCGGCGATACCGTGCTGCGCAACGTGCAGCCCTTGTATGCCGATTTCGAGTTCGGCGGCCTTGCCGTCGGCCACAACGGCAACCTGACCAACGCCACCGCCCTGCGCCGCGCCTTGGTCCGGCGCGGCTGCCTGTTCCAGTCCACCACCGACAGCGAGGTGTTCATCCACCTCATCGCGATCAGCCTCTATTCCACCGTCGTGGACCGGCTGATCGACGCGCTGAAGCAGGTCGTTGGCGCCTATTCGCTGATCGCGCTCACCTCCGAAGCCCTGATCGGCGCCCGCGACCCGCTGGGGGTGCGCCCCCTGATCCTGGGCCGGCTCGGCGAAGGCACCGGCGGCTGGGTGCTGGCCAGCGAGACCTGCGCGCTCGACATCGTCGGCGCCAGCTTCGTCCGCGATGTCGAGCCGGGTGAGATCGTCATCATCGACGATGCCGGGGTGCGCAGCATCCGCCCGTTCAGCCGCGAGAAGTCGCGCTTCTGCGTGTTCGAATACATCTATTTCGCGCGCCCGGATTCGATGGTCGAGGGCCGCGCCGTCTATGAGGCGCGCAAGCATATCGGCGCGGAACTGGCGCGAGAGAGCCATGTCCCGGCCGACGTGATCGTGCCGGTGCCGGACAGCGGCGTGCCGGCGGCAATGGGGTACGCGAGCGAAAGCGGCGTCCCGTTCGAACTCGGCATCATCCGCAACCACTATGTGGGCCGCACCTTCATCGAGCCGACCGACGTGATCCGGCATCTCGGCGTCAAGCTGAAACACTCGGCCAACCGCGCCGTGCTGGAAGGCAAGCGCGTGATTTTGGTGGACGACAGCATCGTGCGCGGCACCACCAGCCAGAAGATCGTCGAAATGGTGCGCCAAGCCGGCGCGGCGGAGGTGCATCTGCGCATCTCCTCCCCGCCCACGACCCATTCCTGCTTCTACGGCATCGACACGCCTGAGCGCAGCAAACTGCTGGCCGCGCGGCTTAACATCGAGGAGATGGCGGCGCTCATCGGTGTGGACAGTCTGGCCTTCATCTCCATCGACGGCCTGTATCGCGCGCTCGGGGAGGGCAAGCGAAACGGCGACGTGCCGCAATTCTGCGACGCCTGCTTCACCGGCGACTATCCCATTCCGGTGCCAGACGTCACCAACGCGGACAATCGGCAACTGAGTTTGCTGACCGAGTCGCGTTAGCGACTCAGGCTGCTTTTCCGACCGGTCCAGGCACCCCCGCCGCCACCAACGCGGCCGCCTGCCGCTCTGCCAGCGACTCGACGGTGAAATCGGCGATCAAATCGTGGAACAGCCGGGACCAGTTCAATTCGGCTTTCAGCCGCAGAAATACGCCGCCGAGGCCGATGGCGCTGCGGTCCATCAGCACGAATTCGCGCGGGGGCGTCACGCCGCCGGTGCGTTTCAGGCCGGCATGGACCCGTTCCGCCACCGCGCGGCCGTACATCGGATCGTCGGTCTCCTGGATGCGGCGCACGCGGTCGTCGGTCAGGGGTTCGTACAGGAACCGCGCCCACTCGTTCAGCACAGCCAATTGCTCATCGCTGATGTTGGCAAAACCCCAGGTCGTGTAGGCGTCGCGCGCCTTGCTGTCGTCGTTGTCGCGCACCGCCTCGAACAACTCGATCACGCCGCGCACGAATTTCGGCGGAAACACGCGGATGACGCCGAAATCAAGCAGGTTGACGCTGCCGTCCGCGCGCACCTGATAATTGCCCAGATGCGGGTCGCCGTGGATCACGCCGTAGCGGTAGAACGGCACGTACCAGGCACGGAACAGCGCCTCGGCGATCTGGTTGCGCTCCTCCTGCGGCGGGTCTTCCTCCAGCCGCTTCATCAGCGGCCGGCCGTCCAGCCACGTCATCGTCAGCAATCGCTTGGTGCTGAATTCGGGCACCGGGGCGGGCACATGCACCGTCGGCTCGTTGGCGAGCATCAGGCCGTACAGCCGCATCTGCGCCGCCTCGCGCGTGTAATCCAGTTCCTCGCGCAGCCGCTCGGACAGTTCCTGAAAAATCTCGTCCTGTTTGATGGCACCGTCCATGCGGTGATAGACGGCCATGCCGATCTTCAACTGCCGTAGATCGGCTTCGACCGTGCTGGCCATGTCCGGATATTGCAGCTTGCAGGCGACGACGCGGCCATCCGGCAGCGTCGCCTTGTGGACCTGCCCCAAGCTCGCCGCCGCCGCCGCCGTGTCGCCGAACGTTTGAAACTTGCTCCGCCAGTCCGGCCCCAGTTCGCCGCCCATGCGCCGGCGGACGAACGCGGCGCCCATCGCCGGCGCGTTTGACTGCAACTGCGCCAGTTCCAGCGCGTATTCCGCCGGCAGCGCGTCCGGCACCGTGGACAGGAACTGCGCCACCTTCATCAGCGGGCCTTTCAGCCCGCCCAAGATGGTTTTCAGGTCTTCGGCGTGCGCCGCACGGTCGTTGCGGATGCCGAAAGCCTTCGCGCCGACCACCCGCGCGGCAATCCCGCCGACCGCTCCCGACGTGCGGGCAAAGCGGCGCAGTTCGCCGAACAGGGTGGAATGGTCTTCGGCTTCCGACATTTATGGTCCTGCCTGCAACTCGTCGATAAAGCCCGAAATCACGTCCAGCCCGCGCTTCCAGAACGCGGGGTCGGTGGCGTCCAGACCGAACGGCGCCAGCAGCTCCTTGTGCCGCTTGGTGCCGCCCGCGCGCAGCATGTCCAGATATTTGGCCTGGAAACCGGGATGCCCGTCCTGGAACACCGAATACAGCGCGTTCACCAGACAATCGCCGAACGCATACGCATAGACATAGAACGGCGAATGAATGAAATGAGGAACGTACGACCAGAACACCTTGTATTCCGGCGTGAACTCGAACGCCGGCCCCAGGCTCTCGGTCTGCACGCCCATCCAGATTTCGCCGATGCGGTCCGGCACCAGTTCGCCGCTCCGCCGCTCATCGTGCAATCTGGTCTCGAACTGGTAGAACGCAATCTGCCGCACCACGGTGTTCAGCATGTCCTCGACCTTGCCGGTCAGCATGATGCGGCGGCGCTTTGGGTCGGTCTCGGCATCCAGCAACGCGCGGAAGGTCAGCATCTCGCCGAACACGCTGGCCGTCTCGGCCAGCGTCAGCGGCGTGCCGGACATCAGATAGCCTTGGCCACCCGCCAGCACCTGATGCACGCCATGGCCAAGCTCGTGCGCCAGCGTCATCACGTCGCGGGTGCGACCGTGATAGTTCAGCAGCAGATACGGATGCGCCGACGGCACCGTCGGGTGCGCGAACGCGCCGCCCGCCTTGCCCGGCCGCAATTCCGCGTCGATCCACGGCTTGTCGAAGAATGTGGCACCGACGCTGGCCAGATCCGGCGAGAACGCGCCGTAGGCGTCCAACACCCGGCTCCGCGCCTCGCCCCACGGGATCTGCCGGTCCTCGTCCTCCGGCAACGGCGCGTTGCGGTCCCAGTGCTGCAATTTGGGCAGGCCCAGCCATTTGGCCTTCATCAGGTAGTAGCGGTGCGCCAGCCGCGCGTAGTCGGACGTGACGGCCGCGACCAGCGCGTCCACCACCGCGTCCTCGACCATGTTGGCCCGGTTGCGCAGGCTGCCGGGGCGCGGATAGTGGCGCCACGTATCGATGATCTCCTTGTCCTTCGCGAGCGTGTTCGTCACCAGCGCGAACAGCTTGATATTGTCGCCGAACGCCGCGCCGACGGCTTTGCCGGCCGCCTCCCGCGTCGCCCGGTCGCGGTCGGACAGCTTGTTCAGCGCGGCGCTGACCGTCAGGTCTTCGCCCGCGATCGGCACTCGCATCCCTGCGACCGTCTCGTCGAACAGGCGCGACCAGGCCGAGCGGCCGGTCACTTCCTTTTCGTGCAGCAGTTTTTCCAGTTCGTCGGACAATTGGTGCGGCCGGAACACCCGCAGATCGCGCAGCCACGGCGCCCAGCGCGAAAGCGCCGGGTCGGCCAGTTTCTGCTCGACGGCGGCTTCCTCCAGCCGGTTGATATCCAGCGTGAAGAAGATCAGGTCGCTGCTGATGGCAGTCACGCGCTCGTTCATCGACTGGCTGAACTTGCCGATGGCCGGGTCGGTCGAATCGCCGCTGAACAGCAATTGCGCGTACGACATGACGCGTCCGAGGGTTTCCTCGATGCGTTCGTATTCGGCGATGGCCTCCGCCAGCGCGCGGCCGGACATGCCGGCGATGCGCCCGGCATAGGCGGCCGAGAACGCCTTGGCGGCGGTTTCGGCGCGGTCCAGATCGGCTTTCAGCTCCGCGCTGTCCGGTCCCGGATAGAGGTCGGCGAGGTTCCAGGTGGGGAGGTCGGCGGTATGCTGCCCCTCGCGAGGCGTGGCGGCGGCCTGTCCGTCGGGCATAGACTTGGGTATCCCGTGTTGATCGATCACGCTGCATGTAAGCGACGCAGGCGAACCGTCAAAGGTTTGTCCGCAAAGGGGAGCGTCCGTGGAGCCATATCCACTCTGGCCCAACCTGGCCGCCATGATGTTCGACCGTGCCCGCCAATGGCCGGAGCGGCCGATGCTGCGCCATTTCCACGGCGGTGCGTGGCACGGCATGAATTGGGGCACGTTCGGCCGCCACGCCGCCGCCGTGGCCCGCCGGCTGCGCGCGGCCGGAGTGTCGGCCGGCGACCGGGTGCTGATCGTGGCCGAGAATCGGCCGGAATACCCGATTGTCGAAACCGCGCTGATGGCCATTCGCGCCGTGCCGGTGCCGGCCTACGTCACCAACACGGTCGAGGACCACGCGCATGTGATGCGCGATTGCGGCGCGCGGGTGGCGGTCTGCTCCACCTACGTGCTTGCGTCCAAGGTGGCGGCGGCCGGGGCGCTCGACCTGCTGGTGACGCTGGACGGCTCGGAGATGCAGGGCGTCCGCACGGTGTCGTGGGCGGCGCTCACGCGGGGCGAGGCGCCGTTCGACGACATCGCAGCGGAGGCGGCGATCATCCCGGAGGGAGCACTCGCCTGCCTGATCTACACCTCCGGCACCGGCGGCACGCCCAAGGGCGTCATGCTGTCGCACCGCGCGATCCTCTCCAACTGCCGGGGGGCGGCCGCCATGGTCCGCCCGTTGGAGCTGCGCGACGAGACCTATCTGTCCTTCCTGCCGCTGTCGCACAGCTACGAGCACACCGCCGGCCAGTTCTTTTTATTGAGCATCGGCACCGAGGTCGTCTATGCGCGCGGAGTCGAGCATCTGGCCGCCGACCTGACGACCGTGCGCCCGACGATCCTGACCATCGTGCCGCGCATTCTGGAGGTCATCCAGGGCCGCATCCTGGCGCAGGTGGGGCGAGAGCCCGCGTGGCGGCAGTTTCTGTTCCACGCCGCCCTGGCGATCGGCGCGCGGCGGATGGAGGGGAACCGGCGCGGCCTGCTCGGCTGGCTCGCCGACCCGATCCTGGAGCGGCTGGTACGGCAAAAGGTGCGGGCGCGGTTCGGCGGCCGGCTCAAGGCGGCCATGTCCGGCGGCGCGCGGCTGGACCCGGAAGTCTGGCGCTTTTTCCTCGGCATCGGCATGGAATTGTTGCAGGGCTACGGCCAGACCGAGGCTGGCCCCGTCATCTCGGCCAATACCCGCGCCGCCACCCGCGTCGGCTCCGTCGGGCGTGTGCTGGAGGGGGTGGACCTGCGCATCGCCGAGGATGGCGAAATTCTGGTGCGCGGCGACCTGGTGATGGAGGGATATTGGGGCCGCCCGGCCGACACGGCGGCGGCGATCCGCGACGGTTGGCTGCACACCGGCGACGTGGGGGATCTGGACGCGGACGGGTTCCTGACCATCACGGACCGAAAGAAGGACATGATCGTCCTCAGCGGCGGCGAGAACGTCTCGCCGGCGCGCATCGAGAGCATCCTGGCCGCGCAGCCGCAAATCGCACAGGCACTGGTGCTGGGCGAGGGGCGCGCGGGCCTCTCGGCGCTGGTGGTGGCCGCCGAGGGGTGCGACGACGTGGCGGTGGCGGCAGCGGTGGGCAACGCGAACAAGCAATTGTCCGTCACCGAGCGGATCCGCAAACACGTCGTGGTGCCGCCGTTCACCATCGACAACGGAATGTTGACGGCGACGCAAAAGGTTCGCCGCCATGTCGTGATGGCAAAGTACGGGCCGGCGCTGGAGCGGTCGCTGGCACGATGAGCCACCGCCGTCTGGCGCGGCCATCGGCGGCGCTGGCTGCCTACCATCTGGATATGGTTATGACATAGCATTTATCAAATTATGGCGCTGCGGCCGTAGTTTGGTGTCAATCCGGGTTTCTCTTGTCTGGGTTTTTACAAGAATTCGAGACAATAAATTGCAAAATTTCCGGGCAGGTAACGTACAGTTTATTTATATTTTGCATATGGCGCATGCGAAGGAGTAATGGGTCAAAAAGGACCTAATCATGAGTCGCGTTTTCCAGCGGCTGCGTGGATTGCTCCCCAATTTCCGGCCCCACCCATCGGATGCCGCCCCGCATAGAGCGATAAAAACTGGCGCCGAGGTCCGACGGGCCGAGGATGACGGCAGCGATCCATTTTGCCGCGTCGGACCGGACGGCCGCATCTCCCATGTCTTCCCCGGCGCGCAGGACCTGTTTGGCCGCAAACCGGAGGCCTTGCTCGGCCACCGCCCGGAAAGCTTTTTCTCGGCAGGCGACTATCCCCCTCACGACAACACTCCAGGGGCCATCGTGCGGATCGTCCGCCCGGACGGCCGCATCACATGGGCCGAGGCGGCGCGCTTGGACTCTCATGCCGGGGAGATCATTGTTCGTGTCCGCGCGATCAGTGACCGCGCCGGCCTGCAAAGGCGGCTCGCCGCGCCCGCGCCGACGGACAGCGCCGCCGACCACCGCGCCTTCGACGAAGCATTCGCGACACTGACGGATGGTGTCACCGGCCTCGCCAATCGACGAGCGTTCGACGACGCGCTGGATTTGGAATGGCGGCGCGCGCGCCGCCTCGGTGCTCCAGTCTCCCTTCTGTTGCTCGAAATCGACGCTTTGGCGACATTCAGAGCGACCCTCGGGCCACGCGCGGGGGACGATTGTCTGCGCGCCATCGCGATCGTGCTGCACGGCGCCGGACTTCGCACGAACAGTGTTGCGTCGCGTTGCGCAGGAGACAAATTGGCGCTGATCCTGCCCGACACGCCGCTCGGCGCGGCTACCGCCGTGGCCGAGACAATCCGGGCATCCGTCGCTGCGCAACGCTGGCCGTATATCGGCAACCCCTCCGGCGGCGACCGTGTCACCGTCAGTCTCGGCGCCGCCACAGCCGACTTCCGCATGAATGGCTCGACGGCCAAGCCGTCAGCCCTGCTGGCGGCTGCCGAACTCGTGCTGGAAAAGAGCATGATCGGCGGCAGGAACCACGTCGCGCCCGCCGAGGCCAACTGGCCGGAACGCCAAAGATCCCCGCGAAAATAGCCGCCGGCAGCAAGCCATATCCAATTCGGAGCGTTGCCGAATGACGCATGGACGACGAACAAAATGACGATGACGGAGTGGTCGTGCAAGATTTGAGTCCAAGACGCAATCTTCCCGCATTTTGCCGGTCCGCAAAAGGAAATATCCGCTCCGCGTGGATCCGATGAACAACAACTATCCACTCAACCGGAAGATACAGGCGGCCTTCGGGTTCGCCATCGTTATCCTGATTGCCGTGGGCACACTGTCCTACCGAGCCATGGTGGTCTCCAAAGAGAGCGAACAATGGGTCGTACACACGCACCATATTTTGGAGACACTCCAGCAGCTATCCGTCCAACTAACCCGGGTGCAATCCAGCAATCGTGGCTATCTGTTGACCGGGACCGACTCGCTTTTAGATGTGTTTCGCTCCAGCGTTGCTACCGTACGGCCGCTTCAGACCGCCGTTCGAAGACTGACCGCCGACAGTCCGGACCAGCAGGTGCGGCTCGACGCTCTGGAACGTCTGACGGCGCAGCAAATTCAGTTCGCGGAGATGACCAACGCGCTGCGATTCACCAGGGGTTTCGACGCGGCGGCGGCGGAAATTGCGAGCGGGCGTGGCCAGCGCTTGATGGATGAATTTTCCGTCGCGGTTGGACAGATGCAGACCGCCGAGCGGGGATTTTTGGTGCAGCGCATCGCCGACGCGGAATGGCGGCTGACGCAAAGCAAAGTCAGTCTCATTCTCGGAACCGTTCTTGGCGTGCTGCTGACCACTGCGGCGGGCTGGAGCGTGCAGCGCGACGGGCGCCGACGCGGCATGGCGGAACAGTCGCTCGGAGACAGCGAAGAACGATATCGGGCCATGCTCGACGGCGTTCGGGACTATGCGATCGCCATGTACGACCCGTCAGGTCTGGTCCTCACATGGAATGCCGGCGCCGAACGAATCATGGGCTACGCGGCGGAGGACGTGATCGGGCGCAACTTCTCCTGTTTCTTTCCCCCTGAAGACGCCAGGCAAGGCTTGCCCGAAAAGATACTCGAAACCACCGCAGCACTTGGCCGCCATCAGCAGGAGGGACTTCGGGTCCGCCAGGACGGCACGCAGTTCATGGCGAGCGTCGCCTTCACGGCGTTGCGCGAGACAGGCGGAAAGCTGCGGGGGTTTTCCGCGATCAGCCGCGACCTCAGCGAGGTCAACGAGTCGGATGCCAAGTATCGCGGGCTGCTGGAGGCGGCGCCGGACGCGATGGTGGTGGTCAACCAACGCAGCGAAATCGTGCTGCTGAACCTGCAAGCCGAAAAGCGTTTCGGCTACCACCGCGACGAACTTGTCGGCCAGCCGGTTGTCAACATCATCCCCGAGGGGTTCGCCGAGCGCCTGCTCGCCGATGGCACCCGCACCGCCGCCGAGGCGTTGGCCCAGCAGATCGGCACCGGCATCGAACTGACCGGCCGGCGCAAGGACGGCAGCGAATTTCCCATCGAACTGATGCTGAGCCCGTTGGCCAGCGCCGGGGGCATCCTGGTGACGGCGGCGATCCGCGACATCAGCGTGCGCCGAGCGGCGGAGACCGTGCTGGCACAGATGGAAGGCCGCTATCGCGGGCTGCTGGAGGCGGCGCCGGACGCGATGGTGGTGGTCAATCAGCGCGGCGAGATCGTGCTGCTGAACCTGCAAGCTGAGAAACGCTTCGGCTACCCGCGCGACGAACTGCTCGGGCAACAAGTCACGAACATCATCCAGGAAGGCTTCGCCGAGCGGCTGCTGGCGGACGAAACGCGGACCGCGGCGGCGGCGCTAGAGCAACAGATCGGCACCGGCATCGAGCTGACCGGCCGGCGCAAGGACGGCAGCGAATTTCCCATCGAACTGATGCTGAGCCCGCTCGCCAGCGCCGAGGGCGTGCTGGTGACGGCCGCGATCCGCGACATCAGCGTGCGCCGGGCGGCGGAAACCGTGCTGGCACAGATGGAAAGTCGCTATCGCGGGCTGCTGGAGGCGGCGCCGGACGCGATGGTTGTGGTCGATCAGGCCGGCGAGATCGTGCTGCTGAACCTCCAGGCCGAGCAACGGTTCGGCTACCCGCGCGACGAACTGCTTGGGCAAGCGGTGACGAACATCATCCAGGAGGGCTTTGCGGAACGGCTGGTCGCCGACGGGCTGCGCTCGGCGGCCGAGGCGCTGGCGCAGCAGATCGGCACTGGCATCGAACTAACCGGGCGGCGCAAGGACGGCACCGAATTTCCCATCGAACTAATGCTCAGCCCGCTGGCCAGTGCCGAGGGCGTGCTGGTAACGGCGGCGATCCGCGACATTACGACACGCCGGAAGGCGGAAATCGACCTGCTGCACAAGGTCAAGGAACTGAATCGGTCAAACGAGGAACTCGCGCATTTCGCCTACATCGCCTCCCACGATCTACAGGAACCGCTGCGAATGGTTGCCAGCTACACGCAGCTTCTGTCCCGCAAATACAAAGGACGACTCGACGCCGAGGCCGACGAGTTCATTGCCTTCGCGGTGGACGGCGCCACACGCATGCAGCAACTGATCCAGGATTTACTCTCCTACTCGCGAGTTGGCACGAAGGGCCGTGCCCTCATCGATGCGTCGAGCGAGGCCGCCTTGCAGCAGGCGCTTCGGAATCTGGGGCGAACCATCGACGAAAGCGGCGCGCTGGTAACGCACGATCCGCTGCCCATGGTGCTGGCGGACGAGCGGCAACTGGTGCAGTTGTTCCAAAATCTTGTCGGCAACGCCATCAAGTATCAAACCTCCGATCATCCGCAAGTTCATATTTCCGCCAACAAAGCGGCACGGGGGAAATGGGCTTTCGCGGTGCAAGACAACGGAATAGGCATCGACTCCAAGTATTTTGAAAGAATATTCGGCATGTTCCAGCGATTACACAAACGGGAAGAATTTGCCGGCACGGGCATCGGGCTCGCCATCTGCAAGAAGATCTTGGAGCGACATGGCAGCGACATTTCCGTCGAGTCGACGCCAGGTGCGGGTTCCACCTTTCGCTTTACCCTCGCGAAAAGCGAAAGAGCGGCATGACAGTTATTGGAGCAGATACGATGTCTCTCAACGTACTATTGGTCGAGGATAGTGCCGGCGACGTTCGGTTGACGCGGGAAGCCTTCCGCGAGGCCAGCGGCGAGGCGGTCAGCCTTTATGTGGCCGCCGACGGTGTCGAGGCCATGGCCTTTCTGCGGCAGCAGGGGAGCCACCTGCTGTCCCCGCGCCCGGATCTGATCCTGCTGGATCTGAACCTGCCCAGAATGGATGGCCGCGAAGTCCTGGCGCAGATCAAGAAAGACGCCGGCCTGAAAACGATCCCGACCGTCATTCTGACGACCTCGGATGCGGAGGCCGATATCGTGGCGAGCTACCAGCTCCAGGCGAACTGCTACCTCAGCAAGCCCGTTCTTCTGGAAGATTTTGAGGTGCTCATCAAAAACATCAATGATTTCTGGCTCACCAAGGCCAAATTGCCGAGCCCGGTACCGGCGGTATGAGCACGATCAAGTCGGTCCTGATCGTCGAGGACAACCGGGGCGACGCCCGCTTGCTTCAGGAAATGCTGATCGAGGAGGGCCTGGACAACGCGGACGTAACCTATGTCGGGCGGATGAGCGACGCGGAGGAGCATCTGGCCGCTCATCCCGCCGATATCATCCTGCTCGACCTCGGATTGCCCGATGCGCAAGGGTTGGACGCGCTGCGGCGGGCGCACGAGGCGGCGCCGCGCGTGCCGCTTGTTGTGCTGACCGGCCTGGACGACGCAACGACGGCAATGGAGGCGTTGCGCGGCGGCGCGGAAGACTACCTCGTCAAAGGGCAGATCGAGGCGCGGGGGCTGCTGCGGTCGCTACGGTACGCCGTGGAGCGCAAGAGATTGGAAGACGAATTGCTCAAGGAAAAGGAGCTTGCGCAGGCCACGTTGAACTGCATCGCCGACGCACTGGCCTGCACCGATACCTCCGGGCGAATCACGTTTATGAACCATGTGGCGGAGGCGATGACGGGGTGGTCGTTTCCGGAAGCGATAGGCCGGCCGCTGACCGAGGTGTTCCGCATCCTGGACGCGAAGACCCGTGCGGCCGTCGCGAATCCTGGCGACATCGAGTTGAAGCACAGCGACGATCCGTTCCTGTCCTCAGATTTTTTGCTGGTGCGGCGCGACAGCGGCGAAATCCAGATCGAAAACTCCATCGCGCCGATCCTCGACCGGGATGGGACCGCGACCGGCGCCGTCATCATCTTCCGCGACGTGACCGCTGCCCACGCGATGACGCAGGAAATGACCTATTCGGCGCAGCACGACTTCCTGACCGGGCTGCCAAACCGGGGGCTGCTGAGCGACAGGATCGGCCAGGCCATCGCCTTTGCCGCGCGGCATCAGGCCCAGGTCGCGGTGCTGTTCCTCGATTTGGACGGCTTCAAGCACATCAACGATTCGCTGGGGCACCCGATCGGCGACAAGCTGCTAAGGTCCATCGCCGGACGGCTGGAAAACTGCGTCCGCGCGGCGGATACCGTCAGCCGGCAGGGCGGCGACGAGTTCATCGTGCTGCTCTCCGAAGTGCAGCAGCCGGAAGGGTCTGCCAATGCTTGCAACCGTATCCTGCAAGCGGTGGCCGAGGCGCATTCGATCGACACACACGATCTGCATGTCACCGCCAGCATTGGCGTGAGCGTTTACCCACACGACGGCCAGGACGCGGAGACGCTGATCAAGAACGCCGACACGGCAATGTATCAGGCCAAGGAAAACGGCAGGCAAAACTACCAGTTTTTCGCGCCCGCGATGAACGTGCGCGCCGTCGAACGGCAATCCACCGAGGAGAGCCTGCGCCGTGCCCTGGATCGGCAGGAATTCTCGCTTCACTATCAACCCAAGATCAATCTGCGGACCGGCGCGATCACCGGGGCGGAAGCTCTGATTCGCTGGGAGCACCCGACACGGGGTGCGATATCCCCGGCGCAATTCATTCCGGTAGCCGAGGAATGCGGCCTGATCTTGCCGATCGGTTCCTGGGTGCTGCGTGAAGCATGCGCTCAAGCACGGACCTGGACGAATGCGGGCCTGCCGGAGACGACCATGGCGGTCAATGTCTCGGCAATGCAATTTCGCAACGAAGGCTTCCTCGATGGCGTGCTCGAAATTCTTAGCGATACGGGGATGGACCCCAGATTTCTGGAACTTGAACTGACCGAGAGTGTTCTGATGAGAAGGATCGAATCGACGGCCTTCATACTTCAGAAGCTTCGCGAAAGCGGGGTTAGGGTTGCAGTCGATGATTTTGGCACGGGGTATTCGAGCTTGAGCTATCTTCACAAATTTCCGGTCGATGCGCTGAAGATAGATCAATCGTTCGTCCGCCAGATCGACGCCACGGGTGAGGCGGCGCCGATTGTCGGCGCCATCATCGGCATGGCCCAGAGCCTGAAGCTGCGTGTGGTGGCGGAAGGGGTGGAGACACTGGAGGAACTCGCGTTCCTGCGCGCCCACCAGTGCGACGAGGCGCAAGGCTATTATTTCAGCCGGCCCGTGGTTCCGAACCAATTCGCCGGGCTGCTGCGCACTGGCGTCGCCGCCGAAGCCTGGTGCGTGCCGGCGGCGGAGACGAGCGAGGCGGTCGCATCGCAGTTTTTGCCCGCAACCTGACCCGACGCGGGAGAGATGACCCCCTTGAGCGCGGCCAGTCAACGCACGGATACCGTCCCCGCCGAAGACGAGACGGGCGAAGGCCGACCGATGCCGGACGCCGCGCACGGTCGCGCAGCGGAAGCACCGCATATCGTCCCCAAGCCGCCCGAGACCGTGGAGCCCGGACGCATCGACACGTCGGATCTTCTGAACGAGCACGCAAATGCCGAGCCGCTGTTCCTATCGACCGAGTTTGCCGGTGGGCGAGAGAAACGCATGGCATTGGCGGCCGTGGTGATCTCCGGCGCGCTGTTCGCGATGGCCGTCCCGTTCGCGCGGACGCCGCTGTTCGCCGTACCCGCCTTCATCCCCATCTACAGTTCGTGTCTGCTGATATGCGACATGATCACGGCGGTCCTGTTGTTCGGCCAGTTTCGCTTCCTCCGGTCGCGGGCCGTGCTTGTGCTGGCCGCGGGTTATCTGTTCACGTCCACCATCGTGGCGTCCTACACCCTCATATTCCCCGGCCTGTTCTCGCCCACCGGGCTGTTCGGCGCCGGGCCGCAGACCACATCGGCGTTATACGTGTGCTGGCACGCGGGCTTCCCGATGGCCGTGATCGGCTACGCGCTTTTGAAGACAAAATCGATCGAAGTGGCCGAGGTCCACGACCCGGCGCTGTCGCCGACGTGGGTGGCGATGTTCTCGATCGTCGTGGCCGTCATCGCCGTGGTCCTCGCAATTTCCGTCGTCGCCACGGCGGGACAACATTTCATGCCGGAGTTCATCCGGGGCGATCGCACAACCGCCCTGGGGCGAATCTTCATCGCATGCGACTGGGCTTTGAGCCTGCTGGCACTGCTGGTTCTGTGGTTCCGTCGCCCACACCGGATGATCGATTTGTGGCTGATGGTGGTGATGTGCGCATGGCTGTTCGACATCGCGCTCGCCGCGATCCTGAACACGGGCCGCTACGATCTGGGGTGGTACGTGGGGCGCGTGTACGGCCTCGTGGCGGCAACCTTTCTGCTCGTCGTGCTGCTGATCGAAAGCAGCAATCACTATGCAAGGCTGGTCCGAATGTCGGCCAAGCTGAGAACGTCCAACAAGTATCTGGAGCAGATCTCGCTACAGGATTCGCTGACGACGCTGGCGAACCGGCGCTATTTCGACGCCTATCTGGACAAGCAAATTGCAATGTCCCGCCGCTACAAGTGGACGCTGTCGCTGATGCTGTGCGATGTCGATTCATTCAAGGCATTCAACGACCACTATGGGCATCAGGCCGGGGACGAGTGTTTGCAGCGGGTGGCGGCGGCGTTGCTGTCCTGCGGTCGCCGCCCCGCCGATCTGGTGGCGCGCTACGGCGGCGAGGAATTTGCCCTGATCATGCCGAACACGGAACTGGCCGGCGCGGCACAGGTCGCCGAACTGGCGCGGGCGGCGGTCGCGCGCCTCGATGTCCGGCACGCCTTTTCGCCGGCAGCCGATTTCGTCAGCATCAGCGGCGGGGTCGCTTCGATGGTGTGGAAGGACGGCACCAACGCACAGCAACTGATCATGGCTGCCGACCAGAAGCTCTATCTCGCCAAACAACGCGGCCGCAACCGGGTGGTTTCGGCGCAGACAGAGGCCCAATAGCGGCGCGCAATTCGGTCCTTTTCAATGTCTGCGGATTGCTGCCCAATGCGTCCGACGCTCAAGGATCGGATCGCATGGCCGACATTGCCCGGCTCACGACGCTTGACGCCATCCGGCGGCCGACGGTGGGGCTGGCGATGATCACGCCGTCCGGCAACGTCGTGGTCGAGCGGGTGACGACGGCGATTTTGGCGGATTTTCCAGCCGTGTCGGGCCATTTTTCGCGCATCGCGGTCGCGGGGTCGTCGGACGCTGCTGCCGACGAGTACGACTGGGACGGGATGCTGCGGGCCGCGACCTTGTTGTCGCACGCCGCACCAGCCGCAATCTGCTGGAACGGCAGTCGGGGCGGAAGCCTCGGGTTCGACGTGGATCGGAGGCTGTGCGAGCAGATCACCGCGACCCTCGGCATTCCGGCGATCACCTCGACGCTGGCCATCGACGCAGCGTTGCGGGTGAACGGGTTTCGCCGGCTGGCGCTGGTTACGCCCTATGCCACCGGCTACGCGCAAAAGCTTCCGCCGGTGTTCGCGCAGGCCGGGTACGAGATCGTGGCGGATGCGCACGCAGGGCTGACCGACAATCTGGCCTACGCCTCGCTGCCGGACCACGACATCGTCGCCATGATCCGGCACGTCGCGGCGGCGCGGCCGGAGGCAATCCTCACCTACTGCACGAACCTGGCGGCGGCGCATCTGGTGGACGCCATGGAACGGGAGACCGGGATCGCGGTTTACGATTCCGCATCGGCTGGCGTGTGGGGCGCACTCCGGCTGGCCGGGCAAGCGACCGGGCCGGGGCAGCAATGGGGCAGCCTGTTCGGGCAAGACCACATCGAGCTATAAATCCCGCTGCTGATGGAACTGGCATCGACCGACCTCCGTTTAACCGGTCGAGTTCACCGTCAGGAGGTAATCATGGGCCGCGGCATTTTGCTCTGGTTGTTGGGCGTTCCTATTCCCATCATCATCTTGCTCGCTCTGGTCTGGCATTGAGATGAATACGATTGTGCAGGGTGGCGTTGACCGCCAGTACACGACTGTCGCGCCGGGCGCGACCGAGTCTTCGCACTCGGCCGTCAGTTGGGCGGCGATCTTTGCCGGCGCAGTGGTGGCGACGGCCGTCAGCTTGGTGCTGGTCGTTCTCGGCACCGGTTTCGGGTTCGCGGCGATTTCTCCATGGGACGATGCGGGAGCGTCGGCCAAGACGTTCGCGATCTCGACCGGCATCGGCCTGATCGTGGTGCAATGGATCGGCTCCGCGTCGGGCGGCTTCGTGACCGGGCGCCTGCGATCCAAATGGGTAGGCGTACATACCCACGAAGTGTTCTTCCGCGACACGGCGCATGGCTTCGTGATGTGGGCGCTGGCGACGGTGGTGGGCGGGATGTTGCTTGCGTCGGCCACGACGTCGATGATTGGCGGGGGCGTAAATGCGGCGGCGACTGTGGCTGGCGGAGCCGCGCAGGGTGCCGGCTCGGTCGCGTCGCAGGGGATGTCCTCGGTCTCGGGCTACGATCTGGACATGTTGTTCCGTTCGGACAAGCCCGACGCAAACCCTCAGCAGGCGGTGGCGCAGGCGTCGCGCATTTTGGCGTCGGGCTTGACCAGCGGCGATGTGCCGGCAGGGGACAAAGCCTATCTGGCGCAGCTTGTCGCCAGCCAGACCGGCATTGCGCCGGCGGACGCGCAGAAGCGGGTGGATGACGTGATCGCCCGTGCCAAGGCGGCGGAGGTGAAAGCCAAGCAGGCCGCCGACACCGCGCGCAAGGCGGCAGCCGAGTTCGCCATCTTCACCGCGCTGTCGCTGGTGATCGGTGCCTTCATCGCCAGCGCCGCTGCGGCGTACGGCGGCAGTCTGCGCGACGAGCACTGACTGTTCGCCTCACGTAACCCCTTCCGCTCCGGCGGGAGGGGTTTTTATGACGCCAATCGGAGGGTTTCCCCATGAAACTGTTCGAGTGCCAGGAGTGCGGCCAAGTGCTGCGCTTCGAGAACCGCCGCTGCGAACGTTGTACCCATCTTCTGGGCTTCATTCCGGAGCAGACGACGCTGAGCGCGCTGGAACCGGCCGACGACGATATGTGGCGGGCGCTCGCGATGCCGGACACGCTGTGGCGGTTCTGCGACAACGCCGCCTGGGACGTCTGCAACTGGCTGGTCCCCGCCGATTGGCCCGAGCGGTTCTGCGTCGCCTGCCGTCATAACCGCACCGTGCCGGACCTGTCAGACGCGGAGAATCTGCGCAAATGGCGGAAGATGGAGGTGGCGAGCCACCGGCTGTTCTACACGCTGCTGCAACTTCGGCTGCCAACCCCGAATGTTGCGGACGATCCGGCGCGTGGCCTCGCGTTCGATTTTCTCGCCGACCCGGCTGACGGCAAGGTGCTGACCGGGCACGACGACGGGCTGATCACGGTGGCCTTGCAGGAGGCCGACGATGCCGAGCGGGAGATGCGGCGAACGCAGATGGGCGAGCCGTATCGCACGCTCCTGGGGCATTTCCGCCACGAGGTCGGGCACTATTACTGGGACCGGCTGATCGCCGACGCGAACGGGTTCGAGGCATGCCGCGCGGTCTTCGGCGACGAGCGCGAGGACTACGACGCGGCGCTGAAACGCCATTACAGCGAGGGCGTGCCGGCCGACTGGCAGATGCATTTCGTCAGCGCCTACGCGACCACGCATCCGTGGGAGGATTTTGCCGAGACCTGGGCGCATTATCTGCACATCGTGGATTGCCTGGAGACCGCGCGTGCGTTCGGATTGGAAGTTCATCCGGAGATCGCCGCCGACGACCTGTTCCACGCGCAAGTGAAAATAGACCCGTATCAGGCCGGCGGTTTCGCGCAGTTGATCGAGGTGTGGCTGCCGTTGACCTTCGCGCTAAACGCGATGAACCGCAGCATGGGGTTGAACGATCTTTATCCGTTCATCCTGTCGCCCGACGCTATCGCCAAGCTGTCGTTCGTACACGACCTCGTTCATGCGCCACGCCAATAGGCCTCAGCCGGCAATGATTTCCCGAATTTTGAGGCCGAGCGCGTCGATGGTGAACGGTTTGGTCAGCACCTGCATGCCGGCTTCCAGTTGCCCACTGGCAACCGCAACCGTTTCGGCCGAGCCGGTGATGAACAGCAGCCGCAAATCCGGACGCAAGGCGCGGCCAGCGTCGGCGAGTTGGCGGCCGTTCATCGCACCGGGGAGTTGGAGATCGGTGATCAGAAGGTCGATCCTAACACCCGATTGCAGCACCCGAAGTCCCTCTGGGGCGTCTGCCGCTTCGATGACGATATAGCCGTCATCTTCCAGGATTTCGGCCACGACCATGCGCAGCGCCGGCTCATCGTCCACGACGAGAACGGTTTGACTCTGGCCAGTATCGCCAACTGCGATTGTCACTGCCGACCGACCGCCATCGGTGTCTCCATGGTGGAGGGATCAGTAGAGGCACATCGGCGGGCCGGGGTCGATGGCGGAGTGCGGCCGACGTCTGATCTTGCGGGCATCCGACGCGCGGGCGTGGCAGACAACGAAGTCCGCGCGGTCTTGCTTGGCGCGATTCGTGTGGTTCCAGGTGCGTGGAACGTCGGCGCCGCCTGACGCATTGAATCGGTGCCGAGGGAGAATCACGATGAGCACACCCATTCTCGAGACTTGCGGCAAAACCGAACCGGGCATTGGTGCAACCGCTTTTTTGATGGTGGCACTGCTGTCTTTGCCAGCGATGGCGCAGACAACCGCCCCTGCCCCACAACCCGCCGCTCCGCCCCCCGCGTCTATGCCGGACGCGCCCCGGACGGTTCCGGAACAAGTCGCGCCGCCGGGCGCGGTCGGCAGCACGAGCACACCCTCCGTCGTCGTACCCAAACCGATGGACCCAGGCATTCAGGTGCCGGTGAAGACGCCGACCAACGACAAGATGCCGGTCGTCAAGCCACCGCCGGCCCCCGATGCCAACACGACAGTCGTCCCGAAGTAACGCTAGGCTGCCGTCGCGGACAGGACTGGCAAGCCACGAACGATTCCGGGCTGCACGACAGCATCGTCGTATGCCTTGCGGGCAAAGACTCGCTCGACCATCGGGGCGAAGAATTCCAACGGCTTGGAGTCGTAGTCCGGATCGAACGAGGACTGGTCCCAGCGGGCACAAAAATCGACGCAGCTTTGGAAATATGGGCTGTCGCGGTATTTGTCCCGCTCGTGCTGGTTCCAGCCATAATGCTGGGCGTAGTAGATCATCTGGAAGGCGCCGTGGTGTTCGACCACCCAGGTGACTTCCTCGCGCACGAACGGGCGCAGCATTTCGGCAGCAAAGCGGTCGTGGTTTTGCGGTGCCAAGCCATCGCCGATGTCATGAACAAGTGTGGCCACGATCCAATCGTCGTCCGCGCCTTCGCGATAGGCGCGGGTGGCACCTTGCAGCGCGTGTTCCAGCCGCGTGATCAGGTAGCCGTCCATCGATTCCTCGCCCTGCTGCGCCAGTTCGCGCAGGACTCGCTTGGCGACACCGGCCAGGTGAGGCTTTTCGAGGCGTTGCAGGAGGAGATACTCGTCCCGCGTGCCATCTTCCATCTTGCGGAAGGTTACGGTTTCCATGCTCAGAACCCCTTATTCCGCCGCCACGCGCCGCGCTTGCCCGCGTTGCAGCACGCGGTAGAGACTGCGGGGGCCGTCGATGTCGATATAGCATCCTTGCAGGTGGCGCAGCCCCTCCTGCGGGTCGAAGCCGGTGCGGCCGTGCAGCAGGCGGCGGTTGTCGAACATCATCAAATCGCCGTCGCCGAGGAGGAATTCGATCGAGAATTCCGGATCGCGCAGCATCCGGTCCAGCAACCTGCGGGCTTTATAGAATGCGTCCAACTCGGCGTGCGGCAACAACGGCACGAATTCGAGTTTGGGGCTGACGCGCAAGCCGACGATGTTGCCGCCGGCATCGTGTTCGATCAGCGGCGCGTAATCCACGAGTTCGGTGCGGCCGTACGAATAGATGAAGCGCACCGGCGTCGAGGCGAGGATTTGGAACGCAGCGGGGTCGCGAGCGCGTAGGGCTTCGGCGACGGTCAGGCCATCGGCAAGGGTCGAAAAGCCGCCGCTGGTGCGGTTGGTCAGGCAGTGCAGCAACTGCACACCCGGTACAGGGTCGCGATAAGGATTGTCGGTGTGCGGGTCGAGCGGGATACCGGTATAGGCCAGATCTTCAGGGTTCGGCTCCGACCGGACGTTGAACATTTTGCCGAAATTCGTGTCGCGCACGGTGCCGAAGGTTTCGGCGACGTCCATGACCGCCGCGTGCGCGCTGGGGACCCCGCGCAGGATGACGAATCCGTAGCGCAGGAACGTCTCGACCATTTGCAGCAGACTGGCATCCGACGGGTTCGGCCGCCACGGCAGGATCGGCAGCGGTGACAGCGTACCGGTCCAAGACAGGCGCGGCGGCAGGCCGGGATGGGCTGCGGAATGACGGAACTCCGCCAAAATCTGCGCCTCACTCAGCACGCCTTCGGCTCCGTCGCTGAACGTGATGAGCCAGACCGAGGGCGCGCGAGGGGTGACTTCCAACACTTGCAGGTCGGCCGGCAGATCGGACGGGTCGTACAGGCGCTGGCCGTTCGTAGGGTCCATATAGTCCGGGCCGTCCAGCCGCTCGCGCAGCCAGAGCGGGTGAAGGGGGCGGATGTCTCCGCCCCCCAGGTGCAAAACCAGACCGGTACGGGTCGCATTCGGCTCGATTCGCATCGCACGTCCGAAGGTTGAAGATCGGCGAACAGTGTGCCCGCTTACTTCACCGCCGTCACCTGCCCCCGAATCTCGCCGCCCGGGTTAGCTGCCGTGTGAACATTTGTGTACCACTTGCCGGCTTCGAGGTCGGCCATCTGTGCGTCGGTCAGCGTCACGGTGTCGCTCGCGCCGCTGGCGGGGCTTTTGAACGGCACGACGACGCCCGCGTTGGCGCCCGGCAGCGCCGGACCATGAAAATGCGCCATCGTCGCGGGGCCGGTCAGGCCGCCGTAGGTGATCTTATACGTGAGCGCCTTGGTGGCTGTGTCGAGCGTGGCGTCCAGCGTGCCGGTGCCGTCGCTTTTCTTCGGCGGCACTTCGGTGGCCGCATTCAGAGTGGCGTGGAATTTCATCGTCTCCGCATGCGCGGCGCCGGACAGCAGCGCGGCGGCGAGCCATCCGGCGGCGATCGTGTGCGACAGTTTCATGGTCGTTCTCCTGGGAGTGACGGCATCGCATATGGTCCTGCGCGCGAACGCCGCCACAGCCGGAGCGCTCACGTCGGAGCGAGCGCCAGCACACGCAGCGGGCTGCCCGAGCCGCCCTTGATTTTCAGCGGCGGCGCGATGACCAGCGCACCGGTCGGCGGCAACTGGTCGAGATTGGTCAGACATTGCAATCCGTAGCGGCCCTTGCCGTGCATGAAGAAGTGCGCGGGGAACGGCGGCTGGAAGGCGAACGCCTGCCCGGCATCGGTGCCGATGGTTTCCGTGCCGAAGCCCAAGACGTCCCGCTCCTCGACCAGCCACTTGATGCTGGCAACGTCCGGGCCGGGCGTGTGCGCGCCGTCCGCCTGCACGTTCGCATACTCGGCGCCCGATTTCTTCGACCAATCGGTGCGCAGCAGCACCCAGGCGCCGTCCGGAATGCGGCCATGGGCGGCTTCCCACGCTTGCAACGCCTCGACCGTCAGCAGGAAATCCGGGTTCTTCGCCACCTCGGCGGAGATGTCGATGACGACAGCCGGGGCGACCATCTTTTCGGCGGGAATCGTGTCCGTCGTGTTGTTCGGAAAATCCTTGCCGCTGACCCAGTGGACCGGCGCGTCGAAATGCGTGCCGGTGTGTTCATTCATCGAAATGGTGTTCCAGTACCATGCGGGGCCGCGCTCGTCGTAGCGCGACACTTCCTCGATCTTGAACGGCGCGCACTGGCCGAACTGCGGCGGCAACACGATGGTGGGGAAATCGGGCGAGAGCGTTTGCGTCAAATCCACGATGCGGATTTTGCCCGCCAGCAGGTCGGCGGCAAAGTCTTGCAGGCTGCTCATGTCGGTCTCCCCGTTACAGTGTGGCGACGGTGGCAAGCGCCCCGTCCAGCATCGTGCCATCTTCGTCCTTGAGGGCGGCGTCACGCAAACGGCGGATCCAATCGGCGGCGTCGGCGCGGCCGACCAGGATCGGCAGGGCGCCGAGCACGCGGTCGTATTTGCTCAGGCCGCGCGCGTGGGTGTCGCTATAACCCTTGATCAACCGACGGCATTTTGCGATTTCGACGGCCAACCGGATGTCGGCGGCGGCGTGGGCGGCAATCAGGGCCAGCCATGTCTCGATATGCGCCTGCTCGCGGCGGTGGCGCAGCAGGCGGCGGCGGTGTTTTTTCAGGCCGGCGAGCGCGTAGAGCGGCAGGAAGCCCGTCAGCCGATCCGTGCGGAGGCGGCGGCCGGATCGGAACAACGGCCGCAATATGCTTTGCAGCACAGGCGAAGCTTCCACGGCGAGACCAAGGCGCGCGGGGAGGGTGGAAATGACTTCGTCCAGGCGCGGGTGAAAAAATTCGGTCATGCCGACGAGTTGGTCGGGTTTGGCCTGGATTTCGGTGCGGACACGGGCAAAGCGGCTGGCGCGGGTCTTCAAATCCGCCACCCGAATCACGTCGTCGTACGACATGGCGACCGCGATCTGTTTGGCCAGTTCTATGGTCAGGGATTGGTCGAACGCGGAAAATCTTTCGATGCGCTCCAGGTATTCGCGGGCGTAGGCGATGTCTTGATAGTCGATCAGCCGCTTGATCCCGTGGCGCAGCATGTCGTGCGCGGGCGCGGGCATGGCTTCGATGCGGGCAAGGGCGCGGGCGAGGTCGGCGCGTTCGGGGTCGCTGCCGCCGGCCGCGATATCGGCTTGTTTGAGCACCGCGCCCGGCGGCGGGCGGTTGCCGGGGGTGCGGACGGCGTCGAACCCGGCGCCGAACGCGCGCAGGCTGCCGTCCACGCCGACGCCGGCGGCGCGGATGGTGTCCTCGAACGCCGCGCGCTCGAACGGCAGCGCACCGGAGCCCGCCAGCGCCCCGAACAGCGAGGCGGAGATGACGCTGCCGTGGCCCTCGGCCAGCGCCTGCATGTCGGCTGACAGGAAGCGGCGGGCCAGCGTTTCCGCCGCCGTTTGCACGGTTTCGGAATTGGCCCGGCCGTCGCCGGGGTTGGCTTTTTCCAGCACGGACAGCGCGCGGTGGGTGGAGGCGATCAAAGTGGTGCGGTCGGGCGAGACCAGTCCGCGCTGGATGGCGCGTCCGGCTTCCATCATTTCCGCCGCGATCACCACGTCCACGTCGCCGGGCACCGGCATCAGCGACAGAACGGGGTGGCGCCCGGGGATCGGGCGGATCAGTTCGACATAGTAGATCGTGGCCCCGGTGCGCTGCGCGACGCCGGGGACGGAGGTGGTTTGGGCGTGAAATCCCTGCGCTTCGGCGAGGGCAACAATCCAGTCCGCCAATACGCCACCACCCTGCCCGCCCATGGCCATGATGGCGATGCCGATGGGCTTTTCGGTGGCGAGGAGGGAGCCGTCCATCTACGTGTGTACCGTCACCCCGGCGAAGGCCG
>CAJCJG010000303.1 GCA_903970625.1 Solirubrobacterales bacterium 70-9 | reverse complement strand
CCATCGCCGCCGTCTGGAACCGCATCGGATCACTCCTGAACCAATTCAGCCCAGCGGAGTGCGCCGAATACGTCAGGCACGCAGGATATGACCAGACATGATCCGGTCATGCTCTAGCTTCGTCCGAAGACCGCGATCGGCGGCTCGCCCCTGCGAGGACAAGAACGCCTCGCCCCCTTGAGGGAGCGGGCTGGGGAGGCGCGCGCCGACGGGATGAACCCCACGAGCCGTGGTATTATCTTTCATATGACGGAGCATAGTTAATTCAGAGATTGACTCTCTTAAAATCGTATAAGAGGGTATCGCACGTCTTTCGACCGTGTTTTGGCAAGGAGTGCGCCGTTATGTCCCAAGGTTCGTCGGAGAATGCCGTTGCATCGGTGGCGCTGCCATCGGCCCGCGCATTGCCGTCGTTCGCCGGAGCCTGGAGCGTGACGCAGAAACTGCTGGAGAAATCCTTGGCGATTGTCGTGTTCCTGCTGCTGTGGGAACTGGCGCCGCGCTTCAACCTGATCGACCGTACGTTTCTCCCACCGTTCTCGGAAGTCATCGTCCGGGGCGTCGAATTCGCCGCCTCCGGCAAGTTGCTGCCGGAGGTGCTGGTCAGCCTCGGGCGCGCCGCCGGCGGCTTCGGGCTGGGCGTGGTCACGGCCATTCCGCTCGGCATTCTGCTTGGCTGGTACAAGCCGCTGGAGAACTACCTGAACCCGTTGCTGCAATTGCTGCGGCAGACCAATCCGGTGTCGCTGTTCCCGGTGTTCATCCTGTTCTTCGGCATCGGCTACGCGACCAAGGTCGCGATCATCTATTGGGTGGTGGTGTGGCCGATCCTGCTCGGCACCACCAATGGCGTGCGCTATGTCGATCCGGCGCTGGTCCGCTACGCCCGTTCGATCGGGCTGCCGGACTGGAAAGTGCTGGTCAAGGTGGTGGTGCCGTCGGCGATCCCGTCGATCATCACCGGCATGCGGCTGGCCGTGACCTATTCGTTCCTGATGCTGGTGGTTTCGGAAATGGTCGGTGCCAGCAGCGGACTCGGCTATCTGATCATCAATGCACAATACCTGTTGAGCATTCATGTGCTCTATGTCGGCGTCATCGTGCTGGCCGTGCTCGGCATCGTCAGCAACTGGCTGCTGGTATGGCTCGAACGGCGGCTGACCTCGTGGAAGGTGGACGCCGCCGCCTGAGCGCGTCGCCCGGCTGGCGCATCGGCGGCCGGGCCCGGCTGTTCCCGCGACCCCAAAAGGAGAAATATCGTGTTCCCATCGCTGTCGAAGCGCATCGCGCTTCGCGTCGGCCAAACTGTGGCCGCCGCCGGATTGTTGCTGGCCGCAGGCGCGGCGCAGGCCGCCGAATTGAAGCCGATCAAGATATTCTGGCCCGGACCGTACTGGTCGGGCGGCTACGAACTGGTGGAAGTCGCAGATGCCAAGGGCTTCTTCCAGAAATACGGCGTGACGCCGGATTGGGCGCATCTGCCGTGGGACCAGTACACGGTGGCGCTGGACAGCGGAGCAATCGACTTCGCGCCATACGCCGACTACGCCTACTTCATCAATGTGCTCGACAAGGGCGTCAAGGCCAAGGAAGTCGTGTCCTCGACCTTGACGTTCGATCCGCGTAACGCGGGCGACGCGCTGTTCGTCAAGGCCGACAGCCCGATCAAAACGCAGGCGGATCTCAAGGGAAAGCGGATCGGCACCACCAATCCGAGCTTCTCCGGCGTGTGGTTCACGCTCGACTGGCTCGGCAAGCAAGGCGTTACCAAGGACGATGTGACTATCGTGCCGGTGCCGGACGCGCAGCTCGAACAAGTGCTGTTGCAGGGCGGCATCGACGCCATCATCGCCTACACACCGCTTTATGCGCATCTACAGAAGAAAGGCTACCGGCAGCTTTTCCAGTGGTCCGATCTGGCGGGACGGCCGATCGAGCGCGGCGGCACGATGGCGACCGACAAGTTCATCGCCGAACACCCGGACCTCGTGCGCGCCTACGTTTCGGCGATTGCCGATGCTGCCGACTGGGCGAACGCGCATCCGGCCGAGGTGGTCAAGCTCGGCATCGAGCGGGGCCGCATCGAGGCCGATTGGGCGCCGTTCATCTACACCAAGGGCGGCACCGGCGATTACAGCACGCTGAGCTGGGCGCCGCACGGGCTGAACAAGGAGGAGGACATCGCCTTCTGGCTCGGCGTGGACGAACGCCGTGGCGTCGTGCCGGCCGGCAAGCACAAGGCTGCCGAATTCTTCACCAACGCCTTCAATCCCTACAACAAGGACTAGCGCGCGACGCGGCGGCGCCCCCGCGCCGCCGCCACCGCCGCACAGGAGCAGACATGAGCAGCGCGATCCGCATCGAGAACGTCAGCAAGACCTTTACCGTCACGGCCACAGCAGCGCGGCGCGGCGGCGGCGGCGGCTTCGTGGCGCTCGAAGATATCAATCTCGACGTCGCTGCGGGCGAATTCGTCTCCATCGTCGGTCCCAGCGGCTGCGGCAAGTCCACGCTGCTCGATCTGCTCGGCGGCCTGAACAGGCCAAGCAGCGGCCGCATCCTGATCGACGGCCGGGAAGTGACCGGCCCGGCGCTCGACCGCGGCATCGTGTTCCAGCAATACGCGCTGTTTCCATGGAAGACCGCTCTACAAAACATCGAATTCGGGCTGGAGGCGAAAAGCGTGCGCAAAGCGCGCCGCACCGCTATCGCGCGCGACTTTCTGGCCCTAGTGGGGCTGACCGGGTTCGAGGACCGCTATCCGCACGAATTGTCCGGCGGCATGAAGCAGCGCGTGGCGATTGCCCGCAGCCTCGCCTACGACCCGGACGTGCTGCTGATGGACGAGCCGTTCGCGGCGCTGGACGCGCAGACTCGCGAGATCCTGCAAGGCGAGTTGCTGCGCATCTGGGAGCAGTCGGGTAAGACGATCGTGTTCATCACCCACGGCATCGAGGAAGCGATCTTTCTCGGCCAGCGCGTGGCGGTGATGACCTCGCGGCCCGGCCGCATCAAGCAGGAGGTGAAAATTCCCTTCGTCGCCCGCACGCAGGAGGAGGATTTGCGCTCGGCGCCCGAGTTCGCCGGCCTGCGCCACGAAATCTGGAGCCTGCTGCGCGATGAAACGCGGCGCGCCGAGTCACTGGAACGCGGCCGCGGCCATGGTCTCGCCGCCGCCGGCTAACGCAAACCACCGGAGCAAGAAGATGACCACCGAGTTGCTGATCAACGCGTTCGACATGAATTGCCCGGTGCATCTGTCGCCGGGACTTTGGACGCATCCGCGCGACCGGTCCGCGCACAAGGATCTGACGTACTGGACCGACCTCGCGAAGATTCTCGAACGCGGCAAGATCGACGCGCTGTTCATCGCCGACGTACTGGGTGTTTACGATGTTTATGCCGGCAACGGCGATGCGGCGATCCGGCACGCCACGCAAGTGCCGCTCAACGACCCTGCGCTGCTCGTGCCGGTGATGGCGAGCGTGACGGAACATCTCGGTTTTGCCGTGACCTGCACATTGTCCTTCGAGCCGCCATACCCGTTCGCGCGGCGCGTCTCCTCGCTCGACCATTTCAGCAACGGCCGCTTCGGCTGGAACATCGTTACCGGCTATTTGAACAGTGCTGCCAAGGGCGCGGGTCTGGCGCAACTGACCGGCCACGATCTGCGCTACGAAATCGCCGAGGATTACATGAACGTGGTCTACAAATTGTGGGAAGGCAGTTGGGAAGACGATGCGGTGCTGCGAGACCGAAGCAGCGGCGTGTTCGCCGACCCGAGGAAGGTGCATCGCGTGACGTATGAAGGCGCGCATTACCGCGTCGATGCCGTGCATCTGAGCGAGCCATCGCCGCAGCGCACGCCGTTCCTGTTTCAGGCCGGCACGTCGGGCAAGGGCCGCGCATTCGCCGCACAGCATGCCGAGGGCGTGTTCCTGACCGGGCCATCGCGGCAGGTGATCGCGCCACGGGTGGCCGATATCCGTGCGCGCGCCGCCGCGTTTGGGCGCGATCCCGGCGATATCAAGATCTTTCTCGGCGTGTGCATCATCGTTGATAAGACCGAGGCGGCCGCGCGCGCGAAGGAGGCGGAGTATCGCGGCTACGTCAACATCGAAGGCGCGCTGGCGCTGCTGTCCGGCTGGACCGGGATCAATTTCTCCGAATACGATCTCGACGACCCGGTCCGCTACGTCAAGAACGATGCGGTGCAATCGTTGTTGGAAGGGCTGACGACGGCGGATCCTGACAAAGTCTGGACGGTGCGCGAGCTGGCGCAGGGCTCTGCGATCGGCGGACCGTCGATACTGATTGTCGGCTCGGCCGAGCAGGTCGCCGACGAATTGCAGTCGCTGGCGCGCGATACCGGTGTCGATGGGTTCAATGTCTCGTACGCCGTCTCACACGACAGTTTTGTCGATCTGGTGGATCTCGTGATCCCCGAGTTGCAGCGGCGTGGGGCGTTCAAGCTTGAGTATCGCCCTGGCACGCTGCGCGAGAAGATTTACGGGGCGGGCCGGTCGCGCCTGCCGGACTCGCATCCGGCAGCCGCGCATCGTTGGCGGGAGCCGACGCGACTGGCCGCCGAGTGACACCAAATTGCCGATTTTTTGACTGCTCGGCCCCCTCCCAAAAGTGGAGGGGGCCAACGAGTGTCCGCAACAGACAGCGTGCGAGCGCCTACCCCAAATTCGGCGCCGTCGCCTGATAGCTGGGAAGCGCCTGGATGACCGCCCACCACTCCGAAAAGCCCGGCACATCGAACAGCGCCGCCGCATCCGGCGTCAGCGAGACGTAGAACAGGATCGGCGCCAGATATAGATCGGCCAGACTCAGCTCGCCCGCGATGAACGGCGAGGCTCCCTTCGTCTTCATCGCCAGTTCCAGAACTTTGCGCCCGTTCGCAAGCCCATCCTCGCGGAACGCCTCGTTCTTGCCGCCGACGAAATCCGGGAACAGATGGTAGGCCGCCACGCCGCCGGTGAGCGCCCCATACCCGTACGAATCGACGATGCCGACGATCATGTCCATCCGGGCGCGGTCCTTCGGCGTGGCCGGGATCAGCGACTTGCCGGGCAAAATGTCGTTCAGGTAGCGCGCGATGGCCGACGTCTCCAGAATCCGTACCCCGTCATGGTCCAGCACCGGCACCTTGCCGAACGGATGCCGCTCCAGATGCTCCGGCGTCTTGGGGTCGCCCGCCAGAACGTTCAGCGGCACCTGCTGGAAGTCGGTGAAGCCCTTCTCGGCCAGCACCATCTTGACCGTGCGGACGTAGGTGGAGCCATCGAAGCCCCAAAGGATCATGTCGGACAACGCAACCTCCCTCTCGATGAAACGAGCCCTGTTTATGGCCCCGCTAAAGCCGAAATCCACCCTTCGCCCAGCGCCAGCTTGCGTGCAAGGGGGCGGCAAACTAGGTTGCGCGGGTCCACCAAAGTGTCGGGGCGTGGCGCAGCCTGGTAGCGCGCGTGTTTTGGGTACACGAGGCCGCCGGTTCGAGTCCGGCCGCCCCGACCAGCCGGTGGCGGGAGTTTGTGGAGTAGATCATGGCGGCGCGCGCGCGGATATTTCGGCACCCCAAGACGGCCATGCAGTCCGGCCGGGCCGGGACGGCGGAATGGGTGCTGGAGTTCGAGCCGGCCGAGGCCAGACGCGCCGACCCGCTGATGGGCTGGATCGGCAGCGCCGACACGCAGACGCAGGTGCGGCTGAAATTCGAGTCGCGCGACGAGGCGGTGGCCTACGCCACGCGGGAGGGATTGCAATTCGAGGTCGAACTGCCGCACGAACGCAAATTCGTGCCCAAATCCTACTCCGACAATTTCCGTTTCGGCCGGTCGGAGAACTGGACGCACTGATCCGGGCGTGGCGCCCTTAGCTCAGGTGGATAGAGCAACAGCCTTCTAAGCTGTGGGTCGCTGGTTCGAGTCCAGCAGGGCGCGCCAACCCCTCAATGCTTGGCCTGCCTTCGCGCCCGTCGCGCGCGTTGATACTTCACCGCCTGGTCCAGTGACACCGCCAGCACGATCACCGCGCCGGTCACGAACGTACTCCAGGTCGCGTCGATGCCGAAGAAGATCAGACCGCTGCTGATAATTTGAATGATCAGTGTGCCGATCACGGCGCCGATCACCGTGCCGGAACCACCGGAGAGCGGCGTGCCGCCGATGATGACGGCGGCGACCACGACCAGCACGAAATCCGAGCCCTCGTTCGGGTCGATGGCGCCGCGAAAGCCGACATACATCGCCCCCGACAGGCCGCAAATCGCGCCCATCAGCACCAGCGTCTGCAATCGCACGGCGGCGTTGGAGATGCCGGCCAGCTCCGCCGCCTCCGGATTGCTGCCCACCGCCTGCACGCGATAGCCGAAGCGCGAGCGGTGGAGCACCAGATGCATGACGACCGCCAGCACCAGGAACACCGCCGCCGGCACCGGCAGCACGCCGAACAATTTGGCCGAGATCGCGGTGAAGAAGCTGCTGCCCTGGTCGGCCGGCACCACCGCGCGCCCGTTGTTGACCACGAGCGACAGCCCCTGGAACATCGAGAAAGTGCCCAGCGTGACGATGATTGCGGGCAGCCGCAGCACCACCGCCAGCGCCCCGTTCACCAGCCCCAGCAGCGCGCCGAAACCCACGCCCGCCACCGCGCACACCCACGGCGGCACGCCCGCCACCATCAACAAGGCCGTGAAGACGGCGGAAAAATTGAAGATCCAGCCAACGGACAAGTCGATCTCGCGAATCGCGAGCAAAAACACCATACCGACCGCAAGCATGCCGAGGAACGTCGTGTGCCCCAGGATCGTCAGCAGATTTAGCGGATTGAGGAAGCGTGGCCGTGCGACGCCGATCACTGTCATCATCACCAGCAACGCGACGATCACGCCAAGTTCTTCTGGCAGCCTCCGTGTGCGCCGCCGTTCGGGGAGAGCCGTCATCGTGCGTCCTCTCTCGCCGGCATCTCGGCGGTGTTGATTAGATGCAGCAGCGTGCGGTTGTCGATGTCGGTGCCTGACAACTCTCCCGCCAGACGCCCCTGGTACAGCACCAGAATCCGGTCGCACATGCCGATCAGTTCCGGCAACTCCGTCGAGCTGAACAGCACGATGCCACCATCGGCCGACATTTTGCGGATCAGCCCGTAAATTTCCCGCTTGGCGCCGACATCGACGCCGCGCGTCGGGTCGTCGAGCAGGAACACGCGCGGCCCGATTTCCAGCCACTTGCCGATCACGATCTTCTGCTGATTGCCGCCGGAGAGTTCGTTGGCCAGCGCGTACGGCGAGCGCGCCTTGATGCGCAGATCGCCAATCTGCCGGCGCGCGCGTTGCAACGCCGTCGCCTGATTGAACCAGGGCACGCCATCGCGGCGCGCCCCGAACACGACCTGGCTGATGTTGAACAGAATGCTCTTGTCCAGCATCAGCCCGTTACGCCGCCGATCCGCCGGCACCAGGCACACGCCGCGCCGCGCCGCATCCGCTGGGCTCTTCGGCAACCCCTTCGCGTCCGGAAACTCCACCCTGCCACGCGCGCCCTCGGTGCCGAACAGCACCGCCAGCAGATTCGACACGCCGGAGCCCTCCAGCCCGGCAAGCCCGACGATCTCGCCGGACGAGGCGGAAAACCCGATGTCCTGCAAAGCGTTGTTGTGCAGACCCTCGACGACGATCCGCTCCGCAGCCCGGGCAGCGCGCGGGGGCAGGGGAGGCGGGAACAGCGCATCGTGCTGCACGCCGATCATGCCTTCGATCACTTCGGGAATCGTCAGCGCCGCGCGATCCTTGGTCAGCACGTCGCGCCCGTTGCGGGTGATGGTCACGCGGTCGGAGATGGCAAAAACTTCCTCCAGCCGATGCGACACGTACAGCATCGTGTTGCCGCGCGCGCGCAATTGCCGAAGCACGTCGAACAGCCGCTCCGTCTCGCGCTTGTTCAGCGCCGAGTTCGGCTCGTCCAGGATCAGCAAACGCGGCTCTTCCAGCAGCACGCGGCATAGTTCGACAAGCTGCTGTTCGCCGATGCTGAGGCGGCTGACCGGCGCATGCACATCGACATGCAGCCCAAGCTGGTCCAGTAGCGCGCGGCTTTGCGCCTCCATCGCGCTCACCGAAACCCATCCCCGCCGCGTCGGCTCGCGATTGACGAACAAATTCGCCAGCACCGACCGCTGCGGGAACAGCGACAATTCCTGATACACGATTCCGATGCCGCGCTTGCGCGCCGCGTTCGGCGAGTCGATGACGATTTGCTGTCCGTCGAGCAGAATGCTGCCCCCGTCCGGCTTCACCGCGCCGGCCAGCACTTTCATCAGCGTCGATTTTCCGGCGCCGTTCTCGCCCACCACGGCATGAATCGTGCCCGCCTGCACGAGAAGGTTCATGTTTTCCAGCGCCACGACACCGCCATACCGCTTGGCAAGCGCGCGCACCTCGATCAGGGCTGTATCGGCCATCTTCGATCCTCAAACAGAGGGCGACCTTGCGGTCGCCCCCCGTCGCGTTCGGGCAAGTATTCCGGCTCGCGCGGACATAACCGATTCACTTCGTCACCCCGGCGAAGGCCGGGGTCCAGAGCCACGGAAAGATGGGGGCGGACGGCCCTGGATTCCGGCCTGCGCCGGAATGACGGAAAGGGAGCGTTTACTCTCGAACGAGTCCTTAGCAATTCACTCGGATTCGGCGGCGATCGGCTTGATGTTGGCTGTCAGCCCGTCGCCTGCCAGCGTCTTCGTCCAAACCTTGTAATACGCGGCCGTGGCTTTCGGGTCGGCCGCCAGCTTCTGCGCCTCGTCGAACGTGATCTTCGGCAGCCCATTGCCCATGTCCACGCTGTCGGCGGTCACGATCTGCGTGCCGGAATTGAAGAACCCCACCGGCGTCGGCTGCTTGGTCTTGATCGCGTTGACCAGCAGCGCCACCGGCAGATACCCCTGCACGAACGCGCTCTGCCCCAGCGTGACGTACGCGTGCCCGCCCTTGATCGCCGCCAGATTTTCTTCCGTCATGTCGTAGCCGCCGGCCAAAAACTTGTCGCCGTTGGCGGCGTTGAGCTTGCCCAGGCTCGCCACATCCGGCGCGCACAGCCCGATCATCGCGGCAGCGTCCGGGTTGGCGGCGTAAAGCTGCTCCCAGCGATTGTAGTTTTCCACCGCGCTGACCTTCACGTCGAACGGCCCGAGAACCTTTAGGCCCGGCGCCGCCTTCAGCGATTCTTCCACGCCCTTGGCGCGGTTTTCCAGCACCGGAAATCCGGGGAAGCAATTGCCGATGATGACGGTGCCCTTCGCGGCAGGCCCACCCATCTTGGCCACGATCATTTTGCCCAGGATGCGTCCGCTCTCGACGGATTTTTCGCCGACATAGGCGGCCTTCACCGAGGTCGCGAGCAGATTGTACTGCACGATCGGTACGCCGCTGGCGACGAGTTCGTTCAGCCCCTTGGCCATCGATTCGCCGGGCACGGAGGTCGCGACGCCCGCCACGCCGGAGCTTGCGAAATTCTGCACCGCGCGCAATTGCGCTTCCGGATCGCCGCCGGATTTCTGTGCCACTTGCAGCGTCACGCCCAAATCGTCCGCAGCCGCCTGCGCGCCATCGACAATTTGCTGAATGAACGGATTGCCCTGCGCGTGGGTGACGAAGCCGACCGTCACCTTGTCGTCCGCGTGCGCCCCGCTCGCCAACGCCATCGCGGCGACCACGCCGACAGCCCAAACATACCGGCTCCGAGACATCTGATTCCTCCCTATTTTTGTGACGGCACCCCGCCGCTGGCCGCATTGAACATCGTATCGTGCGCGCTTGTCGATGGCGGCTATACCGCCGTCAGCCCGCCATCGACGAACATCAGCGAGCCGGTCATGTAGGAGGCATCGTCCGAGGCCAGGAACGCGATGGCACCGGACAGTTCCACCGGCTGCGCGCCGCGCCGCAGCGGGATGCTGCGCACCATCGTTTCCATTACCACCGGGTCGGCCACCAGTTCGTGGACGATCGGCGACAATGTGAAGCCCGGCACAACCACATTCACCCGTATGCCTTCCGCCGCGTAGTCCACCGCCATCACGCGGGCGAGGCCATGCACGCCGCCCTTGCTGGAACTATAGGCGATGCTGCCGGGCGTGCAGCCCAGAATACCGGTGGGCGAACCGGTCAATACCACGGCGCCGCTCCCGGCGGTCGCCCGCATGGCCGCCACGCCGTGTTTGCAGGACAGGTACATGCCGGTCAGGTTGACGCCGACAATGTCGTCCCAGACGGATTTGTCGAGCCCATGCACCCGGCCGTCACGCTCGGCGGAGAAGATGCCGGCGTTGGCGACCAGAATGTCGAGCCGGCCGAAAATGTCCACCACGCTGGCGAAGGCGGCGGAAATGTCGGCTTCGATGGCGACATCGGCGACGATGGCCTCTGCCAGTCCGCCGGCCTCCCGGATGCGCGCGACGGTCGCCTTGGCGCCGGTCTTGCTGCGGTCGATCACGGCCAGCATGCAGCCTTCCTCGGCCAACCGAATCGCGGCTGCCTGGCCGATCCCCGAGCCACCGCCGGTCACGGCCGCGACTTTCCCTGACAGTCCGCGCATTGGCGGTCCCTCCCTCGGTTGTTGCTTTCGGCGGCGCACCCGTACCGCTTGATCATCCAAATCCCGCACGGCGCCGTGTCAAGGGGGCGTCCGCTGCCGCCGCTTCAATTCCACCGTTCGTGGTCTTGGCGGCAAACTCCTCCGCAAGTTCGGACGAATAATCGCGCGGCCAGGTGCAACCTCTGGCCGGCAACGGTGTTTTCCAAGGCATGCGAGGCAGCCGGGGCGGTTTTCCCTGGCGCGTCATATTGGAGGAATAGATATGCGGAACTTGTTGCTCGCCAGCGCGCTCACGCTCATTTCGACGATGGGTATTGCGTCGGCACAGACAACGACTTCGACCTCGACGACCACCGTGTCGCCCGCTCCGGCCGCCCCGGTCCTGCAACCGCCGCCGCCGCAAACGCTGGCGACGATGCACGAGCAGAAGATCGTCCAGCCCGACGGCACAACGACCGAGAAGTCCGAGACGACCTACGCCGATCCGGCGGGCGTCGCCAATCAGAGCACGACCAAGGTCGTCACCCCCCCGGTCGTGCAGACCACGACGACCACCAGCGCCACCGCCACCACGGTCATGGTGCCGGACCCGATCCCGGTTAGCTGCCCGCCGCGCAACCGCTTCGATCCCGCCACCGAGTCGTGCGTGCCGCAATAGACGCGTCGGGGCGCCCCCGGGCGCCCCGTTTGGTTTGCGGGAACCAAGCGACCGCGCCTCGCTTAAGACGTGATGACAACGCAAAAGGAGCATCGGCGATGCGAACGAATGGCGGGAACGTGGCATCGGCAATGGATTTCCGGCTTGTAACGCTCGTATTGGCGCTCGGTGCGGCCGTCATTGTTACGGGCTGTTCCTACACGCCGCAGACGATGACGACGAGCACCCAGCAGACCACGTCGCAGGTCATCCCGGGTCAGACGAGCGTGACGGTGTCCAAGACCCAGCAGAGCCCGTAGAACCGCAGCTTCCGGCACGGCCCCATCCGCGCTACCCTCTCGCCAAATCAAGAATGGCGAGGCGCGACGTGATGAGCGGAAAGAGTGTCTAGACGTCATTTGTTGGCGCCCGCCGGAGGCGCGGTTTGACGCCGCCACCTCGGCGCCCGGACCGCAGCTTTTGGCACGGCCGCCCAGTGCTTTTGACGGGCCATACCGGATTCAAAGGCTCCTGGATGGCGATGCTGCTGCACCAATTGGGCGCAGATATCCACGTCCTCGGGCTGCCACCGCCGACCGAGCCGAGCCTGTTCCGGATGCTGTCGCTCCCGTTGAGAGGCGCCGAAATCGACATCCGCGACGCCAGCGCCGTGGCCGCCGCAGTCCGTGCGGCGCGGCCCTCGGTGGTCATTCACATGGCGGCTCAATCGCTTGTGCGTGAAAGTTACCGCGACCCGGCGGGAACCTTCGCCACCAATGTCGGCGGAACGATCAATCTTCTGGAATCGCTACGAAACGTGCAGGACGTCGCGGCCGTTCTGGTGATCACGACGGACAAGGTTTACCGCAACGATGGCCGCGGCTTACGTTTCGTGGAGAGCGACCCGCTCGGCGGCCACGATCCGTACAGCGCCTCCAAAGCCGCCGTCGAATTGGCGGTCGCAAGCTGGCGCGCGGCCGTTCCCGGCCAAAAACTCGCCACCGCCCGCGCCGGCAATGTGATCGGCGGCGGCGATTTCGCCCCCGACCGCCTGATCCCGGACATCGTCCGCGCTCTGCGTAGCGGCGAAATGCTGGTGGTCCGCAATCCGGACGCGACCCGGCCGTGGCAGCATGTGCTGGACGTTCTGATCGGCTACCTGCTGCAAATCGAACAGCTTGCGTTGGAGTCCGATCCGCCGCCCGCGCTCAATTTCGGCCCCGCCGAGATCGCCGGGATGCGCGTGGCCGATGTGATCGCCGCCTTTGCCGCAGCCGCCCGCCGCCCGGTGCCCTGGCGAGTGGAACCCAGCCCCCTCCCGGAAGCCGCTACGCTGGCGCTGGACGCCTCCCGCGCCGTCGCCGCCCTTGGATGGCACCCACGCTCCCAACAGGCCGCCATCGCCGCCACAGCGGCCTGGTACGCGGCCTGGATGGAAGGGCAGCCCATGGCCTCCTGGACCGCCGGCGAAGCCGCCGCCGCCCTCGCGCCATGACCGACGCCGCGCCGCTGCCGGCCGAATTCGCGCTGATTGCGCGCCATTTCAAACCGCTGGCTGGCCCCGGTGCGCTCGGACTGGCCGACGACGCGGCCGTGCTGGCGCCGCCGCCGGGCCGCGACCTGGTTCTGACGGCCGACGCGATGGTGGCCGGCGTTCACTTCCTGCCCGACGATTCGCCTGGCGACATCGCCCGCAAGTTGCTGCGCACCAACCTGTCCGACCTCGCCGCCATGGGCGCCACGCCGCTCGGCTACCTGCTGACCGTCTCCGTCCCGCGCGGCACGCCGGACGCATGGTTTGCGGCCTTTGCCGCCGGACTGGCCCGCGATCAGGCGGAATTCGCCATCTCTCTGCTCGGCGGCGACACCACATCGACCCCCGGCCCGGTCAGCGTGTCGCTGACCGCGCTCGGGACCGTTGCCCCCGGCGAGGCGATCCGCCGCTCCGGCGCGCGGCCGGGTGACGGGCTGTATGTCACGGGCACCATCGGCGACGGCGCTCTCGGCCTGCTGGCGGCCCAGGGCAAGCTCCCCGACCCAACCGGCTGGCTCGCCGACCGCTATCGCCTACCCAGGCCGCGCATCGCGATCGCCCGCTATGGTCTTGTTCATGCTGCAATGGATGTGTCGGACGGGTTGGTTCAGGACGTGTCCCATTTGTGCCGCGCGTCCGGCTGCGGTGCCGCCATCATGGCCCTGGACGTTCCCCGCTCGGACGCGGCCCGGGCGGCGGGCGACGAGTTTTTGCCCCTCTGCCTGACCGGCGGCGATGACTACGAACTGGCAATGGCCATTCCGCACTCCAGCGAAACCGCGTTCGTCGGGCATGCGGCAGCCTGCGGCGTGCCGGTCACGCGCATCGGCGAGTTTGTCGCGGGGGCGCCGGCGGTTCGCGTGGCTTCGGCGGACGGCGGCGAAATGCTGCTCGCGCGCGGCGGCTGGAGCCATTTCGCCTGACGGCTAGAAATTCCCCGGATTGGACGACGAGCCCTGCTTGCCCGGGTTGCTGTCCGGCGCCGCCGCGCTGAATTTGCCGACGTTGCCCAGCAATTGCTGCCACCACGAGGCCTCGGTGCCGGGCGATGGCGTGGTGCGGTCCACAACCTCCACCGGCTTCGAGTCATCCTGCGTCTTCTTCGCCACGCCGGTCATAATGCCCTTCTGATCGAACGTCACCACGAACACGTGCTGGTCCTCCACGCCCTGCGTGCCGGCAATCACCGGGCGGGTTACTTCGGAGATGTAGATCCAGGTGTTGTCGTCGAACGCGGCCTTTGCGGTCGGAGAGCCGATCAGCGCGACCACATCCTGGCGCGTGGAGGTTCCCGGCACGAGCTGGCCCAGCGATTCTTCGTCCACCTTGTTGCCGCGCACCTGCGGAGGGAACGAGAAGAAATCGCCGGTGCCCCCGCAGCCGGCCAACGTCGCCGCCAGACACGAGACCAGCGTCAACCGGCGCAGGCCCGCCAACGGCGCGGAAAAACAGCGAATGTCGCGCAACGAACGTTCCTCATGGCCGACGTGCAGGCGAGGCGCGATTGACCCCGCCCGCGATGACGCTACGTGTCCGGTCTCATGGCGGCGCGCGCGTGTCAACCGAATGCCATCGGTGGTCGCCCGCCCGTCCTTGCTGGAGTACCATCCGTGCTGCCATTCCTGCGCCGCCGCCGCTTCGAGCGTACCGGCTTCGAACTCTACTGCGCCGCCGTCGCGGCGGCGCGGGCGCCTATTTTCTATGCCGACCTGGGGGTGCCGGACACGCTGGACGGCCGATTCGATCTGGTGGGGTTGCATGTGTTCCTGCTGATCCGCCGCCTCGGCGCGCTGCCGCCGCCCGGTGCGGACTTGGCGCAAGCGGTGTTTGACGCGATGTTCAGCGACATGGATGTGAACCTGCGGGAGATCGGCGTCGGAGATATGTCGGTGGGCAAGAAGGTCAAAATGATGTGGGAGGCGTTTCACGGCCGCTCGGCGGCCTATCAGGCGGCGCTGGCCAACGCGGATCACGCGGACCTGGAGGCGGCATTGGCGCGAAATGTCTGGCGCGGCGCGGCCCCGGCCGGGCAGGCGGCCATTCTGGCCCGCATGACCCGCGCGCAGGACGCGGCGCTGGCCGGGCAGCCGCTGGCCGTCTTCGCCGCCGGTCAGGCGCAATTTCTGGCACCTGCGGAGGCGCTGGCATGACCGTTCCCCCCGAATTCTCCCGCCCGCTGGCACTGGACCGCGTCGGCGCCACCGTGTTCGCCATCGAGGTAACGGCGACGGAGGCCGAATGCGCGGCGCTGGCAGTCCGGCTCGGCGTGCCCGAGCTGCACGCCTTCGGCTGCCGCTTTCGCCTGCGCCGGGGCGAATCCGGCCGCATCGGAGCGGAAGGCGAATTGCGCGCACGGCTGGCGCGCGAGTGCGTCCTGTCGCTCGACCTGTTCGAGACCGAGCAGGCCGAGCCGTTCCGGGTGATCTTTGTTCCGGCCGGCACCCAGAACGACGACCCCGACCCGGAGTCGGACGACGAAATTCCGTACGATGGCGCGGCCATCGACCTGGGCGAAGCGGCGGCCGAGCAACTGGCGCTGGTGCTGGACCCATACCCCCACAAACCAGGCGCCACGCTGCCGCCGGAGGCGCAGGAGCCGCTCGAGTCACCCTTTGCCGCGCTGGCCCGGCGCGACGCCGCATCGTGACCGGGGCCGGCCATGCGCCATTCGCAGCGTCGCGCGCTTGCGGCCCAATGGGGGGTCTGCTAGACGCCGCCGCTCGCGTTTGTGCCAGACGATGACCGAACCGGCCGACACGCAGGCTGTTCCTGCGCCGGTCCTCCGGCACATCGCTTTTGGCGCCTCTCAGACCGGAGTCGAGTTCGATGGCTGTTCCGAAGAAGAAGACCTCGCCGTCGCGGCGGGGCATGCGTCGCAGCCACGAGGCGCTGACGCAAGAAGCCCATGCCGAGTGTGCGAACTGCGGCGAGCTGAAGCGTCCGCATCATATTTGCGGGCATTGCGGCCATTACGACGGTCGCGAAGTGGTTGGCGCCGGCCGTGCGCTGAAGGCCGCCGTCCGCGTCTGACGCGGCAACCCCTGGCGCGGCCAAGAGCGCAGGCGCGGTCGTGAGCGAAAGCTATACGCTGGCCATCGACGCGATGGGCGGCGACCACGCGCCGGAGATGGTGGTGGCGGGACTGGCGCTTGCCGCCGAACGTCATCCGGCCGCGCGCTTCCTGCTCGTCGGCGACGAGGCGAGGCTGGCCGACCTGCTGAGGCGCCACAAGCGCGCGGCGGCGTCCTGCACGATCCGCCATGCGCCCGACAAGATCGGCAGCGACCTGAAACCCACGATGGCGCTGCGGATGCGCGGTGCCTCGATGCGCGTGGCCATCGACGCGGTGGCGTCCGGCGAGGCCGCAGGCGTGGTTTCGGCCGGCAACACCGGGGCGCTGCTGGCGCTGGCAAAAATCGTCATCAAGACGCTACCCGGCATCGACCGGCCGGCGATGGCGGCCATCGGCCCGTCCGCTCGTGGCGACGTGGTGATGCTCGATCTCGGCGCCAACGTCGTCTGTGACACGCGCAACCTCGTGGAGTTCGCGGTGATGGGCGACGTGTTCGCCCGCACGGTGCTGGGTCTGACGGCGCCCACCATCGGGCTGATGAATATCGGGTCCGAGGAATTGAAGGGCGACGACCGGCTCCGTGCCGCCGCCGACGTGCTGCGGCAAAGCCATCTGGCACCGCAATTCCATGGCTTCGTCGAAGGCCACGACATCGCCGCCGGCACGACGGACGTGATCGTGACGGACGGATTTACCGGAAACGTCGCCCTCAAGACGGCCGAGGGGGCGCTGAAACTGGTCGGCGGTTTGCTGCGACAGGTGTTCTCTTCGTCCTGGTCGGCCCGGATCGGCTATCTTCTGGCGCGCCCGGGCCTGGACCGGCTGCGCGAATGGCTGGACCCGCGCCGCTACAACGGCGCCGTAATGCTCGGGTTGAACGGCGTGGTCGTGAAGTCGCATGGTGGCACCGATGCGTCCGGGTTCGCGCACGCGGTCGATGTCGCCATGGACATGGTGGTGCATCGCTTCAACGACCGGATGCGCGAGGGGCTGGCGCGGATCGTCTCGCTGCAAGGCGGGTTGGGGCCAAAAGGCGTTATAGGACCGAAGGATGGACCTGGCAGCGGAAACGGCGACCCTCGACTCGCGGCGGCCGGCTGAGACCGACGCGCCGGCCGGCCGCGTCGTGGTGCGCGCCATCGTGGCCGGCATCGGCGGCTACCTCCCGGAACGAATCGTCGGCAACGACGAATTGTCCCGCACCGTCGATACGTCGGACTCCTGGATCCGCGAGCGCACCGGCATCCACCAGCGCCACATCGCCCAGCCGCACGAGACCTGCGCCTTCATGGCGACGCGCGCGGCGCAGGCGGCCTTGGCCGACGCGGGTGCCGCGCCCGGCGACGTGGACGCCATTCTTCTTGCCACGGCCACGCCCGATCAGGCGTTTCCGGCAACCGCCCTGCGCGTGCAGGCGGCGCTCGGCTGCGGCGGCTTCGGCTTCGACCTCTCGGCCGCGTGCAGTGGCTTCATCTACGCCCTGTCGATGGGAGATCTGCTGATCCGCTCCGGGCAGGCGCGCGGGGTGCTGGTGATCGGGGCGGAAGTCTATTCGCGGATCATGAACTGGCAGGATCGCGGCACCTGCGTGCTGTTCGGAGACGGCGCCGGCGCGGTGTTCCTGCGCGCCGGCACGGGCGAGGGCACCGGTGCCGATCGCGGCATCCTCTCGACCCACCTGCACGCCGACGGCAAGCTGGGCGATATCCTGTATGTGGACGGCGCGGTCGGGCGCGCCGACAAGCCCGGGCATCTGGTGATGAACGGCAAGGAAGTGTTCCGCCACGCCGTCGTCCGCCTGTCCGGCGCGGTGGACGAGGCGCTGGCGGCCAACGGCATGGACCACGCCGCCGTCGATTGGCTTGTGCCGCATCAGGCCAACATGCGGATCGTCGATGCGATTGCCAAGCGGCTGGCCCTGCCGGTGGAGCGGGTGGTCGTGACCATCGACCGGCACGCCAACACTTCCGCCGCCTCCATCCCATTGGCGCTGGCCGAGGCGCACGCGGATGGGCGGTTGCAACGCGGGCAAGTGGTGCTGCTGAGCGCCCTCGGCGGCGGCCTGACCTGGGGGTCGGCGCTGATCCGGCTGTAACTGCTGCTGTTACAGGGCAGTGGCGATTTTGGTGAACACGCTGCTGAGATTGCGGCCCTCGTTGGTGATCGCCGAGATGATGACAATGGAGATCATCGAGGCGATCAGGCCGTATTCCAGCGAGGTGACGGCCCGGCGGTCGGACCGCAGGGCGTGCCAGAGGCGGGTGAGCGTTCGGATCATTTTGTCTCCTTCCGGAGCGCGTCCAAAAAATTCTGCGGTGCTGCATCTAAATAGACATTTTGCGTTACTGATTGCAACATAAAGCGTGCATCACTGTTACGTGACGGCGCGTTTGGCGCCGGCCGTCGGTGGCGCAGCTGTCGTGGGTGCATGTCTCGATTTGTCAGGCGATCGGCGGGGACGGCGCCAACAGGTTGCTTTTACTGTTTTGTTGACGTCCGAGTCGTCTCTGCTTACCGTCATGTCATGAACACCGTGACACGCGCGCACTTGACGGAGACGATCTACACCCAGGTCGGGCTGTCGAGAAACGAATCCGCCGATCTGCTGGAGACGGTCTTGCAGCGCATGTCGATCGCGCTGGAGACGGGTGAATCCGTCAAGATCAGTGGCTTCGGCACGTTTTCGGTGCGCCAGAAGGGGCGCCGCATCGGCCGCAATCCGAAAACCGGCGTCGAAGTGCCGATCCTGCCGCGCCGCGTGCTGGTGTTCCGGCCGAGCCATGTGTTGAAGGCGCACGTCAACCATGCCACGCCCGATGCGGACGGCGACGGGGACGATGAATGATGCAAGCCGGCCTGGACGGCGTCGGCGCCAATGTCGGCGCTGATGCTCCGGTCGCGGACGATGCCGACCCCGCGCGCGTCAGGCTCAAGAAAGCGCCGAACGCGTTCCGCACCATCAGCGAAGTGGCGGACGAACTTCATATCCCGCAGCATGTGCTTCGGTTTTGGGAGACCAAGTTTCCCCAGGTGAAGCCGCTGAAACGCGGCGGGGGGCGGCGCTACTACCGGCCGGACGATATTTCCCTCCTGCGCCGGATTTCGGACCTGCTTTACATCCAGGGCTATACGATCAAGGGCGTGCAGCGCCTGCTGCGCGAGGGCGGCGGCAAATTGTCGGACGACATTCCGCCGGCGACCCAAGACGAACGGGACGAAGCGGCTGCCGAGGCGGCGCAGGCCAATCTGGAACTGCCGCTGCCCCCCGGCGTCGCCCGCCCACCCGCGTCGGCTTCAGACAAGGCCGCACGAACACGCCCAGACCCGGAACTGGAACGTCTGCGCGCAGTGCTGGCGCACACGCTGCGGGAGTTGGAGGCGCTGCGCGCTTTGCTGCCGTAGGCGCCCTACTCGTCGTCGGGCAGGTCGGTCAGCTCTATGGGGCCGTTAAGTTCGGGGACGCCGCTCGCCGCGACCTTGGCGGCAGCAGCGATAGCCTCGGGACTTAGCCAAGGCGGTGGGGGACCATTCCGACTTCCAGCATAGATCGCACGCACTTCCGCCAAAGACGGAAGACCATCATCATCTTGCTCAAGGACCGTTGCTCGTTCTTTCACGCTCATGGCTTCACCTCGCGCCGCCAATATGGGTGCCATGCGGGGTCCTTCACAACCTTGAACCCATACCTGCGTTCATACACCGGAATTAGTCCCGGCAATGGTTGCGGGATCGGCATTTCCGTCGCCCCAGGCACTACGCAATATCGCTCCAAAGCGGTGAATTGGCGGGCACTGCCCCAGTCCAACATCGTCGCCTGAAGGTAAAGTAAATCTATCTGGCGCAGCGCCAAGACATCGCCCTGAAAGTCGGCCAATCGGTTGAGCCGTCTCTCAGCTTCCGAATATGCAGCATTGCGGCGCTGTCGATAGCGTTCCTCAGAGTCCGTTGGGAAAGGGTCACCGCATAGTTATTGATGCGAGGAGTCGGCCTATGGAGGCGAACATCATGGTTGCGGCGGAGACATGGATTAGCGTCTCGTAGTCTACTTTGAGGCGGCGGGAGATCGTCAGCGCACCAATACTCTGCTCGACTCTCCAGCGCTTAGGCAGCAGGACGAAGCCTTTTGCGAAATCAGGCCGTTTGACAACCTCTACAATTCGATTACCCGTCGCCTGAATGGCCTCAATGAAGCTTGTCTTGTAGCCGCCATCGACCACGACGGTCTTGATCCAGGGGCAGAGTTTCACCAGCCGTTTCACCAGCGGTATGCCACCAACCTGATCCTGGACATTGGCGCTGGTGATTTTCACTGCGAGCAGACGTCCATCAGTGTCGACAGCGATGTGACGCTTACGGCCAACGACTTTCTTGGCAGCATCGTAGCCTCGTTCACCTTGCGGCGCGTCGCATTTGACGGACTGAGCATCGAGGATGACAAGGGTTGGACTGGCCTCACGCCCTGATTGTTCACGGTCAGCCATCACCAAGACTTGGTTGATACGCTCCAAATGGCCGCCATCCGTCAGCAGCCGCCAATAATCGTAGCAGATGCTGCCGGGCGGCAGGTCCTTCGGCATGGCATCCCAGGGAATGCCGTAGCGCTGGACATACCGAATACCGTTTAGGACCTCACGAAGCACATAGGTACGCGGACGCCCGGTTCCCTTCGCAACCGGCAGAAGCGGCTCCAGCGTAACCCACTCTTCGTTCGTGATGTCGCTCGGATACCTTTGATCACGACGATCGTATCGTGACCTATTCTCATCGGTCCACACCAAAGCTACTCCATTCAGCAACTCATGACGGTAGCTCATCTTAAACCAACGCTAAAGAATACTGACAAGAGCTTTCCCAACGGACTCTCAGCGCCTGACGGCTCATCGAATCGCCCCCTTTCGGCACAAGGCGCAACGACCTTGGCCGGCACGAAACTTGTATGGCAACGGCGCAACCGTCGAACAGGAGACCGCTTTGATACCCAAATTCTTGCGTACCGCGTGCGCCGCAGCGGCTTTGACGCTCGCGCCCGTCCTGCTGGCCGCACCTGCCCGCGCCGAGGACAAGGCGGCGATCCTGCTGCCAGGATCGATCAACGACCAGAGCTGGAACGCGCTCGGCTACTCGATCCTGCTGAGCCTGAAGCCGCACGGCTTCGCCACCGCCTATTCCGAGAACGTGGCCGATTCCGAGGAAGCGGAAGCCCTGCGCGACTACGCTTCCAAGGGCTACGGCATCGTCATCGGCCATTCCGGGCGCTTCATCTCCTCCATCGAGCAGGTCGCGCCGGAATTCCCCAAGGTTCAGTTCGTTGTCGTCGGCGGCAATCAGGGGCAGGCGCCCAACGTGATGTCGATCGACTACAACAACGCGCAATTCGGCTGCCAGGTTGGCACGCTCGCGGCGCGTATGAGCAAGACGCACATGGTCGCTGGCGTCTATGGGCTTGAGGGTGTGCCCAACATCACTGCGCAGGCCGGCGCTTTCCGCATTTGCGCCACCAAGGCCGGCGCGAAAGTCTCGATCATCTACGTCAAGGACATGGAGGACGCGGCGGCGGCCAAGGAGGCGGCGCTGGCGCTGATCGCGAGCGGCGCGGACGTGCTGACCGGCAAGCTGAACGCGGCCGAGGCCGGGCTGATCCAGGCCGCCAAGGAGAAGGGCGTCTATGTGACAGGTCGCGGCTTCGACCAGACGGCAGCCGCGCCGGACAAGGTGCTGACCAACATCACCGAAGACTGGCCCGCCATGTTCGGCGCCATGTCCGAGAAGGTGAAGGCGGGCAGTCTGTTCTCGACCTTCACCCTGTATGGCTACAACACCGCGCCGGTGACGGGCGGCAAGCTGGAATACGAGGCGGGCAAGGAGTTCAACCCCGTCGTGCCGGCGGCGGTCGTGGACGAACTGCACGAGATGGCGAAAAAGTTCGCGGATGGATCCATGAAGATCGAGCCGACGCGCGAGGACGCGAAAGGCGGGTCGTAAGCGCCGCTTCGCACCCGCGCTCGCCGATGGTGCCGTTGCTGGAAATGCGCGGCATCGTTCGCACCTTCGGCGCGGTGCGGGCCAACGACGGCATCGACCTCGACGTGGCGGCCGGCCGGATCGTCGGGCTGCTGGGGGAGAACGGGTCCGGCAAGTCCACGCTGATGAAGCTCCTGTTCGGCATGCTGCCGCCGGACTCGGGCACGATCATCTTCAAGGGCCGCGAACTGTCCGGCCACCGCCCGGCCGAGGCGATGCTGGCCGGCCTTGCCATGATCCATCAGCATTTCATGCTGATCGAGGCGATGAGCGTGGTGGACAACGTCATGCTCGGCTGGCCGGCGGCCGGCAAGCTGCTGCGGCGCGCGGCGGTGGCGAACCAAATCCGGGGGGCGAGCGCGCGATTCGGCCTGGATCTGGACCCCGACGCGAAGGTCGCCAACCTGCCGCTCGGCCGCCGCCAGCGGGTCGAAATCCTCAAGGCCATCTTGCGCGGCGCCGACCTGCTGATCCTGGACGAACCGACTTCCAACCTCGCCCCTGCCGAGGTCGCCGGCCTGCTGACCATCCTGCGACGGCTGCGGGAGGAGGGGCGCGGGATCGTGTTCATCACCCACAAGCTGCCGGAAGTTTTGGACGTATGCGACGAGGTGGTGGTGCTGCGCGCCGGCCGCGTCGCGGGGCGCGCGCCGGTGGCGGGTGTGAGCCGCGCGGCGCTGGCAGAGATGATGGTCGGCCGCGACACGACCCACGCCCACAGCCCCGATCCGCGCCCGCCCGGTGCCGTGCGGCTGGCGGTGCGGGGCCTGCGCGGGCCGGGCCTTGCGGGCGTCGAGTTCGACCTGCACGCGGGCGAAATTTTGGGCGTGGCCGGGGTGGACGGCAACGGGCAGATCGAACTGGCGGACACGCTGGCCGGGTTGCGGCGCGGCGAAGGCTCCATCGTGCTGAACGGGCAGGAGATCGCTCGCGCGTCGGTTGCGGCACGCATGCAGGCGGGGCTGGCCTATCTGCCGGCGGACCGGGCGCAGACGTCGCTGGTCCGCGCCATGACCATCGCCGAGAATTTTGGACTGCGCGACCATGCCGGCTTCTTGCTGCATCCCGCCGCGCGGACCGCTCACGCGAAAGAGCTGATGACGGCCTACGATGTGCGCGCCCCCGGCCCGCAGACCGTCGCCGCCCGCCTGTCCGGCGGCAATGCGCAAAAAATCGTGGTGGGGCGGGAGCTTGACCGGGCGCCCTCGGTGGTGATCGCGCATCAGGCTGCCTGGGGGCTGGACCCCGGCGCCACCCGCTTCGTGTTGGATCGCGTCGTCGATCTGCGCAACCGGGGTGCAGCCGTCCTGTACATTTCCTCGGAACTGGAGGAAGTGCTGGCCATCGGCGACCGAGTGGCCGTGCTGTCTGGCGGCCGCTTTGCCGGCATTTTGTCCCGCGACAAAATCGACCTCGGGCAGATCGGGCTGTGGATGGCGGGACAGGCGTGAGGTTTGCCATCGCCCGCGACAGCCTGCTGCCGCGCATCGCGTTGGCGGTCGCTCTCTCGCTGCTGTGCGCAGCGGCGCTGATCGCGCTGTCGGGTCACAACCCTTTTACGGCGTTCGCCGCGATGCTGGACGGTGCGGCCGGCTCGCCGCACCAGTTCGGCGTGGCGCTGAACAAGAGCACGCCGTATCTGCTCGCCGGCAGCGGCGTGGCGCTGTGCTTTCGCGCGGGCGTCATCAACATCGGCGCCGAGGGGCAAATTGCCGTCGGCGGCGCGGGCGCTGCCGCCACGGCGCTGGCGTGGCCCATCGACTCCCCCTTGCCCGCGATCCTGCTGGCGCTGGCGGGCGGGGCGGTGGCCGGGTCGGCGTGGGCGGCGGTGGCGGCTTCGATCCATCTGGCGCGGCACGTTCACGAGGTGCTCGTCACGCTACTGCTCAACTTTGTCGCCGTGCTGCTTGTCCAACAGGCATTGGCGGGGCCGCTGGGCGAGTTCGGAGCGGGGTTTCTGCAATCGCCGAAAATGCCCGCCCCGGTCTGGCTGCCGCGCGCGATTCCGGGGCTGGACGCGCATCCGGGTTTTATTCTTGGGGTCGTGCTGGCGGCTGGTCTGTCGTTTCTGCTGTGGCGGACCCGGTTCGGGTTTTCGCTGCGCGTGGCCGGCGCTTCCCGCCCGGCGGCGTTGTATGCCGGTTTCTCGGTGGCGCGGATCACCTGGGGGGTGATGCTGCTGTCCGGCGCGCTGGCGGGGCTGGCGGGCGGGATTGAGGTGTTGGGCGTGCAGCGGCGGCTGATCGAGGGGTTTTCGTTGGGCTTCGGCTTCAAGGCGGTGACGGTCGCGCTGCTCGGCGCGCTGGAGCCGCTGGCGGTCGTGCCGGCGGCGTTGTTCGTCGGGCTGCTGGAAGCAGGCTCGCTTTCGATGCAGCGGCAGGTCGGCGTGCCATCCTCGATGGTGGCGGTGATCGAGGGCCTGACCATGCTGTTCGTGCTGGCCGCGACCGTCCGGCGCCGCACCGCATGATGGATTTTCTGGCCGCCGCGATCCGCATTGCCACGCCGTTGCTGCTGGCGGCGCTGGGCGGCATCCTGTCCGAACGGGCGGGCGTATTCGCGGTGGGGCTGGAGGGGATGATGCTGGCCGGCGCGTTTGCCGCTGCCGTGACCGCCTGGGCCGCCGACAATTTTGCTGCCGGCATCCTGGCCTCCATAGCCGGCGGCGCGCTGGTCGGGGTGATGGTCGCCATCGTCACCGTGCGCATGCGGGCGGACAACATGGTGACGGGGCTGGCGGTCAATATTTTGGTCGCAGGCCTGACCAGCTTTTTGGCGCGCTCGGCGGGGCAAGGCGGTCGGCCCGCCTCCATCCATCTAACCCCGTTGGCCGCTTGGCCGATCCCGGGACTATCCGATCTGCCGATCCTCGGGCCGCTGCTGTTCGACCATCCGCCACTGACCTATCTGGCCATCGTCGCTTGCGTGCTGATGACGCTGTTCCTCGGCCGCACGCAAATCGGCCTGACTCTGCGGGCGACGGGCGAGAACCCGGAAGCCGTGTTCGCCTCCGGCGGCAATCCCAAACTGGTCCGCATGCTGGCGGTGATCGCGTGCGGCGGGATTGCGGGACTGGGCGGCGCGGTGTTGACGCTGCAACAGGTCGGCACGTTCACCGACAACATGACAGGCGGGCGCGGCTATCTGGCGCTCGCGTCGCTGATCGTCGGCCGCTGGACGCCGGTGGGGGCGGCGGCGGCGTGTTTGGTGTTCGGGGCGGCGGATGCGTTCGGGCTGCGCATGCAGACGTTTGGGCTGCCGGCCAGTTCCTACGTATTGCAGATGGCGCCGTATCTCATCGCGCTGCTCGTACTGGCCAGCCTCGGCCGCGCGACGCGGCTGCCGGCTTCCATCGGACGGCCGCTGGATTAGGCCACATCCAGCGCCAGTTCGCGCGCAATAGCCTCCTGGAACACCTCCGGGATCGGCCGCGACTGGTGCGTCGCGTCATCGACGAAGACGCAGACGAACCGCCCCTCGAACGACACCTTGCCGTCTGCCAGCCGCCCAGTGACGGCGAACTCCATCGAGGAGCGGCCGGCCTTGCGCAACGCGACGGCGGTGGCGAGCGCGTCCCCGGGCCGCAGCGAGGCGCGGAAATCCATGCTCATATGGACGAACGGCGTCCCGCCGCCGAGGTTTTGGTGCATTTCGTGCCACGCCATGCCCAGCCGGTCGCCGCACCATGCCTCGATCGCTTCCAGCGCAAAATTGGGGAACCGGCCGGAATACGCGATGCCGGCGGGGTCGCTGTCCGCCCAGACGATTTTGCGGGTATGAACGAAAAGGGCGAGGTCGGGCATTGGCCGAGTGTTCCGGGTCTAGGCCGGTTTGTCGATCCCCTGAAGGATTCGCCATGACGCCAAAATTGCGGTTTGCCGACTTCCGGGTTGGCCAAAAATTCCGCTCGCCCGGCACCGTCACCGTGACTGTGGCCGACATCAAGGAGTTTGCGCACAAATTCGACCCGCAGCCGTTCCATCTGGACGATGAAGCCGCCGACGCCGGCCCGTTCAAAGGGCTGGCGGCAAGCGGGTGGCACACAGCGGCGATGACGATGCGGCTGATCGTCGAGGGTGGCTTGCCGATTGCCGGCGGCCTGATCGGTGCCGGCATCGACGAGTTGCGCTGGCAGCAGGCGGTGCGGCCGGGCGACGTGCTGGCGGTGGAGTGCGAGGTGCTGGAGGTGATCGAATCGCAATCGCGCCCCGGCCAAGGGCGCTTGCGCGTCGCGATGCGGACGCTGCTGCCGGACGGGACGATGGTGCAGAGTTTGGTCGCGACGCTGGTGGTTCGGGGATAGGCGGTGCGCTACGCCGCCCACAGCCGGCTGGCTTGTTCGGCTGCCGTCTGCATGTTGCTGGAGATGGTTTCGGTCACGGCGCTCTGTTCCTCCACCGCCGCCGCCGTCGAGGTGACGAAGGTGCTGACGGAATCGATTGCCTCCTTGATGGCCGCAAGCGAGGTCACGACATCGCCTGAGACGGTGCGGATGCCGTTGATCTCCTTGGCGATCTCCTCCGTCGCGCCCTTCGCTTGATTGGCGAGGTTTTTCACCTCGTTGGCGACGACCGCGAAGCCCCGCCCGGCCTCGCCCGCGCGAGCGGATTCGATGGTGGCGTTGAGTGCCAACAGGTTGATTTGCTGGGTGATGCGGCTGATCAGATCGACCACGCGGCCCATCGCTTGCGCCACCGCGTTCAGCCGTTGGGTCGCGTCGTCGGCGGCGTTGACACGTTGGACGGCGCTGGTGGCGGTTTCCTGCGAGCGCAGCATCGTGGCGGAGATTTCGGTGATCGAACTGCTGAGTTGGCGCGCGGCGGCCGCGACGCTGTCGATCAATTCGTTGAATTTCTCGCGGGCGTGGACCTGAGCCGTCACGTCAGCGGCGAATTTTACCACCTTGAATGGCTGGCCGTCCGGGTCGTGAATGGCGGTGTAGGTGGCGCGCAGAATGATTTCGGCGCCTTCCTTGTTGATGCGCTTGAACTCGCCGCTGCGGAACTCGCCGCTGCCGAGAGCCTGCCAGAAGGCGCGGTATTGGGGGCTGTCGCGCTCGGCGCGATCCACGAACATGGCGTGCCGCTTGCCGACGATCTCGGACAGCGAATAGCCCATCGTATGCAGGAAATTTTCGTTGGCTGTCAGGATGGTGCCGTCGAGAGTGAACTCGATCACTGCCTGCGAACGGTGGATGGCCTGCAGCTGGCCCTTATTGTTGGCCTGGTCCAGCTTGGCGGCGGTGATGTCGGAGCCGAATTTCACCACTTTGAACGGCTTGCCGGACGGATCGTAGATGGCGTTGTAGGTGGCTTGCAGCCAGACCTCTCGCCCGCCCTTGGCGAGGCGCTTGAACTCGCCGGAGCGGAACTCGCCGCGCCCGAGGGCGGCCCAGAACTCGCGGTAGGCGATGCCGTCGCGCTCGGCGGGCTGGACGAACATCGAATGGTGCTGGCCGACGATTTCGGGCAGCGAATAGCCCATGGCGCGCAGAAAATGCTCGTTGGCGGTCAGGATGGTGCCGTCGAGATTGAACTCGATGACCGCCTGGGAGCGGTGGATGGCCGCGACCTGCCCAGCGGCGTTGGCGCTTTCCATGCGGGCCTGGGTGATGTCGGCGGCGATCTTGACGACTTTTGCCGGTTTTCCGGCGGCGTCGAGAATGGGATTGTAGGTGGCTTGCAGCCAGACTTCGCGGCTGCCCTTGGCGACGCGCTTATAGACGCCGGAGCGGAACTCGCCGCGCCCGAGATCGGCCCAGAATTGCCGGTATTCCTGGGAGTCGCGTTCGGCCCCCGGCATGAACATGGAATGGTGTTGGCCGGCGATTTCGGCCAGCGAATAGCCCATCGTGCGGAGGAAATTCTCGTTGGCGGTGACGATGGTGCCGTTCGGCAGGAACTCGATCAGCGCCTGCGAGCGGCTGATCGCCGCAAGTTCGGCTTCCAGTTCGCGCACCCGCAGCTTTTCCTTGGACCCAAACATATCCGCTCCCCGCTTGCCCCATGGTCTGCCGGTCGATGGGTAGGCCGTAGAGGTTAAGCAAACGCCGATAGGGCGGCCAGATTCAGGCGCGGCGCGGCAGCGCAGGCTGGATCAGGGTGACGAGGTCGGAATAGGCGGGCAGTTGCCGATCCGCCGTGATCAAGCGCGCGCCGCTGTCGATGGCCTTGGCGATCAGCAGGCGGTCGAACGGATCGCGGTGGAGGAGCATCAAGTGGGCCACGCGGGCGGCCGCGCTCGACAGGACCGGAAGTGCGTCGAAACCGACGCGCCGCGCTTCAAGTGCGATCTCGGATGCGTCAAACGCGAAATCGACCTTTCCTAGTGCGGACTTTATGGCGATTTCCCAAATGTTCACGGCGCTGAACATAACGTCTTCGCCTGGATCGAACGTCAGCAGGCGCGTGCTTTGATCAAGGCGTTCCGGATTGGACAACGCCCATAGCAGGATGTGCGTATCGAGGAGCCAAAGGCTCACTTTCCTTCGAACGTATCGAGAATGTCTTCCGGGAGCGGCGCGTCGAAGTCGTCCGGAATGTGGCCGAGTCGGCCAGACAGCGTGCCCAATTGTCGTGGCGCGCGCGCCACCGGCACTGGCATCGGCACCAGCTTGGCCACCGCCTTCCCGTCGCGGGCGAACACCACATCTTCGCCGGCTGTCGCCGCGTCGATGAGCCGAGACAGGGTTGTGTCGTCCGGCGGAATGTCCACTGTTTGCATCGTCGTCTCGCATCGAACTCGCACCGACTGCATATAAGCCGTCGGCGGCGCGCGCGCCACTGCCGCATGGCAACCCATACGGGGCCGCCATTGTCGGGCGCCATAAGCCCCCGTAAACGGGGGAAAATGTCGACACTCGCCGCCAGCGCGCTGCACTTTCCGGCCCCCGTCCCGCCCGATCTCGGGCAGCCGGTCGAGATTGCACCCGGCATTCTGTGGCTGCGGCTGGCGCTGCCGTTCCAACTCAATCACGTCAATATCTATCTGATCGAGGATGGCGCCGGCTGGGCGGTTCTGGATACCGGCATCAACGATGCCCGCACCCGTGCGTTGTGGGAGGCGCTGCTGGCCGGGCCGCTGGCGGAGCGCCGGCCCACACGGCTGATCTGCACGCATTTCCATCCGGACCATGTCGGGCTGGCAGGGTGGCTCGCGGAGAAATGCGGCATCGAACTGACGATGAGCCGCACGGAATACCTGTCCACGCAATTCCATCGCCGCTGGGCGGAGGCGGACGAGATCGCGGCGCATTCCGCCTACTATGAGAGTTGCGGGTTGGACGAGGCGTCCATCGGCGCGCTGCTGGAGCGGGATATCGGCTACCGGTGGCTCACGACCGATCTGCCGCCGTCCTACCGGCGCATCGCGGCCGGCGACAGCATCGCCATCGGCGGGCGGACGTTCCAGGTGCTGACCGGCGGCGGGCACTCGCCAGATTTGGTCATGCTGTATTGCCGGGGGGAGAACCTGTTCCTGGCGGCGGATCAGGTGCTGGCAAAAATCTCGCCCAACGTCAGCGTGTGGCCGCACGAGCCGGACGGCGACCCGCTCGGCGATTTTCTGCGCAGTCTGGCGGAGGTGAAGGGGGCGGTGGACGCCGAGGCATTCGTGCTGCCGGCGCACAATCTGCCGTTCCGGGGGTTGCACACGCGGATCGCGGAACTGACGAGGCATCACGACCAGCGGTGTCACGATATCCTGGACGCTTGTATGGTGCCGAAATTGCCAGCGGACATCGTGCCGCTGCTGTTTCCGCGCAAGCTGGACGCGCACCAGACCAGTTTTGCCTTCGGCGAGACGCTGGCGCACGTCAACTACATGCTGCGCCGGGGCTGGATGGAGGCCGAGATCGACGACGACGGCCGGCGGCGAGTGCGCCCGGCGTAGCGCGGGGCTGCCATTGCCGCTAATCTGCCGGTCTTGATCGCGGGGGCCTGAAAATGCCGCTTTACGAATACGCATGCGATGCCTGCGGGCCGTTTGCCGCGATGCGGCCGCTGGCGGCGTTTGCCGAGCCATGCGACTGCCCGGAGTGCGGCACCGCCTCGCCGCGCAATCTGCTGGCCAGCCCGGCGCTGGGCGGCAGCGGCGCGCCGGTGTCGGCGGCGGCCGGTGCCGCCAAAAGCCACATCGGCGGGTGCG
>CAJCJG010000302.1 GCA_903970625.1 Solirubrobacterales bacterium 70-9 | reverse complement strand
CCGTGAACGGCACGTCGCAGCCCAGGCCGATCCACGTCTTCACGTCGGGCGAATCGTGCAGCTCCGGCCCGCGGTCGATCTGCGCCAGGGCCTCCTCGCTCGCCGGCCGCTCCGGAGGGGGCGGGTTGAAGTCGCGGCACGAGGTGATGAACGCGTTGAATTTCTTCTCGTAGACAAACGGCTCCCACGTCCGGTTCGAGCGGTTGACCGCGTTGATGTCCTCCTGGTGGATCATGCCGATGCGCAGCGTGCGCTTGCCGGGTTTGCTCGCGAACGCTAGCGGCCGGCACGGGGCCACAGGCGGATATGTCAATTTTTTTATCAAACCACCATGTTACAAATCACGAAATTAGCATAATTATGTACTGAAAGAGGCAGTGGAACGATTCCCATGAGACGATTTTCGGACAACGAAACCATTCTGCCAAGAATCCTGCGTGAAACCATGGTCGCGCTGATCCGGCGGGAGGGCGCGGACCTGACCTCCCGTCAGTTCGCTGTGTTTATGATCTGCTACGTCGAGGAAGGGCCGCACACCGTTCGCGGCCTCGCGGAGCGGACGAAGCTGCCCAAGCCCGCCGTGTCCCGCGTGCTGGACAGGCTCGGCGCCATCGGCCTGACCCGCCGGGTCGCCGACCCCCGGGACAAGCGCAGCGTCCTGGTGGCCTGCACGGCGGAGGGCTTCACCTTCCTCAAGCTGGTCCGCAGCCTGCTGGAGGAGGCGGCTCAGACCACCCTGCACATCGACGACAAGGACGCCGACAAGGAACGCGACCTGAAGTCGCAGACGACCGGCACCAACGGCGTCTGAAACCGGTTGCCGGCGCCGTCGTCGCCCCATCGGCGCGATTTGCTTGCGACGATCCTGCAAGGAATCTAGACACGCTGGGGACCGACAAGGAGCCGCCAGCGGACATGGACGAAGATAGCCAACTCAAAATGGTCCCGCCGGCCGTCAGCCCCGTCGGCGTGCCATCCGCTCAACCGCCGGCCATCGCCACCGCCACCGCCACCGCTCCGGCGGCGAAGCCCAAAACCATCCCGCGCGTCGGCGTGCAAGGCCATATCGACGGCATCGGGCCGGACGGATGGTTGGATGGATGGGCCGCCGACCTCGCGCCGCCGCACCGCCCGGTCGAAATTCGCGTCCTGGACGGCGAGCGGCTGCTCGGCATCGGCTCGGCGGACCGGCCACGGCCGGATGTGAAATCGGCAGGCTTCGGCAACGGCTTTTCCGGCTTCAGCGTGGCGATGCCGGACGACGTGTTCGACGGCAAGGCGCACAAGATTCGCATCGTTGCCCGGCCCGCCAGTGGGCCGCCGAAGCTCATCGGCAGCATCGACAGCGTTCTCACCCCACCGACCGGCCCGAACCGGCCGCGCGACCGCGCCTCGTCCGCAACCGCCCCTGCGGCGGCGACCACCGGCCGCACCATTCAGACCTTGCGAGGCAATTTCGCCGAGGAGGCGCTGACCGCCGCCCTCGGCCGGATCGACGAGTTGGAGCGGTCGCATCGCGCGATGGGCGTCCAGCGCGATGCGTTGCAGGCGCAACTCCGCACGCTTGGCGAACGCTTCGGCAACGACCTGAACGCGCTGGCCGGCACGCCGCTGGCCAACGAGGCCGGCAACTACCTCGGCGCCATCGTGCGCAGCCTCAGCCTGACAAGGCGGCGCGACCTGTGGCTCGGCGAACTGTCGCGGCGCGGCCTGGCCGGGAACATTTTCGGCACCATGCCGCACGATGGTGCGCCCGGTCCGCTCTCGGTCCTGGTCTGGGGCTCGGGCGGCATCGGCGATCTGCTGTATCTCGGCACCATCGTCCGCGAACTGTTCTTGATGCTCGGTGGCTGCCAGTTGTTCGTCCTGCACGAAAATCCGGCCGTCCACGAGGTTTTCGCCGCCAATCCCTACGTGTCCGGGACCATGTTCCTCGAAGGGCGCAACCTGCCGGACTTCGTCCACACCGTCCACACGCTCGACGTGTTCGATCTGGTCGCCGAAGTGCGCTACTGCGTGACCTACACCACGCCGCCGCTGTCCCGCGCTCCCCGCCCCTTCGTCAATGCCGCGAGCTACCGCGCCGCCGAGTGGCAGCGGTATGTGCGCTACCAGTGGCCGCATCTGAACAATCTGTTCGGCAACGAGGTGATGGCGCGCGGCCTGAGCAAGCTCGGCCTGGTCGGCCTGACCTCGATGCTGCCGATCCATGCATCGTCCGAGGTGGATTTCTTCATTCCGGACTGGTTCCCGGACCTGATACCGGAACTCAGCGGCGTCGCCTTCGCGACCATCCATCACGGGTCGGACAAGAAAATGGCCTCCGCCGGCGGCGTGCAGACCAAGAACCTGCCGACCGCGACCTGGAACCAGATTGCCGCCCATCTCTCCGCCGCCGGCCTGAAGGTGGTCCAGCTCGGCGAAGCGCACGAGACGCTCGTCGAAGGCGTCGATGTGGATATGCGCGGCAAGACGCAACTGATCGAGACGGCGTTCGTGCTGAAGATGGCCTCGGTACATGTCGATACCGAGGGCGGGCTGGTGCATCTGGCCCGGGCAATGAATACCCGCAGCGTGGTCGCCTTCGGCCCGACGCCGGTCGGCTTCTTCGGCTATCCCCAGAACGACAACATCGCCCCGCCGCTGTGCGGCAATTGCTGGTGGACCAGCAACCGCTGGGCCACGCAGTGCCCGAGGGAACTATCCGAGCCGGAATGCATGGCCGCGCACGCGCCGCGCGTGCTGGCGCAGCGCGCCGCCCGGTTGGTCGGGGCGGAACGACGGGTCAGCGTCGCCGACGTGCGCGCGGTCCCGACGTCGGACGTGGTGGCAACGCTGCGCGCGGCGATCAAGGGCTTCGCGGCCGCCGACACGCGCGGCGCCGTCGTGCTCGGGCGGGAGGCCGACATGCAACTGATCATCGATCTGGAGCGGCCGGCCGGCGAGACCATCTTCTTCGTCCCGGCCGAGGCGTTCGGCAAGACGCACGCCGCGTTCGGGCACGCCCGTCTCGTCCTGCCGTATTCCGGCGGCGCCATCTCGTGCAACAGCGGCAGCCTCGACTGGGCCGTCGCCGTCGGCTGCAACCCCAATCTCAGCAGCTTCGTGCCGACCGCGCTGGAAATGGCGCGGTGCGTGCGGCCCGGCGGCAAATTGCTCGTGAATCTGCTGCCGGGCACCGCGCCCAACACGGAAGATCTGCGCTGGACCTTCGACCTCGCCCAGTCCCGGCAGATCGGCAACAAGATCCGCATGACCTGGCCGGCCGAAATCGGCGGCTTCGGCGACGACGCCGTGGTGGCGGTCACCTCCAGCCTGTTGATCGAGCTTGCCGAACCCGTGCCGGTCCCGGAGGCAAAACAGGTCGCGACCCCCACGGTCGCGGCCGCCGCCGTCGCCATCGCCCTGGCCGCCGACGCGGCCGACCTTGGCCTGGACGTGGCAGCCCACGCGGGCGCTGCAACCGGCATGGAGGCGGCGAACGATGAAACGCCCGCGCTGCCGACGAGCGGCCTGGCTGTCCCGCCGCCAGCGGACGCGGACATGACAGCCCTGTCGCCTGCCGGTGATTTCGATGGCCCGACCTTGGCCACCTTCCCCGTCGAGGCGGCATTGCCGCAGCCGACAGTGGCGCCGGCCGCCGCCGGTCCGGCTCGGGCCAACAAAGCGTCCACGAGCGCACGGTCCAAACCGCCGGGCAGCGGGAACGCCTGACGATGCCCTTGCAGATCGACACGCTGGAAGGCCGGCCCGACCTCGCGCGGCTGATCGAGGATCTCTCGGCGACGCTGCCTCTGTATCGCTCGGTCGCCCGGTCGATGCGGCAGGTGCATCCCTCGACCGCGCTGCTGCAAGTGCTGGGCGAGGGTTATCTCGACCGTGGCCCGCTCGAACTGGCGCAGGTGGTCCGGCGTGCCAGCGGCTTCGCGGCCATCGTCGATAGCTTTCTGGTGCCGGTCTGCGGCGGAACGGTGCGATTGAGCTATTTCCTGATGGCGCTGATCCTCGGGCGGCCCGACCTGCGGGAGCACTTCCTCCATCGGGGCCAGTTCGATTGGACCGGCGCGCTGCGCTGGCTTGTGCTGCATGGGGTGCATGAGATGCACTTGTGGCCCTACCTGTCGGCAGCCTTCGTGCAGGATTTGCGCACACCGTCGCTGCTGGTCGCCGGCAAACGGATCAGCCCGTTGCAGTCGCTCGTGATGGCGGAACGGGGAGAGGTACGGCAGGCGTTCCTCGCGCCGGCCGATCCGTCCAGTTTCGGCGCGTTCTTCGGCGACTGGTTCCTGCGGAAAGGCGTCCCCGGGTACGCCCATTCCTGGCTGATGAGCCCGGACGAAGTGGCCCGGAAGATGCGGCAGGACCCAACCGGTGCCTGGACCGGCGCCGCCGCCGCCGCTGCGGCCAACGACGAGGCAAACCAGCCCGACGACGTGGCGTTTCACGACGGGCCGACCGAGCATCCTAGTGCCGCGAGCCTCGCGCGGGCCGCCGGGCGCGTCCACTACCGCACCTATGCCTCCACCTACCCCTGTGCCTTCCTGGACCTGATCGACCCGACCTCGGCGCTGAATGCCGTCGTCACCGGCGAGGCGCGCACGGCCCTTCGCGGCGGGATCGAGATGCTCTCGCCGTTCGTCGAGGTGCGCCTGCCCGATACAAGGCAGGCGACGACCATGCTGCGGCTGGAACTGGCGGTCCCCGATGCGTTGCAGGACCGCCTGTCCGTTCGGCTACGGGTCCGCAACGCGGTCGGCGATGTCGCGTTCTCGCGGCGGGTCGGCGGCCGTGCCATATCCGCGGAGCCGGTCGTCATCCCGCTGATCCTGCGCGATCTGTCGCCCCGGCTGGAACTGTCCTTCGCGCTGGATGGCCGCCCGCCCGCCGCAGGCCGCGACGTCGCCATCACCTTCGCGGTGCTCCGCTCGCTGCATGTCTGGCAGGTGATCGCCGAGGCCGAGGCGGCCGACGCGCCCATTGCCGGGGCCGCATGATCGCGGCGGCCGAATCGGCCGACGCCGGCGGCTCAGGTTCGGGCTTGGATGTGGACGGTCTGCGCGACGCGGCGCGCGGCGCCCGCCGCAACGGAGACCGGGCGGCGGCCATGCGCCACACCGAAGCGGCATTGGCGCTTGCGCCCGGCCGCCGCGACCTGCGCACCGAACAAGGCTACGACCTTCTCGACCTCGGGCGAGGCCATGAGGCGGAGACGGTCTTTCGCGCGCTGGAGGCCGAGGCGCCGGGCGAGGCCGACGTGCTGATCGGCCTGGGCCGCGCTCTGCGGCATCGGGGCGACCACGCGGCGGCGTTGCCGCTGTTCGAAGCGGGGCTGGCGCTGGCGCCCAAACAGCTTGGCGCGCGGCTCGATGTCGCCTACGCGCTGACCGATGTGGGCCGGCCGGAAGACGCGGACCCGGTGTTTGCGGCGATCCTCGAAGACCATCCCGGCCAAACGGGCGCCCTGCTGGGCCGCGCCCGGGTCGCCCGC
>CAJCJG010000301.1 GCA_903970625.1 Solirubrobacterales bacterium 70-9 | reverse complement strand
GCCGCCGAGGAGGCGGAGACCTCCGCCCGCCGGCGGGAGAAGATGGCGCATGATCGGATATCGGCTGCGGAAAAAGCGGCCGTGGACGACGTTCGGTTTACTGCCGCCGACGTTGCGTGCGTCGCGGCCGGCCGGGTGATTCGCGAGGGGTTGACGGCGGAGGCCGACGGCGCCCTGGTGGATCAGGCGATTGGCGGCTTGGCCGGAGCGTTGTCGCCGCGCCGCGCGGCCTGAGTCGCGGCCACGCCGCAGCCGGGCCGGCAACAGCCCGCGTTTGCCGATTTTTCAGCATTAAACCGCCGCAACGCGGCTCTTTTTGCGATATTTGTGCAACGGTCTAGGCTCTTTCACAAGGTATTTACCTCTGGGGCAGCGAATCTGTGACGCGCGCCACAACCGTGCGCCGTTCTCGTGCGTAGAGACATTGCGCTCGCGTTCGCCGACAAAACTGGAGGTCCGCAATGTATTCGCCGTCCCGCATCGTTCCTTGCCCTGCGTTTCCCATGTCGGTGGTGTTCCCCGATGTCGACCCCGACGTTCTGGCACGGGAAGCCGAAAGCGAGGCAAGGCGCACCCCGCCGCCCGGCGCGGCTCATTGGGAAGGCTATTTGCGCCGCGTCCTGCCGGCGCTGGAACAGGGTGAGGCTGGCGACATGGCGCAGGCGCTGCTCGCCACCGGCACGGGTGTCATCGCCGCGCGCTCCCATGCCGAGACGATGCGGCGCCGCGCGATTGCCCATGGCTCCGTCCGCCGTGCCCGCTTCTGGGCGAACGTGGTCGCCGAGATCGACCGCCTGCGGGATGGCTGAGCAACCGGCCTACCGGCTGAGCGCCACCACGCGGCCAGTCTGCGGCTGTGGCGCCGATTGCTGGTCGATCTGCGCGCGCGGTACGCGGAACGCCAGCGCATAGAGGGCCGGCAGGAACATCAGCGTCAGCACCGTCGCCACCAGCAACCCGCCGATCATCGCCAGCGCCATCGGCCCCCAGAACACGTTGGTCGCCAGCGGAATGAACGCCAATGCCGCCGCCAGCGCCGTCAGCACCACCGGGCGGGCGCGCCGCACGGTGCTTTCGACAATCGCGGCCCCCAGCGTCCGCCCCGCTTCCACATCCTGCCGCACCTGATCGACCAGGATGATCGTGTTGCGCATGATCATGCCGCCCAGCGCCAGCACGCCCAGCAGCGCCACGAACCCGAACGGCGCGTCCGCCAGCAGCAGGGCCGCTACGGCGCCGATAATGCCCAGCGGCATCGTCGCCAGCACCAGCAGCGTGCGCGGGATGCTCTGCAACTGGATCATCAGCAGCAACAGCATCGCGCCGACCATCAACGGCAACACCGCCACCAGCGCGCCGTTGGCTTTCGCCGATTCCTCGGCAGCACCCCCGATCTCGACGCGCACGCCGGACGGCAGCGGCAGCGCCTGGATCGCCGGCCACGCCGCCGCCGTCACGTCCGGCGCCTGCAAGCCGTCCTGCACGTCGGATTCGACGGTCAGATAGCTCTGCCGGTCGCGCCGCCACAGGATCGGCTCCTCGCTCTGCGGCACCAGCCGCGCGACTTGCCCCAGCGACACCCAGCCATTGCCCGTGGCAAGCATCAGATCGGGCAGCTTTTGCAGATCGAGCCGCTCGGAAGCATCGGCGCGAAGAACCACGTCCACCAGCTTTGTCCGGTCGCGCATCTGCGTCGCCTTGGTGCCGGAAACGAGCGTGGCCAGCGTCTGGCTGATCGCGACGGGCGACAGGCCCAACTGCCGCGCCCGTACCTGATCCAGTTCCAGCCGCATCGACGGCGCTCGCTCGCTCCACGCCAGTTGCGCATCCCGCGTGCCCGGCACATGGCGCAGCGCGTCCAGCACCATGTCGGAGGCCGCGCGCACCTTGGCGATGTCCTCGCCGAGCACCCGGAATTGCACCGGGAACCCGACCGGCGGCCCGAGTTCCAGGCGGGAGACGCGGAAGCGCGCCTCCGGCACCGCGTCCTTCGCGGCAAGGTCCATCAGCCGCGACCGCGCCCGCTCGCGCGCCTCGGCGTCGGTGGTCGTCAGCACGATGGTGGCAATGGCGTCGTTCGGCAGCGCAGGATTGAACGCCAGCATGAAGCGCGGCGGGCCGCCGCCGATGTAACTCGTGAACCAGCGAACGTCGCGGTCGCCGGCCAGATGCGCCTCGATCTGCTTCACCGTCGCTTCGGTCGCCCGATGGCTGGCGCCCTGCCGCAGCGTGACATCGACGATCAGTTCCGGCCGCGCCGAGTTCGGAAAGAATTGCTGCCGCACGAGGCCCATGCCCGCGACCGAGCCCATGAACAGCAGCACGGTCGCGGCCACGACGATTACGCGGTGCCGCACGCTCCAGCGCACCAGCCCGCGCAGGCGCCGATACATCCCTGTTTCGTAGGGCGAATGCGCGCCGGCGCGCGGCTTGATATTTGGCAGCAGCAAAACGCCCAGATACGGCGTGAAAATCACCGCCACGATCCACGACGCCAGCAGCGCCAACCCCACCACCCAGAAGATGCCGCCGGCATATTCGCCGGTCGTGGATTTCGCGAGGCCGACCGGCAGGAAGCCGGCAGCCGTCACCAGCGTTCCGGTCAGCATCGGAAATGCGGTGGAGGTCCACGCGAACGTGGCCGCCTTGATGCGGTCCACCCCTTCCTCCAGCTTCACCACCATCGTCTCGATGGCGATGATCGCGTCGTCCACCAGCAGGCCGAGCGACAGGATCAGCGCGCCGAGCGAGATGCGCTGCAACTCGATGCCCAACTGGTCCATGACGATGAACACGAGCGCGAGCGTCAGCGGCACGGCGAGCGCCACGACGATGCCGACGCGCCAACCGAGCGACAAAAAGCTGATCAGCATGACCACGCCGAGCGCCACGCAGAATTTCAGCAAGAACTCGCCGACCGCCTCGCCGATCACCACCGGTTGATCCGCGATCTGCTGCATCGCGATGCCGGTCGGCAGATCGGCGCGGATCGCATCCGCCTCGGCATGCAGTGCGCGGCCGAACTCCAGACCGTTGGTGCCCTTTTGCGTCGAGACGGCGATCACGACAGCGGCTTCGCCGTTGTGGCGGACGGAGAATTGCGGCGGGTCCTGATAGCCGCGAACGATGGTCGCAATGTCCCCGAGCTTGACGCTGGCGCCGGCCGCCGGGATCGGCACGTTGGCCAGCGTGTCGGGGCCATCGATGCCGGCATCGACGCGCAGCGGAATCCGCGTCGTGTCCGTGTCGATCATGCCGGTATCGACGATGTCGTTGTGGGCCGCGATGGCGCTGGAAATCTCCGGCACCGTGACGCCAAGCGCGGCGAGGCGTGCGTGGCTGAATTCGACATACAGCGCGCGCGGGATTTCGCCCGAGATCGTGACTTTTTCGGCGCCCGGCACGCGCAGCAACCTGTCGCGCACTCGCTCGGCCTGCCGCGTCAGTTCGGCGTTGTCGGCCCCGGTCAGCGCGAACATCGCGCCATAGACGTCGGTGTATTCGTCGTCCGCGTTCGGCCCCTTGATGCCGTCCGGCAGGCTCGGCTTCAGATCGTCCAGCTTCTTGCGCGCCTGATAGAACAGGTTCGGCACCTCGGCGGGCGGCGTGTTGTCGGCAAACGTGACCATGCTGGCCATGAAGCCGGGGCGGACGAAGGTGTTGATGTGGTCGAGGTGCGGCAGATCCTGCAATTTCCGCTCGATGGGTTCGGCCAACAGGTCCTGCGTCTCCTTCGCGGTGGCACCCGACCACGAGGCGGTGACGACCATCAGCTTGATGGTGAAGCTCGGGTCTTCGTTGCGGCCGAGTTTTGTGTAGGACAGGCCCCCGAAGGCAAAAATCATCGCGATCAGGAAACCCACGAGCGCGCGGTGGGAGACGGCCCAGGCGGAGAGGTTGAACCGTTGCATGGGTCAGCCCAGCCACTGTGGGAAGGGTGCGAGAGAGTACTCCGTCATGGCCGGGCTTGACCCGGCCATCCACGGGGTGGTGCTGCCGCCGAACTCGCGGTCTGCGTCCCGAGGTTCCACGTCCGTCCGGCGCCACGGCGTGGATGGCCGGGTCAAGC
>CAJCJG010000300.1 GCA_903970625.1 Solirubrobacterales bacterium 70-9 | reverse complement strand
GGGCGCCCAGCATGTTCGGCAGCGCCAGTACCAGCCGCTGGCTGCGGTCGTCCAGCCGCTGCCGCGCGGTGCCGACCAGGGCCGGCAAATCCGGCAGCCCGCGTTCGGCGCGTTGCAGGCGCAAGCGCGCCTCCTGCGCGATCCGGTTCAGCGCGCCGGACAGTCGTGCCGTCTGCTGCTGCAAGCCTGCGGCAAGCTCCACCCGCGACGGCACCGCCAATTCGGCCGCCGCCGTCGGTGTCGGCGCGCGGCGGTCGCTGGCAAAATCGATCAGCGTCGTATCCGTCTCGTGTCCCACGGCGGAAATCAGCGGGATCGAGCACGCGGCGACGGCGCGGATCACGATTTCCTCGTTGAAGGCCATCAGATCTTCCAGGCTGCCGCCGCCGCGCGCGACGATCAGCACGTCGGGTCGCGGAATTTTGCCGCCCGCCGGCAGCCGGGAAAACCCGTTTATCGCCTCTGCAATCTTCGCCGCCGCCCCCTCCCCCTGCACCGGCACCGGCCACAGCAGGATGCTCTGCGGGAAACGCCGCAGAATGGTGGTCTTGATGTCCTGGATCACCGCCCCCTGCGGGCTGGTCACGACGCCGACGACGGTCGGCAGCAGCGGCAGCGTCCGCTTGCGGTCGCTGTCGAACAGCCCCTCGGCCGCCAGCTTCACCCGCAACATCTCGATCCGCGCCAGCAGCGCACCCGCGCCGGCATATTCCAGCCGCTCGACGACCAATTGGTACGTCGAGCGGTCGCCGTAAGACGAAACTTTCCCGGTCGCGATCACTTCCACGCCGTTTTCCGGCTCCAGGCCCAGGCGAGGCACGGAAAACTTCCACACCACGCCGGAAATCTTGCCGCCCTCGTCCTTCAGCGAAAAATAGATGTGGCCGGACGGATATCGCTTCAGTTCGGTGATCTCACCGCGCACCCGGATGCGGCCGAACGCCCCCTCCAACGTGCGCTTCACCGCCCCGGAGATTTCCGAGACCGTGTATTCGGGAACGTTCGTGGCCGGCGGCGGTTGGTCGTCCATGGCGCCACCCTATGCTACAGGCCGCGTCGGCTCTAGGCGGAGGTTGCGATGCGCGTGCTGGTGGTGGGCTCGGGCGGGCGGGAACATGCGCTGTGCTGGGCGCTGGCGGCCAGCCCGTTGCTGACCAAACTGTTTTGCGCCCCCGGCAATCCGGGCACCGCCAAACTGGCGGAAAACGTCCCCATCGGCGTGCTGGACATCGCCGCCCTCGTGGCGTTCGCCCGCGATAACGAAATCGATCTGGTGGTGCCGGGGCCGGAGGCGCCGTTGGTCGCCGGCATCGCCGACGCGATGGGATTGGCCGGCATCGCCTGCTGCGGCCCCTCGGCGGCGGCGGCAAGGCTGGAGGGCAGCAAGTCCTTCACCAAGGAGATCTGCGACGCGGCCGGCATCCCGACCGCGCTGTGGGAACGGTTCGACGATCCCCATGCGGCCCGCGAATTCGTCCGCCGGCGGGGTGCCCCCATCGTGATCAAGGCCGACGGGCTGGCCGCCGGCAAGGGCGTCGTCGTCGCCGCCTCCGTCGCGGAGGCCGATGACGCCATCGCCGATTTCATGGAGCACCGCAAACTCGGCGAGGCCGGCACGTCGGTCGTCATCGAGGAATGTCTGGTCGGCGACGAGATCAGCCTTTTTGCGCTATGCGACGGCACGAACGCGCTCCCGTTGGGTGCCGCACAGGACCACAAGCGCGTCGGCGAGGGCGACACCGGCCCGAACACCGGCGGCATGGGCGCCTACTCGCCCCCGCCCGCGCTGAGTCCCGCATTGGAAGCGGACGCGATGGCCCGCATCATCCGCCCTGCGCTCGCCGAACTGGCGAAGCAGGGCACGCCATTCCGGGGAATTCTATTCGCGGGCCTGATGCTGACGGCGGACGGGGTAAAACTGATCGAATTCAACGTCCGCTTCGGCGACCCGGAAGCCGAATGCCTGCTGCCGCGCCTGCAATCCGACCTGCTGCCCGCGTTGATGGCCGCGTGCGACGGGGAACTCGCCGATTTTTCCCTGGTCTGGCGCCCGGTCGCGGCGCTGACGGTGGTGCTGGCCGCACGCGGCTACCCAGGCACGCCTGAGAAACACGCGCCCATCGGCTCCCTTTCGGACGCCGAGGCGGTGCCGGGCGCGCTGGTGTTCCAATCCGGGACGGAGGTTCTGGGCGGTGCGTTGGTGTCCTTGGGCGGTCGCGTGCTGGCGATCACCGGGACCGGGAGCGATTTGGACGCGGCGCGGAAGGCCGCCTATGCGGCGGCACGACGGGTCGCAGCGCCCGCGCTGTTTTATCGGCGGGACATCGGGTGGCGGGCGCTGGGGAAGTAGTGTCCGGCAAGCCGTCGAACTGTCTCCCGTCGCCTGCTCTCCCTCTCCGCCCGATGGGGGCGGACCCTGACCCCGGCTTTAATAGGCGCTAAGTTTGCGGTTGGGTGGGCTGCTTCGGTTCCCCGCCAGACATCGCGAATACCGCGTCATTCCCGCGAAGGCGGGAATCCAGGCGCGTGCCGCCGCGTCCTCGTTGGTGCGTTACGACTTAAGACAAAGCTTTTTCGAACTCCGCGCGAAGCCGCTTTGAAATGAGGTCTCGATGACCGCGCATCTGCCGATAAATCGGTTGACCTTCTGTACCGAACTCACGAGCTGCGCGGTGTGCATATGTCCAAAAGGTCCAGTCTTGATATTCAGAGTTCAGGTCGAAGTCTTCAACTCGGCCAAACCGGCCCACGAAATCTTCGAGTTTGAATTTGGCAAGTAGGAAGCCGATATCCTTTCCCGGATATCGGGCTACGAACGCGCGTACTTCGTGCCGAAGTGAGTAGGTCATTTTTCTATAAAACGCCGACAGGGTGCTGTCACGGAGGTAAACCCGGCGACCATCGAACCGAAACCCAAGATACTCAAGTCCATTCTTTCCTTGCTCGCCAGCAATCAAATCGAACGAAAGGGAGTCGGATCCATTAGTCCGAAAAGTAATGACCGATGTTTTCGATTCCTTGATCTTTATTTCTCGGCCAAAATTCGTGATCTCCACCATTGCGTGGTCGCGTGCGCGCAACCCTATCGAGGCACCTCCAGGGACGAGGATAAGTATGTCGTCGGAGTAGCGAAAATAACAGCCCCCGAGATCCTTGGTATAGGCGGACATTAATATGTCGAAATCGATAAGGTATATGTTTGCAAGAATATCTGAAATAGGGGCTCCTTGGGGTATACCATACGGTTTCTCATTTTTCTCGATTATTTTTGGAAATTGTGGATCTCCCCCCGCAATTTTCTGACGAAATTCTTGTGGGGTGCAGAGTTGCAGCGGTATCTCATTGTACTTTCTCAAATAACCTTTGACCCGTTTCCCATTTTTTTCTTTTACGCCCATGAAGCCGAGGCGTTCGTAGACCTTGTCCCGATCAACGACGGCGTATTCTGTGATGGCCCGAAAAACGGATTTGTGGTCTGGCGGAAGGTCATTTGCACCGATCAAACGGCACCACAGATTGTATAGCAGCGCGTGATCAATATTCTCGAAGTAGCTACTGATGTCGAGTGCCACGACTACACATGATCCCATCGCACGAATTCGATCAAAAACGTCCTTAGCAAAGTTGATATTGCATTTCCCGGGCCCTTCATTACCGGAGATAGGAATTTTCCGGTAGGCAATGGGGCATTCCTGGATGCCGAGGCGATGAAGTTCTGTCTCGTATTTTTCAGCCAAAAGGTGGCGGTAACGGGCGAAGATGTAGGCGTCGCGCCGAGACGCGTAGCGGATCGGCCGCTCCTTCCTAGGCTTACCGTTCGGTCGATAAGGCCGCCACGATTTGATGTAGCGCAGAAAGGGAAAGAACGGATTACTGGCGACGCGTTCCGGGTCTGCGGCTATCGCCTGGGCTTCATCGAGCGGGAGGTATTTGTCGAAGTGGGGATACCGTTTGAGGTCTGCAGGCTTTAGCTGCCATTCCGGCGACACTTAGCTCTCCAAACGAGAGGGAGTGAGAGCAATCCGGGCGTATCCGGTTCTCTCACCCCCGGCTGTTGTTGGCGAGTTTCGGCAAAGCCTTCACTCTGACTACGCGTCTTCCAACGTTGTAGGTTATGTTGTCATCTCGGCGATTGTCGCCGTGGCGTCGGCTGATGGTGGAGGCACACCCGTGTTCAAGATGCAGCTCCTGGTCAACCTGGCCATGGGCCTTGACGGTCATAACGAAGAACTCCGGCCCAAACGGGCCGGATTACGGGGAATTGGTGAGCCGTTACGTTTAGATCAAGGTTCCGGGCGAGCGGCATCATAATTTCTTTACGGCCCGCGCCGATGCATCCGCGCAGCATGGTCGCCTGCTGCAAGTAGTGCAAAGCGCAACCCCCGCGCCGACACAACCCGCCAACACGGAACCCCGTGGCAAGACCATCTTCGGCGCGAAAGCATTTTTCACTTGCCTGTGTTAGTCAAAAATGCTAACATTCGACGCATGCACACCGCGCCCGCAACCCCAGCCGATAAGCTGACCGAGCTAAGGGTCCGTCAGGGAATAGCTGAATCGGGATATGTTGTGTGGCGAGGGATTCCCAGCAAACCGTAGGGCGCAAAAGCGCAGCGCCTTGCGCCGTCGCAGGCCGCCGCCCAAAAGCCGTTGCCGAACAGACACACCGCCCTCGGCCCACATATTTTTCTCTTGCCTAAATTAGTCAATCATGCTAACTCTCGAAACATGCACAGCGCACCCGCAACCCAGTCCGAAAAATTGAAGGAGTTCAGCCTCCGGCTCACCCAAGCCGTCGAGGCGGACTGCGCCAATTGGCGGCTGCCGGCGTGGCTGGTCGCGATGATCGTCGCCTTTGTCAACGAGATCGTCGAAACTCTCACCGAACTGGCCAAGCTCCTCCGGGAAGGCAAAATCCCGCTTCCCGCCGCCCCCCGCCAAGGCACCAAACGCCGCGCCGGCACCCCGACCAAGCGGTCGGCAGCGGCAAGGCAAGCACGCTCCCCGCGCCCGGCGCCGGAGGCGGCGGAACAACCCGCTATGGCATGGCGGACACAACTGCTCTGCGATGCCCCGGAGAGCGGGCGGCGAACCGCCCCGATTCCCCCCGCTCCCCCGCCCGAACCACCCTCAACGGTTCCGACCGCCGAACGGCTCCGCCGGGGCTCAATCCCCCTCGCCAGCGGCTCGCCCGCCCGACTTCCGGCCTGGGACAAGCATTTGTCCTGGCACGCCCTGAATGTTTCGATATCATAATATTATGGTCTGTGCGGGTAGCAGCTTGAGGGCGGCTGCGGGCGACGCTATCCACGATAAATGTCTGGATACCGAGGCGAGTTATGGCGCGGAGCATCGAGACGACCGAGGCCGACGAACTGGCGCATAGTTTGGCCCGGCTGACAGGCGAAAGCATGACCGAGGCAGTGGCGACGGCGCTGCGGGAGCGGCTGGCCCGGGAACGCGCCCGGCGCGAGGCGACCACCAATCTGCCGACCCGCCTGGTGGCGCTGTCGCAAAAACTGCGGGTGGCTTACGACACGCGGCCGGTCAGCCGGGAGGAATGGGACGCGGCAGCCGGCGACTGACCTGCACCCACCTCCCGATCACCCAAACCGCACCAGCCTCCCCTCCGGCTGCCCCACCACCTCGTCGTCCCGCATCACCACCCCCCCCCGCACGATGGTCGCC
>CAJCJG010000299.1 GCA_903970625.1 Solirubrobacterales bacterium 70-9 | reverse complement strand
TCCGGGCGCTGCGACGGGGGGCGTGAGTCGCCTTGGGTGGCGGTGCCGAGGGCGGGGGAATCGGACGCAGCCAGCACCATGGTGACGTGCTGCGGCGTGACCGGAACGCCCACGCGGTCCAGCGCCGATTGCAGCGCAGGAGCGTCGCGGCGCAGGAGGGACAGTGTCTCCGCGCGCTCGACGGCGATCGCCACGGTGACAGGGCTGCTGCCCTGGCGTGCGACGTGGATTTCGACGGTGCCCAGCTCGCGCGGGGAGAGCGTGACGGTGACGTGCTGCGCGGGGCCGACCGTGGCGACGCGGATGGTGGCGGCGATCTGATCCATCGGCGACGCAGGCAGCTTGGTGTCGCTGGGGGGGTGCGCGGCGGTGGGCGCGACCGCCGTTGGGACCGCGATGGTAAGCGTTGCCGGGGCCGAGGGAGCCGGCACATCGGCCACGGCTGCACGGGCGGGCGGGGCGGTTGCAAAGGACACGTTGGCGGGCCTGGCGGCGCCGGCCGGAGTGGCGACGTCGGCTGGCTGGGGTGTGTGCGCGGCAACCGAATTCGGGCGCAACGGCCGGCCGGCATTGGGGGCCGGCTGGTCGGTTTTTGCAGGCTCGCTGGAAAAGGAGGTCGCGGGATCGGTCTGCGGCACGGCCGTGACCGCCGCCAGTGGGGGCAAGTCGTCAGTGGCCGGGGGAAGAGGTGCTAGCGGTCCGGCGTCGGGCAATGGGTGGAACGCAATGGCATTCCTCCCCACGGCTCCGTCACCCTGCTGTGCCGGGGGGGCGTGCCGGGACGGCGCGGCGAGCGGCGGATTCGAGGGCCGGGTGCTTTGCGCCCGCGTGGTTTTGGTAGCGGCTACTGTAGGCGCCTCGGCATCCGTGTCGGTCGCGGTGGCGGCGGGTTTCGATGCAAGCTGCAAGGCCGTCGTGAACACCGGCACCGTTGCGGCCACCGGCGCCAGAAGGCCGGCGGCGGCAACCGATTTCGCCTGGGCAGCGACCACGGATGGCGGTGGGAGCGGGGCGGAGTGCATGGCGGCTCATCTGCAAGGCCCGCGCCACGAATAGTGCCGGCCTGCGAACGGGTACACCGTGCAGCAGCGGAATTTTCTGCCGAGCCGCGCGGCTGCAACCCGGCAAAGGCTGCCCAGCCAGGCTGCAACATCAGTGATTTCCGGCATGAAAATACTGGCATGGATCATGCAGCCGGACGCGACGACCCTTCGCAGGAGACTCCCATGTCGCTGTTCGGCGCCATGAACACCGCCATCAGCGGGCTGACCGGCCAGTCCGCCGCGTTCGGCAACATCAGCGACAACATTGCCAACAGCCAGACCACCGGCTTCAAGCGCGTCGATACCGATTTCATCGACTACCTTACGGTCAGCACGCCGACCAACAACGAGCCGGGCTCGGTGCTCGCCTTGCCGGACTATGTGAACAATGTCGAAGGTACCATCACGCAATCCGACAATCCGCTGGCGCTTGCCGTGTCGGGCCAGGGATTTTTCGCCGTCAGCCAATCCAGCAGCGCCCCGGGCGCGGCGCCAAATTTCAACCCGCAGCAATATTACACCCGCGACGGCGATTTTCAGATGAACTCGAACGGCTATCTGGTGAACGACGCGGGCGAGTACCTGAACGGATGGCTCGCCAACGCCAACGGTACGCTGGACAAGACCAACATCGCGCCAATCCAGATCACGCAGTCCGCGTACCAGCCGGTGGCGACGGAAAATGTGACGATGGCCGCCAATTTGCCGCCGGCCGGAAATCCCGATGCCACGACGCCGACGCAGCAGGACCCGGTTTCATCCACCATCGAGGTGTACGACGCCGAGGGCACGGCGCATCAGTTAACGATGTCGTACACCCTGACGCCTGCGGCCGGGACGACGCCTGCGTACTGGAACCTCGCTGTCACCGACGATGCCAATCCGCCGAACGAGATCGCGCAGGCGTACCTGCAATTCAACGCCAACGGCACGCTGGCGCAGGTCACGCCGCCGGCGACTGCGTTTTCCCCCGGGCCACCGATCACGCCGCTGGTGCCCGCGACCGCGCCAACCTCGCTCATCCCGTCCACACCCGGCACGGAGGCGACGCTGACGCTGCCGACGGCGTATCCAACGATCGCCGGCCAGTACCAGACCATCGCCCTCAAACTCGGTACGTTCGGCGGCACCGACGGCCTCACCCAATTCGCCGCCAGCGGCTACACGCTGGGCGGATTGAGCCAGGACGGCGTTCCGCCCGGTAGCTTTTCCAGCGTCAGCATGACGGCGGCGGGCGGCGTGGTGGTGAACTACAGCAACGGGGAATCCCGCACGGTGGCGCAGATCCCGGTGATGACGTTTGCCGCCCCGGACGCGCTGCAATCGCAGAACGGTGCTTCGTTCACCGCGACGCAGGCGTCCGGGCCGGTGCTGGCGAACACGGCGAACACCAATGGCTCCGGCTCGCTGGTCACGAGTTCGATCGAGGAATCGAATGTCGATCTGGCGACCGAGTTCAGCAAACTGATTGTGGCGCAGCAGGCATATTCGGCGAACGCCAAGGTCGTCACCACGGCCAGCCAGATGATCCAGAACACGCTCGACATGAAACAGTGACGCGGCGGCGCTGGATCGTGCCATGGGAATGAACGCGGCGCTGTCGATCTCGGCCACTGAGATCGACAACATCAATAGCCAGCTTGCGCTGATCAGCCACAATCTCGCCAACGCGGGGACACAGGACTATGCGGCCGAGAGCATCAGCCAGACCGCCGTGACCGCCGACGGCGTCGGCATGGGCGCGCGGGACGGCGCCGTGCAGCGCACCATCGACTCGCAGACGCAAGCCGATCTGTTCGCGCAGAACGGCACCGCCAGCAGCCTTGCGACGCAACAGACGGCGTTGCAACAAATCGACGCGGCGCAGGGTGCAGTGGGCAGCGGCACGGACATCGGCAGCCTGCTCGGTGCCTTACAGGATGCGTTCTCCAGCCTGGCCGGAAGCCCGGATAACCAGACGCAGCAGCAGGCCACGGTAGCGGCCGCGCAGGCGCTGGCGACTCAGATCAATCAGGTCGGCAACGCCGTCGGCACGCAGCGGCAGGCGGCTCAGGACGCGATCGTGAGCGGTGTCGCGCAGTTGAATTCCACGCTGAGCACACTCGGCGGCTTGAGCGATCAGATCGTCGCGGCGCAGGCGGCCGGGCGGAGCACGGCCGATCTGGAGAACCAGCGCGACGCTGCCGAGGACACGCTGAGCCAATTGGTCGGCGTGCGGTTTCTCGACCAGCCGAACGGCGATCTGCTGGTGATGACGCAGAGCGGGATTAGCCTTCCGATCCATGGTACGGCGGCGCCGGTCAGTACATCGCCCGCGACGCTCGGCGCGAGCGTATATGCGCCCGGCGGCGGCGTGCCGGCGATCACGCTCGGCGGCCAGGACGTGACCGACCAACTGACCGGCGGCTCGCTCGGTGCGAACATCCAGTTGCGGGATCGGATATTGCCGACGCTGCAAGCCAGCCTCGACGAGTTCTCGGATACGCTGGCCACGCGGTTCCAGGCCCAGGGTCTGACCTTGTTCACCGACGCGGCGGGCAATGTGCCGAGCGGCGAGGGTTTCCCGGCGCAATCGAGCTATCTCGGATTCTCCAGCGAAATTCAGGTCAATCCGGCGGTCAGCGCCAACCCGTCGCTGGTGCGCGACGGGACCAACGCAGTGCCTGGCAACCGGGTCGGCGCCTCGGCGTTCACGCCAAACCCGGCGGGCGGGCCGGCCGGTTTCACGGCGTTGATCTCGCGCGTGCTGACATATGCGTTTGGTAGCGAGGTGCAGGCGGGAGTCGCGCAACCGCCCCCGAATGTCATCGGTCTCGGGCCGGCAGGAACGTTGAGCGCGGGCTTCGCAGCAGCCGCCGATCTCACCGAATTCGCAACCGACGTGACCAGCGCGGAGGCAGCGACCAGCGCCGGAGTTACAAACCAGTTGAGCACGTCCCAGGGCTTGCAGAAGACCCTTCAGGCGCAGTTGGCGAGCGGCAGCTCGGTCAACATGGATGCGCAGATGTCGCAGATGATCGTGTTGCAGAACGCATACGCTGCGAACGCGCGGGTGATGTCGGCGGTACAGTCGATGTGGTCGCAACTGACGCAGGCGGTGCAACCGTGAGCAGCGCCATCGGCAGCGGCGAGTTTGGGCTGTACGGCGGGCTGGCGGGCGTCGCCGTGGCGGATAGCACGACGATCAAGCAGCAACTGGACACGCTGACGCAGCAGGCGGGCGACGGCCACGTGTCCGACAGCTACGCAGGTCTTGGCGCGGGGCCGGCGACGACCGCGCTGTCGCTTGCGCCGCAAATCGCAAGTCTGACGGCGTGGCAGACCAACATCGCAGCGGCGACGGCGACGATGGGCGTGGCCCAGACGGCACTGACGCAGATCAGTTCCATCGCCAGCAATTTCTATTCGCAGGTGGTGAATCTGACCAACCTCGCGCCGAGCGAAGTGGACAGCATCGCCGCCGACGCGCAAGGCGCGTTGCAACAGGTAGCTGGATTGCTGGATACGACCGATGGCGGCAGCTACGTGTTCGGTGGGCAGGACACCGAAAATCCACCGGTGCCGAACCCGGACCAGATCACGAGTTCGCAATTCTACACGCAGATCCGGGCGGCCGTGGCCGGGCTTTCTACCAACGGCGGCGCCGCGACGACCGCGGCGACGTTGGCCATCGCGTCGTCGAACGCGGCAGGCACGTCGCCGTTCTCGGCGGCGCTATCGCAATCGGCGGCGACGCTCGCGAGTTTCCGGCCGCTGGTGGCGAACGGCCCCGGCCAGCAGACGCCGATCGGCATCGTCGCGAGCGCCAACGCGGACGTGGCGTCCGCCGGCAGCGTGACCACCGGCTCCTACACGCGCGACATCATGTGCGCACTGGCGACCGTCGCCTCGCTCTCCAGCAGCCAAGCCAACGATGCGGGATTTTCGACGGTGGTGTCCAACGTGTACACCAGCCTCGGCAACGCCATCACCGCGCTGAACCAGGATGCCGGCGTGATGGGCGACCGGCAGGCGGCGTTGCAGACGCAGGCAACCACCCAAACGAACATCTCCACCGCGCTGCAAACGCAGCTCGGCAACGTGCAGAACGTGGACACGGCGCAGACATTGTCGGCGTTGACGCAGACGCAAACGCGATTGCAGGCGTCGTATCAGTTGATCAGCGGATTGCAGTCGCTGTCGCTGGCCAAATATCTGACGGCACAGTCGTAACTGGCCCGGTTCACACAGTCTTAACGGCTCAGCGTCAATCTGAGAATAGTCCGCAAAAGCGCGGAGCACGCAGACACTCCGGGTAAACAGGAAAACCGAAGATGGCCTTGAATTCCGTCAACACCAACGTCGCCGCCAGCATTGCGCTATCGTCGTTGGAACTGACCAACGCGCAACTTGCCACCGTACAGAAACAAATATCGACGGGCTATCGCGTGGCCGACGCGACCGACGATGGTGCCGCCTACGCCATCGCGCAGCGGGTGCGCTCCGACGTGGGAGCATTGACGACCGCCAACCAGCAGCTCGGCAATGTGCAGGGCTTGCTATCGACAACGTTGTCGTCGTTGAACGATGTCTCGAATACACTCAGCAGCGCGCGCGACGTGCTGGTGAATCTGGCGTCCAGCAGCACGCAGGGCACCGAGCGCACGCAGTATATCGCGCAGTACAAGTCGCTGACGTCGCAGATCCAGACATTCTTTCAGGATGCCGCCTACAACGGCGCAACCCTGGTCGGCAATCTGACAGGCAGCGAGGGCACATTCGCTGCCATCGGAGTGATCCGCAACGAGTCCGGTGCCAGCTACAGCATCGGCACATTCGGCGGCTCCGCCTTCTACGGCTCGATCAACTTCACCTCGACCCAACTGGCGTCTGCGACCACGGTGCAAGGCCTGATCACTGCCACGGCGACACCGGGCACCTTCATCAACAAGCTGAATTCGCTCGGCACGCAGTTAAATAAATACGGTGCCGCGACGAATTACGTGACCAATCAGGTCGATTACAACAACGACAAGATCACCGCGCTGAACGACGGGTTGGGCGCACTGGTCGATGCCAATTTGGCGCAGGAATCGGCGCAGTTGCAATCGCTGCAAATCCGGCAGCAGCTCGGCACGCAGGCGCTGTCGATCGCCAATCAGGCGCCGCAAAGTCTGCTCAGTCTGTTCAAATGATGCTGGCGACGCCGGCAGAATGCCGGCGCTTCGCAGTCGAGTCATGGGTGGCCAACCCGCCGGAAGCAGAAGGGGGCGCAAAAGCCCGTGTCCACGCTCGTTCTCGAACTGCGCCAGGGCGATACGATGATCGTCAACGGCGCGCCGATCAGGTTCCGTACGAAATCGCGGATCGAACTGACGGCGCATGCGCGCTTCCTGTTCGGCAAGCAGATCATGGCGCCAGACGAGGCGGACACGCCGGCGCGCCGCATCTATTTCGCCTTCCAATCGGCCTACATCGGCGTCGAGCCGGAGCGGGCGAGCGGGCTCGAGTCGGCGCGGCGGCTGATCGGCGATTTCAAGGACGCGACGACCTCGCCACTGGCGCGCGAGATCTTGGATCGCGCATTGCAGGCAGCGGAAGCGGACGATTGTTATTTGGCCTTGAAACTGACGCGACGGGTGATCCGCCACGAGGACGCCGTGTTGCACCGGGAGCGCGTGGCATGAGTGGACAGGCCGACGCCAAGGCAGACGCGATGCCGGGATTTCGCGACGCAGCGCGGGCGTATGCCGCGTCCTCGGCCCGGCGCAGCGTGCGGGAGCAGGAGGCGGACGTGTTCCGCAACGTCAACGGCGCCCTGCGGCGCGGGCGCGATACCGGGGGGCTGGCGCAGGTGCGGGCGCTGGCCGACACCGTGCGGCTGTGGACGGCGGTGATGGATCTGCTCGGCGATCCGGAAAACGGTCTGCCTGCGGATTTGCGGGCCGGCATCATCTCGGTCGGCATCACGGCGCGGCGCATCGCGCAATCGCCCGAACCTGATTTCGATTTTCTGATCGCTGTCAACGAGAACCTCGCCGCCGGCCTGTCCGCGATCCCCTGATGCGCAGACGCGACCGGTCCAGAAAGGACCAGGGATGTCCATCATACGCCCAGTCGTTCCGGGCCATGAGTTACCGACAAGGTTGCGGGAATTGATCGGCCGGCGACGGGCGGGGACGATGCGGCGGTGACCGCTCCGGCGCATCGGGCGATGGCGCAATTGGCGGCGTGCGACGCGGCGGGGGCGCTGGCGACGCTAGCGGCCCCAACGGTGGCGGCGGAATTCGCCGTGCTTGGGATGGCCCATCTGCACGGTGAGCGGTGGGACGCGGCGTTCGCCGCACTGCGCCGGGCGCAGGCGCTGGGCGACGGGTCGGCGGTGACGCAGCTCAATCTGGCGCTGGCCGAGGATCGGTTGGGGCTGGACGGGCGGGGGCGCATGCGCGCACTGGCGCGGCATTGCCCCGAGTGGGACGAACCTTTGCTGCGGCTGGCGGAAAGCCTGCGACGGGCGGACGAGGCGGTGCTGGCGACCCTCGAATATGAGCGCGTGCTGGAGCGCAACCCCAACCGGCCGGAGGCACTTCTCGCGCTGGGCGTGCTGTGCCTGGTCGGGGGGGACGTGGCACGGGCCAAAGTGCTGCTGCTGTGCTGCTGCGGCTTGGCGCCGCAGCAGGCGGAGGCGTGGGACGCGCTGGGGTGCGCCCTGCTTGCGACCGGCGAGGCGGCGCGGGCAGAAGCCGCGTTCGCGGAGGCGCAGCGGCTGCGGCCGGACGATGTAGGGATGGCCCTGCGGCGGGTGGAGGCGTCTTGCGCGGCCGGCTCGACGGCGACGGAACTGGCGCGGCTTGAAGTCGCGACCGAGCGCGATCCGCGCGACGTGGCGCACCTGACGGCACTAGGGGTGCTGCTGGACCGTCAGGGGCGCCCCGAGGAGGCGGCGGACATCCTGGAGACGGCGGTGGAGCTCGCGCCGGACGCGCCGCTGCCGGCGGCGGCATGGGCGAACAGCTTGCTGCATGCCAGCCGCTTCCTACAGGCGGTGCCGGCGCTGCGACGAGCCGCGGAATTGGCGCCGGAGAGCATGGCGCTGGCCAACGACCACGCTGCCGCGCTGAACCGGGTCCATCGCTACCGCGAGGGGCGGCACATTCTGGAACGGCTGATCGCGAAGCACGGCGAGCAGCCGGCGCTGCTGTGCAATCTGTGCAACGCGCTGGTCTGCCTGGGCTTTCAGCGCGAGGGCGTGGACGCGGCGCGGCGGGCGACGGAGATCGCGCCGGAGATGCACCTGGGCTGGCGGACGCTGGTAAGCGCCCTGGCCTACTGCGATGGGATCGGCGGCGAGGTGCTATCGGCGGTGGCGCGGCAGGCGGGCGCGACATTGCCGCGCGGAGGCACGGAGGCACCGGCACGGCCGGCGGGCGACGAAAGACGACTGCGGGTCGGACTGCTGTCGCCGAATCTGCGGACGCATCCCGTCGGGTGGCTGACGCTGGCGGCGTTCGAGGCGCTGGACCCGGCAGGCTTCGAACTGGTGTGTTTCGGGCAGGCGCCGTCCGAGGACGCGGTGGCGCGACGCTTCCGGGCGGTGGCGACGGCGTGGCATCGGGTGATCGGGCTGCCGCCGGCAGCCGGGGCGGCGGCGATCCGGGAAGCCGGGATCGACGTGCTGATCGACATGGGCGGCTGGGGCGACCAGGGCACGCTCGGCATCTGCGCGCTGCGGCCAGCGCCGGTGCAGGTCAAGTGGGTGGGGATGCAGAACCACACCACGGGCCTCGCCGAGATGAACTGGTTCGTCAGCGACCGGTGGGAAACGCCGGAAGGGACGGACGGGCTTTACTCCGAGCGGCTGCTGCAGCTGCCGGACGGGTATGTCTGCTACAGCGCACCGCCGGACGCGCCTGAGGTGGCACCGTTGCCGGCCGAGGCGCGGGGGGCGGTGACGTTCGGGTGCTTCAACAATCTGGCGAAAATAACGCCGGCAACCATCGCCGCGTGGGCGCGCGTGCTGAACCGGGTGCCCGGCGCGCGGCTGGTGCTGAAGACGCACCAGTTCTCCGATCCGGTCACGTCCGAGCGAATACGGTCGGCATTCGCCGCGCACGGCGTCGATCCGGGGCGGATCGAAACGCGCGGCTCGTCCTCGCTGCGTGGGCAACTGGCGCAGCACGCGGACATCGACATCGTGCTGGACCCGTTCCCCTATTCCGGCGGGCTGACGACGTGCGAGGCGCTGTGGATGGGGGTGCCGGTGGTGACGATGCCGGGCGAAAGCTTCGCCTCGCGCCACTCCACCAGCCATTTGAGCAATGTCGGCCTGCCCGAATGGGTCGCGGCGGACGTGGACGGGTATGTCGCGATCGCGGTGGCCCGGGCGGGCGACGTGCCGGCGCTGCGGCGGCTGCGGGCGGAGTTGCGGCCGCGCATGAGGGCCAGCCCGCTGTGCGACGCGCCTCGGTTTGCCGCCAATCTGGCAGCGGCCCTCCGGCTGGCGTGGCGGCAACGGGCGCGGTGAGCGGCGATCTGCCGAGAGTCGATGTGAATCTGTTCGCGTTCAACGCGGCAGAGACGATCGGGGCAGCCATCGAGAGTGTCTTAGCCCAAACGTGGCCCGCGCTGACGCTGACCGTGATCGACAATGGCTCGACGGACGCGACGCCCGAGGTGGTGCAGCTCTACCAGGGTATCGTGCCGTCGCTGCGGCTGCATCGGGCGCGGGCGAATGGCGGCAGCGTGGTGAATTGCCAGCGCGCCTTCATGCTCGGCGATGCCGATTTCGTGCTGCCGAAGACGGCGGACGACCTGATCGCGCCGGATTTCGTCGCGAAAACAATGGACGTGCTGCTACGGCATCCGGACTGCGGCATGTGCCACGCCGGGGGATTGGTGTTCGTGGGCAACGGGACAGTGCGGCAGGTGTATCCGGAGACCCACCGGCTGCATGCAGTTGGGGCGGACCAGGTGGAGCGCGCGCGGCACGTCATGGCACGCTACACGAGCGCGCCGAGCTTCTGGGGCCTCTATCGCCGGGCCAGCGTGGACCGGCTGGCTCGGTTCCCCTATCGCGCCGGATGGGATCATGCCGTTCTGGCAGAATTTGCGTTATATAGCGAGATTCGTCATATTCCTGAGACATTGTGCTTTCGCCGCGACGGCGGCAAGCCGCTGGATCGGATCGCGCGGGCCTGCACGCACGCCGCGCAACGGGAACACGACGTGGCGGACGAGACCGGCGATCTGCACTGGATGACACCCCTGATCACGACTGCTTACGCACATGTCGAAACGTTCGCCGTGGCCCGTGTGCCGTTGGCCGAACGGTTGGCGTTGATGGATGAGGCGCCGCGGATCTTCCGCGCCCGATGGCTTCCGGCGCTGCTGCGGGAGGCGGCTTCGTTCCGGGCCGCCCGGCCGGAATTGATGGAGGCCGCCAATATGGCGTTCGGCACGCGGCGTGCTTGGCTGTTGCGGCGCATCGCGGATGTCGAGGCGGCCATCGCGGCCATCCTGCCGGAAGCAGCCACCCCCCCACAGGGAACGCCGAATCACCTCGGCGCCATATGACTCGCGCACAGCAATCCATCTCCAATTTCTGCGACTATCGCTTTTTTTGGGCAAATTGACGATTCACCGCTTGCGCCATTCGTCAAAAAGGAGATGATGCGGTATGAATTGTGGGGCACCTGCTGAGGGCAGGTCCGCCTGAATGGGCACCTACGTGGCAGACGGGAAAGTCCGCCATCGCCTGTCGGGCGACCGCCGTCGGAAGTCGTCGTGCCAGCCTCGATTGGGAGATTTGCCGACATGTCCGACGTTCTTGCCGGTGGCCTGGATGCCACTGTGGGTTTGATGCCCCGCTACCTGCGCCGTCGGGAAGAAGAAATCGAGGAACGGATGCAACAGCCGGCGCCTGTCGAGTTGGCGGATGACGAGTTCGACCATCTACCGGGCATGCGCGGCTGTCGCGTGACGGACGATTTGCGACGCCGCATCGCCGAGGCGACGCCGCAGGAGCGGCAAGGGCCGAAGCCGCTGTGGGTCGGGCTTGCCGTGGTTGTCGTGCTGGCAGTGTGCGGCCTGCTGTTCCCCGATGCGATTGCCTCCCTGATGCCGGACGTGGACGTCTCGCACTGACGCATGGCATCCGCCTTGCTTAGCTCCCCGCGCGGACGACCGGGGAGCTTGCATGGCGTGGCTGGGGCCGTCTGAGGGCAATGCGTGGCGGGTTTCGGCGAACGAAGCCGATCTGACCCGTCGCACGCCCACGCCGCGCCCGGTGAGCGTGGCAGCACATCCCAAGCGCGTCACGTTCGATCTGGCCCGCTCTGCGCTGATCGTCGTCGATATGCAGAACGATTTCTGCCACCCGGACGGGTGGCTGGCCGGCATCGGCGTGGACGTGGAACCCGCGCGGGCGCCCATCCCTCCCCTGCACCGCTTGCTGCCGTCGCTGCGCGCGCACGGCGTGCCGATCGTCTGGGTGAACTGGGGCACGCGCCCCGACCGCGCCAATCTTTCGCCCGCGCTGCGGCACGTCTATGACCCGAGTGGGGCCGGCAAGGGCCTGGGCGATCCCCTGCCCCGCGCCGGCGCGCATGTGTTGCAGGCCGGCAGTTGGTCGGCGCAAATCGTGGACGAATTGCTGCCCGACCCTGCCGATCTGCACGTCGCCAAACATCGGATGAGCGGGTTCTGGGACACGCCGCTGGACTCGATCCTGCGCAACCTTGCGGTAACGACGGTGCTGTTCGCGGGCGTGAACCTGGACCAATGCGTGCTGCACACGATGGCGGACGCCAATTTCCTCGGTTACGATACGCTGCTCGTGGAGGATTGCGCGGCCACGACAAACCCCGATTTCTGCCGCGACGCGACGCTCCTGAACATCCGCCAGATCTTCGGCTTCCATTTCCGCGCCACCGACCTGATCGAGGCTTTGCCGCCATGATGCAGACCAACGTGATCGCCCGCCGGCCCGATGCGTTGCAGGGTTTTCGCATCGCGCCGACCGATACCAACTACTTCGCCTGTATTTTCGACCCGATTGCAGACGGGGTGAATTTTACCCTGGTGGTGGAAATCTTTGCGCCCGGCGGGCGGACGCCGCCCAATACACATGCTGATGCCTACGAATCGTTCTTCGTGCTCGGCGGCACCGGCATCGCGCTGGCCGGCGGCGAGACGTTCGCCATCGGCCCAGGCGACTCCTTCGTGCTGAAGCCTGGCGTAGAGCATGTGGTGGAGAACACCGGCAGCCAGAAGCTCTATTGTCTGACGCTGATGACGCCGAACGAAGGGTTCGCAGAACTGATCCGCAACGGCACGCCGGTGGACATCACCGACGAGGACCGCGCCGTCATCTGCGGGCGCGGGTGAGGGCCAGGGCATGCTGACCACCCGGCAGGCGACGCTGCGAAAATTCTGGTACTCGATCATGCCGGTTTCGATGCTGGAGGACGGGCCGCGCCCGTTCCGGCTGTTGGGCGAGGACATCGTGCTGTTCCTCGACGCGGCGGGCAAGCCGGCGGCGCTGAAGGACCGCTGCTGCCACCGGACGGCGAAGCTTTCCAAGGGCTGGGTCGCCAACGGCGAACTGACCTGCGGCTACCATGGCTGGGTGTACGCCAGCGACGGCCGCGTGATCCGCATACCGCAGCTCAGCCCGGATGCGGCGGTGCCGCGCCATGCCACACCTGCCTATCGCTGCATGGAGCGCGGCGGCTATGCCTGGGTGGCGCTGGACGAGCCGCTGACGCCGCTGTTCGATATTCCCGAGGACGGGGCGCCCGGCTGGAGGCGCATCCATCAATTCTACGACCGTTGGCACACGGCACCGCTGCGGCTGATGGAGAACAGCTTCGACAACGCGCATTTCGCGTTTGTCCATCGCGGCACCTTCGGCGACATGGCGCAGCCGAAGCCGATGAAATACGAGATCGCCGAGACCGACTACGGCTTTGCCGCGACGACAGTGGTGGAAGTGGTGAACCCCCCGCACGCCTATGAGGTGACGGGCTGCACGACTCCGACCACGACGCGGACGATGCAGAACCATTGGTACATGCCGTTCAGCCGCCGCATGGACATGACGTATCCGAGCGGCATTCGGCATGTGATCGTCAACTGCGCAACCCCCATCGACGACGGCACGATACAGTTGACGCAACTGCTGTATCGCAACGACTCCGAGGCCGATTGTTCGACGCAGAAGCTGATCGAATGGGACGAAGCCATCGTCAACGAGGATCGCGAGGTGCTGGAATCCACCGATCCGGACGCGATTCTCGACGTGTCGCTGAAGCTGGAAGCGCACATGCCGTCCGACCGGCCGGGGCTGATCATGCGGCGGCGGTTGCTGGAGTTGCTGGCGGCCAACGGCGAATCCGAGATTCGCCGGGGCATGTAGCCCGTGCGCGCCGGTCGCGCGCGATGATGGAGGGATGAGTATGAGGGCAACTGCCAGTTTGATGTTCGGCGTAGCGTTGGGCTTGGCCGGCGGTTTGGCCGCGCACCCGGCGGCGGCGGACGAAAAGATCGTGTTCGCGACCGACTGGAAGGCCGAGGCGGAACATGGCGGCTTCTACCAGGCGTTTGCGACCGGCCTTTACAAGAAGCGTGGCCTGGACGTGGTGATCCACGAAGGCGGACCGGGCATCGACAACCAGCAATTGATCGCGGCCGGTGCCGTCGATATGGCGATGGGCTCGAACAGCTTCTTTCCGCTGAACATGGTGCAGGCCGGCGCGCCCGTGAAAGCGGTCATGGCGGCGTTCCAGAAAGACCCACAGGTGCTGATGACGCACCCGCGCGACGATATCAAGACGCTTGCCGACATGAAGGGCAAGCCAATCATGATCGCCGACGGCTCGATCACCTCGTTCTGGGTGTGGCTGCACGCCAAGTTCGGCTTCGAGGACACGCAGATACGCAAATACACGTTCAACATGGCGCCATGGCTGGTGGACAAGAACGCGATCCAGCAGGGCTATCTCTCGTCCGAGCCTTACATGGTCGGCAAGGAGGGCGTGACGCCGCAGGTGTTTCTGCTCGCCGATTACGGATACCCGAGCTACGCCGCGATGGTGATGGTGCCGCAGAAGTTGATCGACACCAAGCCGGAGGTCGTGAAAGCGTTCGTAGAGGCCTCCATCGAAGGTTGGCACGACTATCTGTACGGCGACAACAAGGCCGCCAACGAGCTGATCAAGAAGGACAACCCCGACGAGACCGATGATCTGATCGCGTTCGGCATTTCCAAGATGAAGGAATACGGCATCGTCACCGGCGGCGACGCCGAGAAATCCGGCATCGGCACGATGACCGACGCGCGATGGAAGTCGTTCTTCGACGTGATGGTGGCGCAGAAAGTGTATCCGGCCGATTTGGACTACAAGAAAGCCTATACACTGGAATTCTTGCCGAAGAAGTAGCCTTGGTCAAAAGCCCTCGAACGTCGTTCGCACGCGCGCGACAAAGCGTTGGCGGCGTTCGAGGGTGGATGTATCGGTGCCGTAGTGGCACAGATAGGTCATCGCAACGTTCGGCGCGAACAGGCGGCGCATGCCGCGCGTCAGCACGATTTTTCCCGGATCGCGCATATACAGGCGCATGAACCACCAGGGCGATCCGGTGGTGGTCACGACGGCGTATTTGCGGATGTTGGTCAGGCCCGGCGTGATGGCGCCGCCGTGGCCATGCAGGAAGAACGCGACGCCCGGCACCCACACACGGTCGAAATAGCCTTTCAGGATCGCCGGCATGCCGTACCACCAGGTCGGCGCCGAGATGACCAGTGCGTCGGCCGCGCGCAGGCGCTCGACATAGCTCTCTATGCCGGCAAGGTTCTCGCCGATGGTAGGGTAAGCGCCGCGCTCTGCGGCGGTGAGCGCGGGCGGGAAGTTTTCAGCATTCAGGTCGAAATCGTCCACCTCGTGGCCGGCTTGGCGCAACGAAGCAACAATCGTTTCGTGGAGAGCCGCATTGAAACTATCGCCGCGCGGATGCGCGAAGATCACATGCACGCGCATCGCTACAGCCCCTCGATGACGCGCGCGACACGCTTTTGGTAGGCGGCGCGGGTTTGGTCCGTGGAGATGTTCATGTGGTAGTGAGCGAGGTAGGTGACTTTGGCGTCCTTGGCGCAGAACCAGCGGAAATAGCGGGTGATCTGTTTCTTCGGCAAATCGCCGACGCCGATTTTGACGCGCCACAGATCGCGGCCGTAGGTGGTGACGGCGACGACGCGGCGAATATTTTGCAGTTTCGGCGTGACCAGCGCGCCGTCGATGTCGAATGCGACGCCGGGCATCAGCACACGATCGAAGAATCCCTTCAGGATGGCGGGAACGCCGAAACACCAGACGGGGTAACAAAACACGACGGCCTCGGCCCAACGCAGATCGGCCACGTATTTCGCCACCGGGGCTTCGTTGATGGTGGTGTCGTGATAGGCCAGCCGCTCCTGGCGCGTCAAACGCGGGTCGAAATCGTCGGCATACAGATCGACGTCGCGAATCTCGTGCCGGGTGCCGAGGGCGGCCAGCACCGTCGCGTGTAGGGCGGCGGCGAAACTGGTCTCGACCGGGTGGGCAAAGATGACGAGGACGCGCATTCAAGCTCCGACATGCAGGCGCGAACCGTGGCCGACACGCAGCGTGACGATGCGCGCGTCGATGGCTCGTGCGCGCGTGGGGTCCTCGCCGGTGCCCGGGTTGATCGGGAAAGCGGGGAACGCGGCGCCGGCAATGGACAGGCGCAACCGTTCGCCCGGGTGCAGCGTGAGGCACGTGGCGCGCATCGGAATTTCGACCGGCCCCGGTGCCATGACACGGCGATATCCCTCCGCGAAGCCGATGGATTGGCCCCTGGCATTCACGCGCGACAGCGTGCAAGCCACGTCGTACTCAGGCGCGTCGGTGGCGATGTCGAGGCTAGCGCGCACATCGCCAGCAAACAGGGTTGGTGCCGTGGCGGGCGGCGTCGTGAAGGTCAGGACGTCGGGCCGCTGATCGACCAGGGCGCGGTCCTGTGCCGCGCGAACGCTGGCGACGGGCCGCCAGGGATCGTGAACCAGCGCCTCGGTGCCGCGACTGTCCGGCGGTGTCGGCGACAGGAAGCCGTCGCGCTCGTCCATCGCGGCGCGGCCGGTGCCGCCGGTGAAGAAAGTTTGGCCTGTCGCGGGCCAACTCGCAAAATCGCGCCAGCAGAGAGCGCCCATGTCGAACAGGCGAACCGCCGGCTGGTCGAGCGCCGGACCACCCTTCAGCCAATGGTTGAACCAACGCACCTGCAACCGGTCGATGTCGCCAATGGCTGCGTCGGAAAAATCCAGCTCGCCGACGCGGCGGCCCCAGGGGAAATGCGCCCAGGGTCCGACGACGATATGCAGCGGCACTTTGCCGGCCAGCGCGCGGCGTGCGGCCAGCGTACCGGGCAAATGGCTGTCGAACCAGCCACCTACCAGCAGCGTCGGGATGCTTCCGATCCGCTCAAGTCTGGAACTGGGGGAAATCGCCTTCCAGTACGCGGCGTCCGCCGGCTGCTCCAGCCAGTCATGGTAGTGGGTCAGCGCGCGATACCGCTCCAGCACATCGGGGCGGGCGACAATTTCGCTGGACAGCGGTAGCGCGTGCGCAGCCGAACGCAGTTCGCGATAGGCGTTGGAATCGCCCGCCAATCGCGCGCTTTCGGCGGCAATTTGAATGGCCCAGCCCATACCGCCTTGCAACGCGAACGCATCGCCTTCGTACGCCCAGTCGGTGCGCAGATCCCAGCCGATCATCGCGGGCGCCAGCGCGCGCAACGCGGGCGGCGCTTTTCCCGCCGCAAGAAACTGGTTCGTGCCTTGATAGGAAAATCCATACATCCCGACGGCGCCCGAAGAACCGGGCATATTTGCCGCCCATGCTATTGCATCAGCACCGTCCTCGGCGTCCGCTTCCAGCGTGCGGAAAATGCCCTCCGATGTGCCCCGCCCCCGCACGTCCTGAATCGCGACGATGAAGCCTTGCGACGCGTACCAATCCGGGTGCGCGTAGCAGACCGTGGAGGCGATCTTGCGGCCGTAGGGCTGGCGCATCAGCAGAACGGGATGCGGGCCGGGCGCGTCCGGCGCATAGACATCCGCGTCCAGCCGCACGCCGTCGCGCGTGCGCATGGAAACGGTGTGCGGACTCATGCGGCCGAAACCTCGTCCCAGCCTCGCATCTTGCCGGGGTTCAGCAGGCCGAGCGGATCGGCGTGGCGCTTAAACGCGAGTTGTTCGGGATCGGTGGTTTTCATGCCGCCGTCTTCAAGGACGTAGGTGTGGGGATCGAAAATCGTGATACCGCGCGATTCGAAATCGGCGATGATCGCGCGTAGCCGCGCCTCGGTCGTGTAGCGCACCAGCGGCAACGCGGCGCACGCCACCTCGCCATCGACGCGGATGAATTCCAGGTGCATCGGCACTTCGTCGCCGTAGTCGGCCATCGCCTTCGCCACGGATGCCAGATAGTCGGGGCCGGGAAAGCGGGATTGCAGATAGGTGATCTCCTTGTCCACCTTCAGCGCGTGCAGAGTGGTATGGTTCCAGGTGAATTCGAAGGCGGGGACAGCACCCGTTGCTTCCACCTCCGCCTCGGTCAGCTTGCGCGCGATGCGGCCGCCGGCGCGGGCGAGCGCATCCTCGAACGGCTTGCAGCTTTGCGTGGCGATCAGGAACAGTCCGACAGACTCGCCGGGCGTCAGCGCCTCCTGCAACGGCTTGAAGTACGCGGCGCCACCGGCATCGACGGCGGTGACGAGGCGCTTGGCGATGCCGTCGGCGCGCGCGATGGTATCGCAGAAGCGGGCCAAATCGGCAAAGTCCCTGAAGGCAACGGCATAGTCCAGCCACGACTGCGCGGGCGCCATCGCGATTTCGAGTTCGACGATGATGCCGTTGGTGCCATAGGCGTGATGCACGCGGTTCACTTCCGCGCCGCGCAGTTGCAGCACGCGCGGCTCCGCCTCCATTGTCACCACGCGCGCGCCGAGGAGCGTTCCAGCTTCACGCATCTGGCCGAAATTGATCGAGCCGATGCCGCCCGACCCGCCGGCGACGAAACCACCAATGGTTGCGGTGCGGCGGGTGGACGGGAACATGCGCAATTCCCAGCCGAGCGGCTTGCATCGGGCCTCGATCTCGCCGAGCTTTGCCCCAGTGCCGACGCGCAAGACGCCGTCGAAGACAGGATGAATCGTGTTCAGTCCGATCAGGTCCAGCACCACGCCACCGTGCAGCGGCATTGCCTGCCCGTAATTGCCGGTGCCGCCGCCGCGCGGTGTGATCGGGATGCTGCGACGGACGCATTCGCGCATCACCGTGATCACGTCCGCCTCGTCGCGCGGAGCGACTACGATGTCTCCCGAGACTCCGCGCAGTTGCTGCTTCAGGACCGGGCTGTACCAGTAGAAATCCCGCGATTTCTGCCGTACCAGCGCGCGATCCGTCTCCGTCGGAATCGCGCCGAGGGAGGCCGCGAACTCCGCCCAGTCGATGGTCTCGGTCATGCGCGCTCCATCAATGGGTCGAGTTCGCGATAGTCCGGCAACACGCGGGAAATCGGTCGGCCGGCGCGCAGAACGATTCTATCTTGTGGCGGGCGTGCCAAAAATTCGTTGAACGTGCGGGCGCGGAACAGCACAAGATCCGCGGCCATGCCTTCCGCGATCACTCCGTCGCCGAAACCCGCGACGGTGGAGGGTGCCACGGTGACGACATGTGGCCAGTCCCCGATTGGGTGATCGAGTTGCAGGATGCGCGTCGCCTCGCGATAGACTTCCACCGCGTCTAGATCTCCATAAGCATAGAATGGGTCGCGCGTGTTGTCGGACGCGACGGCAACGCGGATGCCGCGCGCGCGCATTTCGTGCAGCAGCGTCACGCCCCGCCAGCGCGGCGTTCGGCCTGCGGTGCGATCCTGCAAATACATGTTGCACATCGGCAGGCTGACGACGGTGATACCGGCCTGCGCCACCAGATCGAGCGTGCGGTCGATATTATCCGGCGATTGCAGCGCCAGACTGCAACAATGGCCGGCGACGATGCGGCCCATAAAATTGCGGCGCAGCGCAGTCTCTGCAATCAGCCGCAGGCAAGCGGCATTCGTGTCGTCGGTTTCATCGACATGAAAATCGAGATCGAGGCCGTGACGTTCGGCGTGGCCGAACACGCGGTCGAGAAAATCCCACGGGTCGGCTTCCATATATGGCACGCCGCCCATCACACCGCCGCAGTCTGCAACCAGATCGGCCAACGCCGCGAGCCACGCATGGTCGCGCGCGGCTTCGGGATGGAACAGGGCGACCGCCTGCAAGTCGATGCGGCCACGCCACGCCTCGCGAACTTCCCGGAACACGGGCCAGGATATCCACGGTTGCTGCCCGATGGAATCGATGTGCGTGCGGATCGCCCGCGTGCCGTGGGCGTAGGCGCAGCGCAGGGCAAAATCCATGCGGGCGCGAACGTCTGCCGCACTCCAATTGGCTTCGCGATCCGCGCCGACCGCGCCAAGCGCGCCGGCGCGCGAGCCGTCCGGATTGGCGGCACGCGGCCAGATTTGGCCCTTATCGAGATGCGTGTGCAAATCGACGAAGCAGGGCCACACCATCCCGCGATCCAGATCGACACCCTCGCCGGCCAACGTGCCAGGCGGGGTCAGGGTCGCGATCCGCCCGTCGGCGATTTCGATGTCCAGCACAACGACATCGCCCGGCGGCAAATAGAGGCCTTCCGCGCGAATCAGCGAACGCGGTACGCTGGCATCGCGCAACAGCAAATGCGGGACGTCGAACGGCGACATCAGCGTTCCCGCCGCACGGCGCTCTCGTGCCAACGGCCGAGCAGCAACGTTTCCAGGCCGGCGAGTAGCAGGAAGATGACGATGCCGAGCACCGACAGCATCAGCAGGGCCGCAAACATGCGTGGGATATTCAACCGGTTCGCCGATTCCACGATGCGCCAAGCCAGTCCTGAGCCGGTGCCGGACCCGGCGACGAATTCCGCCACCACGGCCCCGATCAGCGCAAGCCCGCCGGAAATCTTCATGCCGCCCAGCAGATACGGCTGCGCCGCCGGCAGTTGCAGCATCCGCAACCGCTGCCAGCGGGATGCGCCATACAACTGGAACAAATCGCGCAGATTATGGTCCACGCTTTTCATCCCCAGCGTCGTATTCGACAGAATCGGAAAGAACGCGACGATGGTAGCCAGGATCAGCAGCGCGCGGTCGATATGCTCCACGCCGACCCAGATCAGGATCAACGGCGCGATGGCGACGACCGGTGTCACCTGCAACATCACCGCGTACGGAAAGATGCTGATCTCGACAAGCCGCGACTGCACCGACAGCACTGCCAGCAGCACGCCGGTGGCCAGCGCGATGAAGAACGCCATCAGCGTGATGCGCAGCGTGATCCACAGCGAGACCAGCAGCGACGGATAATCGTTGGCCAGCGACTTCACGATCGCCGACGGCGGCGGTAGGACGAATTTCGGGACTTCCAGCCACCAGACCAGAAACTCCCAGACGCCCAGGACCACAATGCCGAGCACGAGCGGCACGGCGACGCGCATGGCCGGAGACACCGGGCGCGAATCTTCGTTCATGGCTGGTGCCCCACCCCGCCCATCGCGCCGCGCAGCGAGGCCGACGTGATGCGGCAATATTCATTGTAGGAAGCGGACAGGCGGAACGGCTCGTCGCGCGGATACGGCGCGTCGACCGTGATCAGCTCGCGCATATGGCCCGGCCGCGCGCCCATCACCGCGATGCGGCTGGACAGATAGACGGATTCGTACACGCTGTGCGTCACGAACAACACCGTCCAGCCGCGCCCGGCCCACAGCCTCAGCAGGTCGTCGTTGAGTCGCATGCGGGTGATTTCGTCGAGTGCGGCGAACGGTTCGTCCATCAGCAGCACTTTCGGTCGCTTCACCAGCGCGCGGGCAATGGAGACGCGCATGCGCATCCCGCCCGACAATTGGCGCGGATATGCCTTGGCGAAGCCGGCGAGGCCCACGCCTTCGATGGCATCCTCCACCTGCGCCGCCACCGTTTGGCGACGCGCGCCATCCAGCCGCAGGGGCAGATACACGTTCTCGAACACCGTCGCCCAGGGCATCAGCGTCGGTTCCTGGAACACGAAGCCGATGCTGCGCTCCGGCTTGCCGCCGGCATCGTAGCTGGCACGCGGCCAGTCGATGGTGCCCTCGCTCGGCTCGCCAAGGCCCGCGATCAGGCGCAGCAGCGTCGATTTGCCACAGCCGGACGGTCCGAGCAGGCTCAAAAATTCGCCTTGCGCCACGGTCAGGTCGATGCCCTGGAGCGCGTGGGTACCGCCGCTATAACGTTTGCCGACGCCTGAAATGCGGATCAGCGCCGGCGCGTCGGCATTTACCACCTGGTTGGGGTCCACTCCGTCCATCAAGCGCCTGTCATCCCTCCGCCGGTGTTCGGTTTGGTGTGTGGAGGCAAGGCGTGTGCCGTCCGGCAATCTCGCCCGCTTTGAGGCGCCCGCGCCGCGATGCCCAACGGGTGGGCGGGGCGCTCATCGGTTGGGCAATTCCTCCGGTGCGTCCCGCAGCCAAGTGTCGATGTCGAAGCGTTGCACTTCCTGCAACAACACGGCAAGGCGGGCGGCGATATGGGAGACGATGCCGGCGCCTTCCGTCTCGGTGGCGCGGCTGGCATCGCCGAGGGCGCCGGCCGGGTGCAGATCCTGCGTCTCCCACCCGAAGCCCACAGCGCCCTCCGGCACGAGGGTCGAGAAGTGCTGCGCGCGATCCAGCCAGGCGCTGCGGAAATTTCGCGCCAGCGCCATGTTCACCCGGTCGGGTGCGAGGTGCAGCATAACGGCGGTTTCGACGAGACCGCCATGGATGCCCTCCGGGTCGTCCAGCCCCGGCGGCATGCCCAGGCGCGGCCACATGCAGCCGACGGCGAACATCCGCGCCCGGATGCGCAGGCGGCGGCAGACCAGATCGACCAGTTGCGGCTGGCCGCCATGGCTGTTGAAGATCACCAGCCGCCGCACGCCGGCCCGGGCGACGCTCTCCCCGATCTCGGTCCACAACGCCAGCAGCGTTTCGGCGGAGGATGTCAGCGTGCCGGGAAAGCGGGTGTGCTCCACCGAAAGCCCGACCGCCTGCGTCGGCAGGACCAGCACAGGGGCATCGGCCGGCAGGCAAGCCAGCGCCGCCGTGAGCAGGCCCTGGTTGATCGTCGTGTCCACCGAGACCGGCAAATGCGGCCCATGCTGCTCGATGGCGGCGACCGGCAGCACAGCCACCGTGTCCGCCGGCAGATCGCGGAAGGCGGGCCAGGGAAGGTCTTGCCAGTAGCGGGAGGGCAACGGCATTTGGGGGCTCCTGATATACATCTTGCCGGCAGCAATATCCGCGCCGTCAGAGCAAATGCCGGCACCGCACCAAAAAATCAGGAATATCGACCGTGATATCGTCCAACTGCGCCTGGCTGCCCGGCGTGATCCGGTCGGAGATGTAGGAGGCGTAGGTCATCCCCAGCCCGGCGGCGAGCACGTAGTAGGCGGCGGTGCCGTAGGTGCTGGGGAAAATCTCCACCAGCGTTGTGCCCCGGTCGGCGAAGACGATGTTTGCAAGGCCGGCGCCGTGCGGGGCGACGATGTGGGAGGCGCAGGCGAACGTGGAGAGCTGGCGGGCGGTCGGCATGCCGGCCATTGTTACCGCCTCGTAGCCGAGTGGGGCGAGTGCCGCGACCACGGCCGCCTCGTTCAGCACCCGCCGGCCGGCGGCGTCGCCGCGCGAGACGTAGAGTTTTTTGCGCGACGGCAGGCCGGCGATGCCGTCCAGAAACACCCCGTAGCCGAGCGTGGCGCGCAGATAGTCGGTCAGCCACGGCGCCGCCTTGTGGCCTGGGTGCGGGATGAACGTCAGGTCGCTCGGCACCAGCAGGCGACGCGCGCGCAGGCCGGTCATCGCTTCGAGTTGGATGACGCGCTCGCGCGGAAAACCGGCCAACCGCAGCGTGTCCCACTGGTAGTCGTCGCCAAGGGGCGGCACGACGACGAACGTGTCCGCCCTGCGCGCCTGCTCGCCGAGGAACGCCAGTCTCGGCAGCCAGTCGACCATCCAGTGGCAGAAATTGAGCGGCCGCACGTCGTCGCCCAGCACGACGACAGTGCCGTCGATGCGCACGGCGTCGGCCAGCACCTGCCGCAGCGGCGTCTCGTAGTAGTGGACCAGACCGGCAAAATGGCCGCTGAAGTCGCGAATTACGGTGTCGCCCGTCGGCGAGACGATCAGCGGGCCGTCGGGGTAGTGGCAGAAATATCCGTCCGCCAGTTCCAGCACGCGGAAATCGGGGCTGTGGGCGGTCGGGCTGGCTGCCGTGAAGCAGCCGGGCATGCCAGAGAGATGCAATGGCGCCGCCAATTGGCGGACGTGCTTGCCAAACACCAATCGCACCTGGGCGCCCGGGAGGGCCGCAGCTTCACGCAATTCGACATGCGGATTGGACAGGCGCCCCAGCACCCGGGCGATGGCGGGGATCGCCTCGGCCGCCTGCATCCCGTCCGTATCGACATCGCCGAGGCCGGCGCGGGCCGCGAGGTCGCGCACCGCCTCCGCCCTCCCGACCGAGGCCGCAACCGGGCTGCGACCGCTGCCCGCCATCGCCCGTCAGCCCGCCGCCGTCCGATACCCGTCCGGATGCGACTCGCGCCAATGCCATGCCGTGCGGACAATATCGTCGAGTCCGGACAGGCGGGGCTGCCAGCCCGTGTCATCGCGGATGGCACCGGACGCGGCCACCAATACCGCCGGATCGCCCGGCCGCCGCGCCGCCATCCGCACCGGCACTTTGCGCCCGCCGATCCGCTCGACGGCCGCGATCACTTCCAGCACCGAATGCCCCCGTCCGTTGCCGAGATTGTAGCGCACGCTGCCGCCGTCGAGCTGCGGCAGTACCCGCATATGCGCGTCGGCGAGGTCGGCGACGTGGACATAGTCGCGCAGGCAGGTGCCGTCCAATGTCGGATAGTCGGCGCCGAACACCGCAATGTCCGGCCGGCGGCCGAGGGCTGCGTCGATCACCAGCGGGACCAGATGGCTTTCCGGCGTGTGATCCTCGCCGAGCCGCCCCGCCGGGTCAGCGCCGGCGGCGTTGAAGTAGCGCAGGCAGGCGCTGCGCAGCCCATGCACGCGGTCGGCCCAATACAGCGCCCGCTCCAGCATAGCCTTGCTCTCACCGTACGGCGATTCCGGGTCGAACGGTGTCGCTTCGTCGATGGGCGTGCTGCGCGTCGAACCGAACAGGGCGGCCGTGGAGGACAGCACAAATTTCGCCACGCGATGCCGCACACACGCGTCGATTAGACGCACGCCAGTGACAACGTTGTCCGCGATATAGCGAAACGGCTCCCGCATGCTGTCGCCGACGATGGAAAGCGCCGCGAAATGGAACACTGCGTTCCAAGGTCCGTCCGCCAGCACGCCGTCAATCAGCGCCGCGTCGTCGAGGTCGGCGACCACGAGTTTCGCGCCCGGCAGCACCGCCTGCCGGTGACCGGTGGACAGATTGTCAAGAACCACGACCTCGTCGCCCCGGTCCAGCAGGGCGGCGACCAGATGGCTGCCGACGAAGCCGGCACCGCCGGTCACAAGGTAGCGCCCGCCCATTGCCACGCCTTCTCAATCGTTCCGAAACGAGCCTAGCGGGTCACGCAGCGAGCGCAAACTCCTGTCGCGACCCGGCGCGCGCCGCGAACCGCCGCTGCCGGCGCTGGACGAACCGCCATGCCAGCCGGGCCGAGAGGCCCGACAGTCTGCCACGCGGCGGCAGGCCGACCGCCTTGAAGATCATGCCCATGCTGCGCTCGATATGGCGATACCGGTAGAACGATATCGCACGCGACAGATACGCCGCCAGACAATCCTGATGCGAGAACGCCAACTCGGGCGGCAGGTTGGCGCAATGGTAGGCGAACGCCAGTTCGTCGTCCTCGGTCTCGGACACGCGGCCGGCCGCGATCCGCAGGCGTTGCAGGAAACTAAGATTTTCCCGGCCCAGGTAGCGGCGCATATGGTCGTAGAACAGCTTGAAATGGCGAAATTCGTCGGCCGCGATCTGGCGACAGATGGCCTGCAACACCGGCTCGTCGGTCGCGTCCGCCACAGCCGTATAGAAGCTGGAAGTACCGGTCTCGACCATGCAGCGCGCGATCAGTTCGCCGCAGCGGGAGCCGCGCACGGAGGCGTCGGCCTCGGTATTGATCTTGTAGCCCGCGCGGTAGCGCGCGAAGGCCGCCGCGTAGTCCCAGGACGGATCGGCAAGGCTCGCCCATTTGCCGAGCGCATCGCCATGCTGCACTTCTTCCAGCGCCCAGTTGTCGGCCGCCTGCCGGAAATCCGGGTCGTCTGCGAACACGCCGTTCAGATAGGCGGCGTAGTCCAGCCCGTTGCGCTCCACCATCGCCGCCGCCTTGATCGACGGCACCAATTCGGGATCGACCTTGGCCGGGTCGAACCGATCCCAGGCCATTTCTTCCATGCGCCAATGCTTCATGGTGCGTGCTTCATCGTCGCCAGCCCCGCGCCGTCGGGACGGCCGGCCGTTTGCGACTGGCCCGACCGTCGTGAAAATCTTGCATTGTCTGGGACATGCGGTGGCACGCCGCCGAAATCAAGACAGTGGCGCGCCCGCACCCGGGCGCGGGTCAGGCGGCTTGCGCCGCCTCGATCATCGCGCGGGCGGACTGCAAGCGGTCCATTGCCGCGTCGATGGCGGCAATATCCATCTTGTCCGCGCTGTCGTAGTCGGCCTGCGCCGCCGCCAGCCGCTTCTCGCCCTCGGCTCGGGAGACGCTGGCGACCGGAATCGCCTCGTCGGCCAGCACCGTCACGCGCGCCGGCGTGATCTCGGCAAAGCCGCCGGACACGAACAATTGCTCCGCCACCTGCGCGCCGTCGTAGAGGCGGATCGTACCGCCGCGCAGCAGCACGATCATCGGCGAGTGGCGCGGCAGCACGCCAAGCTCGCCCTCGGCGGCGGGGATCACCACCATGTCCACCGGCCGCGACAGCAGCAGCTTTTCCGGCGAGACGATCTCCAGATCGACCGGCATCGCCTCAGGCCGCCGTCTTCATCGACTCGGCCTTGGCGACCGCTTCCTCGATGGTGCCGACCATGTAGAAGGCCGACTCCGGCAGATGGTCGTATTCGCCGGCCACGATCGCCTTGAAGCTGCGAATGGTGTCGGCGACGGCGACCAGCTTGCCGGGAAAGCCGGTGAAAACTTCGGCGACGTGGAACGGCTGCGACAGGAAGCGCTGGATTTTGCGCGCGCGCGCGACGACCAGTTTGTCTTCCTCGGACAGTTCGTCCATGCCGAGAATGGCGATGATGTCCTGGAGCGACTTGTAGGTCTGCAACACGCGCTGCACGTCGCGCGCGACCAGATAGTGCTCCTCGCCGACGATGCGCGGGTCGAGCGAGCGGGACGTGCTGTCCAGCGGATCGACGGCCGGATAGATGCCGAGTTCGGCGATCTGGCGCGACAGAACCGTGGTTGCGTCCAAATGCGCGAACGAGGTCGCGGGCGCCGGATCGGTCAAATCGTCGGCCGGCACGTAGATGGCCTGCACCGAGGTGATCGAGCCCTTCTTGGTCGAGGTGATGCGCTCCTGCAACGCGCCCATGTCGGTGGCCAGCGTCGGCTGGTAGCCCACCGCCGACGGGATGCGGCCCAGCAGCGCGGACACTTCGGCGCCGGCCTGTGTGAAGCGGAAAATGTTGTCGATGAAGAACAGCACGTCCTGCCCTTCCTCGTCCCGGAAATATTCTGCCACCGACAGGCCGGACAAAGCGACGCGGGCGCGGGCGCCCGGCGGCTCGTTCATCTGGCCATACACCAGCGCCACCTTGGAACCCGCCGTGCTACCGTCCTCGCCGAGCTTGATGACCCCTGCATCGATCATCTCGTGATACAGGTCGTTGCCTTCGCGGGTGCGCTCGCCCACGCCCGCGAACACCGAGACGCCGCCGTGCGCCTTGGCGATGTTGTTGATCAGTTCCTGAATCAGCACCGTCTTGCCGACACCGGCGCCGCCAAACAGCCCGATCTTGCCGCCCTTCAGATACGGGCACAGCAGATCGACCACCTTGATGCCAGTGACGAGAATTTCGGCCGACGCCGCCTGATCCTCGAAGCTCGGCGCCTCGCGGTGGATCGGGAAGCGGTGCGCGGTGTTGATCGGGCCGCGCTCGTCGATCGGGTCGCCGATCACGTTCATAATGCGGCCCAGCGTCTCCGGCCCGACCGGCACCGAGATCGGTGCGCCGGTGTCCACCACCTCGGAACCACGCACCAGCCCGTCGGTACTGTCCATGGCGATGCAGCGAACGGTTTTCTCGCCCAGTTCCTGCGCCACTTCCAGCACCAGTTCGCGCTCGCCGACGCGGGTGGTCAACGCGTTCTGGATGAACGGCAACTCACCGTCGAACTGCGCGTCCACGACGGCGCCCAGAACCTGCGTCACGCGTCCGACACTGTTGGTGGCCATAAAAATCGTCCCCTGTTTGGCGGATCGTCAGACGGCTTCGGCGCCGGAGATGATCTCGATCAGTTCTTTGGTGATGTTGGCCTGCCGCGCCCGGTTGTAGTTCTGCGACAGCCGCTTGATCATGTCCCCGGCGTTGCGCGTGGCGTTGTCCATCGCGGTCATTTGGGCGCCGTAGAAGCCGGCCGCGTTCTCCAGCAGCGCGCGATAGATCTGGATCGCCAGATTCTGCGGCAACAGGCGCGCGAGGATGGTTTCCTCGTCCGGCTCGTATTCGTAGATCGCCTTGGCGCCGACGGTTTCGTCGTGCTTCTGCTCCGGCACCGGCAGCGGGATCAGCCGCGTCTCGGTCGGAATTTGGGAAATTACCGAGGCGAAGCGGTTGTAGATCAGCGTGCAAACGTCGAACTCACCGGCCTCCTGCATCGCCACGATGCGCTCGGCGATGGCATGCGCGTCCGCGAAGCCGATGCTTTTACGCCCCGCGAACGTCACATCGCCGACGATGCCGCTGGCGAAGTCGCGCCGCAAATAGTCGCGCCCCTTGCGGCCGACCGAAAGGATTTTGACGGTCTTCCCCTCGCTCTCCAGCCGCCGCGCGGTCGCGCGCGCCAGCCGCCCGACCGAGGAGTTGAACGCGCCGGCCAGGCCCCGGTCGCCGGTGACGGGCACCAGCAGATGCACTTTATCCTTGCCGTTGCCGACCAGCAGCTTTGGCGCGGTCGGGCTGCCGGCGACGTTGGCGGCGAGTGCCGCCAGCATCCGCTCCATCCGCTCGGCATAGGGCCGCGCGGCCTCTGCCTGCGTTTGCGCGCGCCGCAGCTTGGATGCCGCCACCATCTTCATGGCGCTGGTGATCTTCTGCGTCGATTTGACGCTGGCGATCCGCATTCGCAGGGTTTTCAGGCTGGGCATGTTTCCGGTTCCGTCGGGCTGGCGTGCGCGTGGCTCAGGCGAACGCCTTGGCGAACCCGTCCAGGAACGCGATCAGCTTCTTCTCGACATCCGGCTTGATCTCGCGGTCCTTTCGGATCGAATCCACAATGCCCGGCTCGCGGGCATGGATTTCGCTCAGCATTTGCCGCTCGAAATGTCCGACCCGGCCGACGTTGATCCCGTCCAGATAGCCGCGCACGCCGGCGAACAGGCCGATCACCTGCTCCTCGACCGGCACCGGCCTGTACTGCGGCTGCTTCAGCAACTCGGTCAGCCGCGAACCGCGCGCCAGCAGCTTCTGCGTCGAGGCATCGAGGTCGGAAGCGAACTGCGAGAACGCCGCCATTTCGCGGTACTGCGCCAGTTCCAGCTTGATGCGGCCAGCAACCTGCTTCATCGCCTTGATCTGCGCGGCCGAACCGACGCGGGAGACGGACAGGCCCACGTTCACGGCCGGGCGGATACCCTTGAAGAACAACTCCGTCTCAAGGAAGATCTGCCCGTCGGTGATCGAGATCACGTTGGTCGGGATGTAGGCGGATACGTCGCCCGCCTGCGTCTCGATCACCGGCAGCGCCGTCAGGCTGCCGGCGCCGAACGCGTCAGACATTTTCGCCGCCCGCTCCAGCAGGCGCGAATGCAGATAGAACACGTCGCCCGGATAAGCCTCGCGGCCCGGCGGACGGCGCAGCAGCAGAGACATCTGGCGATAAGCGACCGCCTGCTTGGACAAATCGTCGTAAAAGATGCAGGCGTGCATGCCGTTGTCGCGGAAATACTCGCCCATCGTGCAGCCGGTGTACGGCGCGAGGAACTGCATCGGCGCCGGGTCGGACGCGGTGGCGGCGACGACGATGGAGTACTCCATCGCGCCGTTTTCCTCCAGCGTGCGGACCAACTGCGCCACTGTGGAACGTTTCTGGCCGATGGCGACGTAGATGCAATACAGCTTGCGGCTCTCGTCGCCACTGAGATTGATGTTCTTCTGGTTGATGATCGTGTCGATGATCACCGCCGTCTTGCCGGTCTGGCGGTCGCCGATCACCAGTTCGCGTTGGCCGCGCCCAATGGGGATCAAAGCGTCGATGGCCTTGATGCCGGTCTGCATCGGCTCATGCACCGACTTGCGCGGGATGATGCCGGGTGCCTTGACTTCGACGAGGCGGCGTTCGCTGCTGTGGATCGGTCCCTTGCCGTCGATCGGCTGCCCCAACCCATCCACGACGCGGCCGAGCAGGCCCTTGCCGACCGGCACGTCCACGATGCGGCCGGTGCGGCTGACCGTGTCGCCCTCGCGGATCGCACGGTCGTCGCCGAACACGACGACGCCGACATTGTCGGTTTCCAGGTTCAGCGCCATGCCCTTCAGGCCGGCGCCGGGGAACTCGACCAGTTCGCCCGCCATCACGTTCTGCAAGCCGAACACGCGGGCAATTCCGTCACCGACGGAGAGCACCTGCCCCGTCTCGGCGACATTGGCCTCCGTGTCGAAGGACGCGATCTGTTTCTTGAGGATTTCCGAGATCTCGGCGGGGCGGATATCCATCTCAGGCGGCTCCCTTCATGGCGTATTGCAGGCGCTGTAGCCGCGATTTCAGGCTCGAATCGAACAGGCGGGCACCGATGCGCACCACGAGGCCGCCGAGCAGGTTCGGGTCCACGGTCTTGTGGAAATCGACGTTGCCGTAGCCCGCCTCGATCAGCCGGGCGCGAAGCTGCTGCTCCTGCACGTCGGTCAGCGGGTGGGCGGACTGGATGTGGGCGACGACGACGCCGCGCTTGTCGGCCACCAGGGCGGCGAAGGCGCGCACGATGGTGCGCAGCGCGTTCTGCCGCCGGTTGGCGATCACCACGCCCACGAAATCCTGCACGATCTTGCCGAACCCCTGTTCGGCCAGCACTGCGCGGGCGGCCTTCTGGGCAGTCTGCACGTCGATCAGAGGGCTTTCCAGGAGGCGGCGCAAGTCAGCGCTGCCGTCGATCAGCCGGCCGAGGCCGTCCATCTGATCGACCACCAGATCCAGCGCGTGCTGATCGTCGGCCAGGGAATACAGGGCGGTCGCATAGCGTTCGGCCAGACCGCCGCTGCTTGAAACTGTCGTGCCGCCAGACGCCACGATCGGGAATTCCCTGTTGGGGCCGCGCATTCGCGACCGATGTTACGTTCCGGCAAACCCCCGGAGCGGCGCGGTGCTACCATGCGTCCCGGCATGGCGCAACACGCGGCGGGCCAGGAATCTCGCGCCCGCGTGATGCGCCGTGGCTCAGGGCGCGATCACGCGTAGCGCGGTCGTGCCAGCCGCCAGAATGGCAGCCAGATCGGCCAGCGCCAGCGCCACGCACCCCTCGGTCGGCGGATAGTCCGGCCGTGCGACGTGCAAAAAGATCGCCGAGCCGCGCCCACGCTCGACCGGCGCGTCGTTCCAGCCGAGCACGGCGACGATGTCGTACACCGCGTCCCGCCGCCACAACTCCTCGCACCGCGCCGGATGCGGCAGGTGGACGGGCCGGTTGTAGTCGGGATGGCCCGGGTCGTCGCACCAGCCGTCGGCGGCGGCGATCGGTTCGCGCGGCAGGGCGGCGCGCGGAATCGCCACCCTATCGGCGCGATACAACACGCGGCGCAGCGGCAACAGGCCGGCCGGCGTGGCGCCGTCGCCTTCCTGCTTGTCAGCCCGCACGCCACCGCGCCCGAGCGCCGCACGATAAATCTGGCCGGCGCGGACGAGCCGGCCGTCGGGAAACACCGTGGCTTCGGTCATGCGTCCCGCGCCAGGCGCCGATAGGCTTGGTCCGCCTGCGCGAAGGTCGCCGGCGACGGGTTGCCCTCCCCGGCCACCTCGCCCACGACCGCCCCGAGCATCGCTACCGCCAGCCCGATGGGGCCGCCGAGCAGGAAGCTAGCCGCTCCTGCGACCGCAATGCGCAGCGCCGGATGCACCGAATCGCCGGTGGCGTGCCGGTAGATCGTGCCGACCCCCGGCAAATATTGCAGGGGATTCAGCGCCTCCAGCACATCGCCGAAGCCGACATGGCTCGCGTCCCAGTCCGCCGGGGCGGGGAGCGCGGGCCCGGCGCCCGCGTCGTGGCCGGGCGCGATCGGCGGCAGGGTGACGGACATGGTGCACTCTTCAGGTTCGACCGCCCGCGACGCACGCGACATGCCACTCAGCCGAGCATGTGGCCGAAGCGTTCAGCCTTGGTGGCCAGATAGCGGTCGTTGACGCCGTTCGGCGCGAAGGAGTGCTGCTCGCGATGCACCACCAGCCCGCATGCGGCCAGGGCGGCGACCTTGTTGGGGTTGTTAGTCAGCAACCGGACCTCGCGCAGCCCCAGTTCCTCCAGCATCGTCGCGGCCACCAGGAAGGTCCGTTCGTCCGCGCCCCAGCCGAGCGCGCGGTTGGCGTCCAGCGTGTCCAGCCCCCGATCCTGCATTGCATAGGCGCGCAGCTTGTTGACCAGCCCGATCCCCCGCCCCTCCTGCGCCAGATACAGCACGACCCCGGCGCCGTCCTCGGCGATGCGCTGGATCGCGCCGCGCAATTGCGGGCCGCAGTCGCAGCGCAGGCTGCCCAGCAGATCACCGGTGAAGCATTCCGAGTGCAGCCGCACCAGCGGCGGCGTGGCGGCCAATTCCGGGCGGCCGACGACGATGGCCAGATGCTCGATGCCGGCGTCCGGCCCCCGGAACGCCACCACGCGCGCATCCGGCGCGTCCTGCAACGGCACTTCCGCCTCGGCCACGCGGACAAGGCCGGCGGCGATCTGGATCGGGTAAGTCAGCACGTCCTCGGCCGGCACGCCCAGCAGCGACATGTCGGCGGCCCGCTCGGCGGCGTCGCGTTTCAGGGGCGCCGCGATCACCGCCGGCAACAGCCGGGACAGTTTTACCAGCGCCAGCGCCGCCGGGGCGAGGAACGGCGCCTGACAGACTTCGGGGTCGGGAGAAAACAACTGCTCGGCCGTCGGGTCGGCGAGGCCGCGCAGCAGCGCCGGGTCCAGCAGGCCGCGCGGCAGCGCCAGCGCCACGGCCACGAGACCCTGATCGACCGGCCGTCGGAGCACGCCCACGGCGCGCGCCGGTGCCAGCAGCAAGACTGGCGACGCACCGGCGATGGCGGAGAACTCCGCAAGCCCCCGCGCGCCCGCTGTCTCGGCTGGAAGCAGTACCAGCGGCTCCTCGCCCTCCAGCAGCACCGGCGTCCCGCGTCGCAGGTCGGCCACCGCCCGATGCACCGCGCGCAGGCGCAGCACCAGCGGGTCGGGCGTCACGCCCGGCGCAAACGGCGTGGCGGCCAGACGGGAGAGGGCGTGGTCTCGTGGGGTCACATGCGTCATGTCATCACAAATGGGTGGTCCAGGCACGGTCGGCGAGCGCCTTATCGCACAAATGCGCCGCGAGCGAGGATTGCGGCCGGTCCGCACACCGGCCAGCGATTGCCGAAGCCAGGCTATTCGCGGGGCGTCGCGAAGATGTGTACGCCTTGAACACCGGCAAGACGATCTCCACGATAAAGTGAGTGATCGGGTACGAGCCGTAACGCATTACCTCCCGAGTCGCGAAACGAAGGAAGAACGGAATGTCCGGCGAACGGCCCATCCTCATTGTGGATGACGATAGTGCCTTACGGGAGATGCTCGCCGAGCAGCTCGGGGTGGCCGGCGAGTTCGTCGCGGTCGAGGCCGGCAGCGCCGCCGAAGCCGAAGCCAGCATTGCGGCGCGTGGCGCGCGGTTCGATGCCATGATCCTCGACGTCGGCCTGCCGGATGGCGACGGGCGCGACCTGTGTGCCAAGTTGCGCCGCAACGGGCTGAAGCTGCCGATCATCATTCTGACCGGCTCGGACGACGAAATGGATGTCGTGCGGGGACTGGAGGCCGGCGCCAACGACTACGTGGCCAAGCCGTTCCGGCTGGCCGAACTGTTCGCGCGCCTGCGGGCGCAGTTGCGGATGTTCGAGAACAGCGAGGACGCGGTGTTCAGCATCGGTCCCTACACGTTCCGTCCGTCCGCCAAGCTGTTGCAGGAACCGCAGCGCAACCGCCGCATCCGGCTGACCGAGAAGGAAGCCGCAATCCTCAAATTCCTCTATCGCGCCGGCACCCAGCCGGTGGCGCGGCAGGTGCTGCTGAACGAAGTGTGGGGCTACAACGCAGCGGTGACGACCCACACACTGGAGACGCACATCTACCGCCTGCGCCAGAAGATCGAACCCGACCCCACCAACGCGCGGCTGCTGTTGACCGAAGGCGGCGGCTACCGGCTCGACCCTGAAGGCGTTCGCGCCGCCGCTTAGGGCTTGTTCGAGAAGAAACGCTCCAATTTCGTCATTCCGGCGAAGGCCCATGGGCGCTGACATAGGCGCTTTCTTCTCCCTCTCCGCCCGCCCTTCGCGGGGGGAGAGGGCCGTAGCGCCTTCGCAGGGGCAAGCTCTGGACCCCGGCCTTCGCCGGGGTGAGAAAGTGAATCAGCTATTCCCGCACGACCCCTTAACGCACGCACCGTCTGTCGTCGCTTAGTCCTTGCTGCCGGCCACTTTTCTGGCCAGTGGCACCGGCGGTGCGGGGGCGGGCTTGCCGGTCTGGGCGCTGGCGAGTTGCGTCCGCAAATACGTCACCTCGGCGCGCAACGCCTCCACCTCGTCGTGCTGTGCGGGCGAGTCCGGCGCGGGCGCCTCGTCCTCGGCCGTTCCCGTCACCCGCGGGGCGAATGGCGAAAACAGGCTCATCGCCCGTTCCATCATCGCCATATTCTGCCGCCCGACCTCCTCCATCCCGAACGGGAAGAAGCTGCCCATCGTTTGCGTCACCGCCTGCCGCATCTGTTCCTGCTGGCGCGCGAAGCTCGACAGCGCCTGTTCCAGGTAGCGGGGCACCAATGTCTGCACCGAATCGCCGTAGAACCCGATCAGTTGCCGCAAAAACCCGGTCGGCAGCATCGCCCGGCCCTTGTTCTCCTCCTCGACAATGATCTGGGTCAGCACGCCCCGCGTGATGTCGTCGCCGGTCTTGGCGTCGTACACCACGAAATCCCGCCCCTCGCGGACCATTTCCGCAAGCGTATCGAGGGTGATGTAACTCGAACTTTCGGTGTTATAGAGACGCCGGTTGGCGTATTTCTTGACGACGACCGGCGGCGCGGTCGGCTTGGGTTCGGGGTCGGACTGCAACGGCTGCGACATTTGGGCCCTCGCGGGATACGGTCTGGGATCTTAGCATGATTCATTGCAGCACCCAAAATGGCCGCTAAACCACCGCACAATGGTCGTCGGCAGGGCCTGCCGTTATAGTCGTCCGCCCAGGAGGAAGGATGATCGATGCACGACGGCGCCCCGCCGCACGATGGTGCGGGCGGACCGGCAGGTTCGCCGGGCAGCTTTTCGTCGCATCCGGCCGGCCCCCCCGATCAGCAGCAGGTCGCGCGGGACTGGATCACGCTGTGGCAAAGCGAACTGACCGCCGCCGCAACCGATCGGGAAGTGCAGGAGACGTGGCAGACGCTCGCCGGCCTGTGGGCGGGCATCGCAGCGGCCATGGTGCAGGCCATGCCGCGCGGGATGCCTGATGGGGGACGGGCAACGCCACCCACCGGGGCCGCTGCACCGGCGCGGGCCGCGCCCGCTGCTGCTGCACCTGACGCTCGCGATGCTGAGATCGACCGCCTCGCTCGCCGCCTCGCCGACCTGGAACGCCGGCTGGCCGAGGTCGAACGCGCCAATGTCGAACATGGGGGCGATGGCGGCGGCGGCTGAGGCCATGGCTGCCGGCGGCGACGCCAACGCCGCCTTCCCGCACGCGGTGTTCGAGGAGGCGTTGCGCCAGGACTCGGCTCTGATCGCCGGCATCGCCGCCTATCGCCGCCACCCCTACGTCCGCACCCTGCCGGACCCGCCGACGATCTGGGCGGAGGGCGAGACTCGCCTGCTGGACTTCGGCGGCACTGGCCCCACCGCCCTGTTCGTCCCCAGCCTGATCAATCGCGGCTACGTACTGGACCTCGCCCCCGGCCGCTCGATGCTGCGCTGGCTCGCCGCCCACGGCGTCCGCCCGCTGCTGCTTGACTGGGGCTGGCCGGGCGAGGCGGAACGGCGCTTTTCGCTGACCGACTACATCGCCGGCCGGCTGGAGCGGGCGCTGATAGCGGCGGGCGGGCCGGTGGTGCTGGCCGGCTACTGCATGGGCGGGCTGCTGACGCTGGCCGCAGCCCAGCGCCGGCCGGACCTCGTGTCCGCCCTGGCACTGCTCGCCGTGCCATGGGATTTCCACGCCGCCGACGCGGAACGGGCGCGGGCGGTGGCGCGAATGCTGCCGCTGCTCGAACCGGCGCTCACCTTCGCCCACGCGCTGCCGATCGACGGGCTGCAATTGCTGTTCGCGCTGCTCGACCCGTACGGCATCGCCGACAAATACCGCGCCTTCGCCGACCTCGACCAGGACGGCGACCGCGCAAAAATGTTCGTAGCGCTGGAGGATTGGCTGAACGACGGCGTGCCGCTGGCCGCCCTCGTGGCGCGCGAGTGTCTGGACGGCTGGTATGGCCACAACACGCCCGCGCGCGGGGAGTGGCGCGTCGCCGGCCTGCCGGTGGAACCGTCGGCGCTGCTTCTGCCGGCTTTCGTCGCGGTGCCGGCGCGCGACCGCATCGTGCCGCCGGAGAGCGCACTACCGCTGGCGGGACTGATCCCGGGATCGGTGCTTCACACGCCGGGCGCCGGCCATATCGGCATGGCGGCCGGATCGAACGCGGAGGCCGCGCTGTGGCGGCCGTTGCGGGACTGGATGCTGGCCCGTTGACAGGTGTCAACGCAGCCACGCAGCAGCGCGGCTAGGCAGGGCGGCGGATGATTGGAATAGATGGCGCGCCGCACCAAGATCAATGCAGGCGGGGTCGCCCCGCAGGGGAGAAGTCAGCATGGAAGACATCGTCATCGTCGCCGCCGCGCGCACACCGGTCGGCAGCTTCAACGGCGCGTTCGGCGCCGTGCCCGCGCATGTGCTGGGCACCGCCGCGATCCAGGCCGCCATCGCCCGCGCCGGGATCGAGGCTGGCGACGTGGACGAAGTGATTCTCGGCCAGGTGCTCGCCGCCGCCCAGGGCCAGAACCCGGCGCGTCAGGCCGCCCGCGCCGCCGGCATTCCGGACGGCAGCACCGCGTTCGGCATCAACCAGGTCTGCGGCTCCGGCCTGCGCGCCGTGGCGCTCGCCGCGCAGCAGATCCGCACCGGCGAGAGCGCCATCGTCGTGGCCGGCGGGCAGGAGAGCATGAGCCTTGCTCCGCACGCCCAGCATCTGCGCAGCGGCACCAAGATGGGCGACCTGCAATTCGTCGATACGATGATCAAGGACGGGTTGTGGGACGCGTTCAACGGCTACCACATGGGCACCACGGCCGAGAACGTCGCCCGCGCCTATCAGATCACCCGCGAGGAGCAGGACGCGCTGGCGCTCGGCAGCCAGCACAAGGCGGGGGCGGCGCAGAAGGCCGGCAAATTCAAGGACGAGATCGCGCCCGTCACCATCAAGGGCCGCAAGGGCGACGTGGTGGTCGATCAGGACGAGTATATCCGTGGTGATTCGACCGCCGAGGCGCTGGCCAAACTCCGCCCCGCGTTCAGCAAGGACGGCACCGTCACCGCCGGCAACGCGAGCGGCCTGAACGACGGCGCCGTCGCGCTGGTGGTGATGTCGGCGGCCGAGGCGAACAAACGCGGCCTGACGCCGCTGGCCCGCATCGCCGCCTTCGCGACCGCCGGCGTCGATCCAGCCGTGATGGGCACCGGCCCGATCCCCGCCAGCCGCAAGGCGCTGAAGCGGGCGGGCTGGAAGGTGGAGGACCTCGATCTGGTCGAGGCCAACGAGGCGTTCGCGGCGCAGGCATGCGCGGTCAACAAGGACATGGGCTGGGATCCGGCGAAGGTGAACGTCAACGGCGGCGCCATCGCCATCGGCCACCCGATCGGTGCCTCGGGTGCGCGCGTGCTGACGACGCTGCTGTTCGAGATGCAGAAGCGCGACGCGAAGAAGGGCCTGGCCACCCTTTGCATCGGAGGCGGCATGGGCGTGGCGCTGGCGGTGGAACGCTGACGCAGGCGGCGCGTCGCCGCGTGACCAGCCCCTTCGTCTTGCCGGAGGACCCGTCCCCCGCTGCCGCGATCGCGGCCATCGGGGACGATTTTGCCGTGTTCGACGACTGGGAGGAACGGTACCAGTACATCATCGACCTCGGCCGCAAGCTGCCGCCCTACCCCGACGACTGGGCCGACGACGCGCACCGGGTGCCCGGCTGCTTGAGCAAGGTCTGGATGGAGACCAGCTTGCGCGACGGCCGGCTGTATCTGGCCGGTGCGTCGGATGCGGCCATCGTCTCGGGCCTCGTGGCGCTCCTGTTGCGCGTCTATTCCGGCCGCACGCCGGCCGAGATCGCGGCGACCGATCCCGGCTTCCTCAAAGACCTCGGGCTGATCGAGGCGCTGTCCACCAATCGCGGCAACGGCATCGCGGCGATGGCGCGCAAGATCCGCGAGGCGGCGGCGCTTCAGTCGGCCGGCTGAGCCGGCGGCGGGGGCGGCGGGGTCAAGGTCATCGGCGGCGGCGCATCGGTCCCCGGCACCGGCGCGCCGGTGTTCAAATCCTGCGTCTGTACCGGCGGCGGCGCGGGCGCCGTGCCCTCGTTCAGTTGCAGGTAGTCGCGCAGCTTGTGCCGCACCTGGTATTCGAACTCGACGTTCATGTCGCTCATCATCAGCTTGACGAGATCGTAGAGTGCCGCCTTCGTGCCGGCGTCCGACGTGTCCGGCGCGCTGTAGGTGCGGCTGACGCGCGCCTCGGCAAAGCCGCTCTTGATCCCGTCCGACGTGCTGACGTCCAGCCGGACGACCAGCGTGCCGGCGAACCCGCCTGGAGCGCGGATCAGCGACGCGTCCTCGATGACGAACACGGCGTGGCCGCTCGTGCCGGAGACCAGCAGCCGGTCTTGCGCCATTCGCATCAGCGCGTCGGCCGGCTGGACCGGAGCCAAAGCCGCAACGTCTGGATCGCCGCCGCCCTGCTTGGCGAATTCGTTGTCCATGTCGATGGTCGCCACCGACAGGCGCAGCTTGCCGAGATAGTCGTAGCTCAACGGCGGAAAATCGGCGTTCGGCGCCGGCCCGGAGTCGCAGGCACCCAGTAGCAAGGGGAGCAGAAGCGGCAGGATCAGGAGGCAGCGACGCAAGATGCACGCGCGATCGGTCCTGGGCACGGGCGGTTCCTGTGATGACGCCGGGAGCGTGGGCAAAAGCCGGCCCTTGGTCAATGTGCCGGCGGCGCGGATCTATGCCGCGCCGGCCGGGTTGCCGCGCACTTCCTCGCGCGCGAAGTGGAAGGCGCAATTGCAGAATTCGCACGTCATGACGATGTCGCCGCCCACCGTCATGTGGTCCAGATCGTCCATCCCGAACGTCTCCAGAATGCCGGACAGGCGCTGGCGGGAGCAGCGGCAGCCGTAGGCGAGCGCGCGCGGCCGGTCGGTGACGACGCCCTCGCTGTGGAACAGCCGATACAGCAGCCGCTCGGCGGGCAGCGCATCGTCCAGCAGTTCGGAGTCCTTGACGGTCTCGGCCAGGATCGTTGCGGTGCGCCAGCTTTCCTCCTGCGCCGCCGCATCCAGGTCCGGGTCGACGCCGCCCTCGCCGGCCACCCGTTCCAGCACCAGCGCACTCGCGCGCCAGCCGTCCGGCCCGAGGCCGCATGCCAGATGGACGGTGCAGGGGTGCTGATCGCTGGTCGCAAAATAATGCGCCGCCATGTCGGCCAGCGCGATGCCGCTGATCGAGACGATGCCCTGGTAGCGTTCGGTGTCCGGCCCCTGATCGACGGTGAAGGCCAAAAACCCGACGCCGAGGAGGGCTGCGGCCGGCGGGTCCGGATCGACGGCCAACAAGGCGGCCAGACGGTCCGCGTCGGCGCGGGCGTAGCCGCGCAGGGCGCCGGTGTCGGTGCAGTCGGCGAGCAGCATGCCGACGGGGCCGTCACCCTTCGCCTGCATGCTGAACGACCCGCGAAATTTGAGCGCCGACGCCAACCCCCCCACCAGCGCCAGCGCCTGCCCGGCGAGGCGGGTGACGACGGGATCGTTGGCGTGGCGGGCGAGCAGCGCGTCCGCCAGCGGACCGAGCCGGATCAGCCGGCCGCGCACAGGGCGACGGGGCAGATAGAACGGGACGATGCCACGCGGCACCACGACATCGGGCACGTCGGGGCGCCCGCTGTCGAGAAAGGCGGGGGTGAGGGTCATGGCGGCAAAGATAGGGTGGCGAGGCGCCGGGTGCTACCGGGGCCTACTATTCTTATATTGTAACATTATGGACGTACCAAGGCGCGGGCTTTTTCCAGGCCGTTTTGGGTCGAGGCGGTGCGAGAGGCGGGGGTTTCGGCGCCGGGCGTCGCGGCGGCGCTTCGGCCCGCCGGGCCACGGGGGCGGCTGGCCACCCGGCCCTCCCCGGGCCGGGGGCCGCTGCCGGGAGTTCCGGTATGTCGGGGATTTCCCGCAAGGGCCTGTTAGCCGCCGGGGCGGGGTGATGGGATTTGGACCGCGTGGTCGGCCTGCCGGCCCGGCGAGGTCCGCCTTGGCGCGGGGCGCTGGCCGGTTGCAGGTTGAGTTTGCCTTCCCGGAGCAGGGCCGCGAAAGTCGCCAGAGCCTCGGCGATGTCCCCGAGCCAAGTGGCGATCAGCGCCATCAGCGGCCCCACCAGCCACCTTCCCTGGCTGAAGCTGCGGCACGCATCCTCGGCGACGCTGAGCCTTTGGCTCAGGTCGGCGAGGCGGTCTGCCGGGGTGGGGAGTGGAGAATTTTTCACGTTATAATGTTAGTATGGTTGGGGGTGGGTGGGCAAGGGGAAAGTGTTGCGGGGCGATTTGGGTTTTGCCATCGGCGTGGGATGCGACTTGCTTTGGCATCCGGTTGCTCAACGGCGCCCCAATCGAGCGATATGTTGATAAAATCCGTGACAAGAGTCCAGGCACCATCGGTCCGATGTCGACACCTCCCAGAGACACCTCGGTCGAATCACCAGAAGCACCACTCTCACTCCATCCCCAATCGTGCATCGACCTCATCCACACACGTTTCTCTCTGACACTCAAAGATTCGGGTTGCCAAAATCGCTAGAACGGCAAAAGCTGACAGTAGGGTTTACACTGTCCGGCGGTTCCCGTCGGGTGGTCCGCATATCGATGCCGAATGGACGGAGTATGGCTCACGCCCCTAAGACATCCGGACCCGAACTAAATGAAGTCGTAAAGAGCGCGCAGGCGCACGACGCCTTATTGCGAGACCTGTTCAAAGGGCTTATTCCGCTTCTTGTTCGCTCGGATGTACCGTTATTCCTAAAAATATTCGTCTCCGGTTTTATTTTCCTTGGGATATACACATCCGCCTCGCTAGTCATTCTAATCGCGGATGTCGTGACTTCGTTTGCAAACAGACAAATTGACGTCCGGACCTATCTCGGATTCCTCGCCGGAACCCTCGTCGCCTTGCTCGTCATGATCAGCATCGGCGCGGGAACTGCGCAGCGATTTGAGAACGAGAAGACGCTTGAAGCTAACATGCACGCGGTAACGCGCGTACGTCGCCAGCGACTTAAATCCACAACCGGGGCTGGTAGTAACTAGATGAAGCACGAAACAAGGATACTCGCGACGGTCAGCGGCAAGGGCGGGGTTGGCAAGTCTATTATCTCAGCAAACGTAGCCCGAATTATCTCTTACAATAAAAATGTTCTTCTTGTTGATCTGGACTTCCCCAATCAAGGCCTTACAGGACCCTTTGCAGACTATTTGCAGCCTTCATGCTTTAGCGCGCGAGACCTCGTATTTGGATCGGAGGCAATCAATTATGATAGAATTCTGACCGTTCGGCCGAATTTTTTCTTCGTTCCGGCATTTGCACCCTCAGATCGAGACCGGTTCGGTCTTGACCTAAACCACGTCGGGACAGTTAATTTCCTCGCTGATCTTGACAAAAAACTGGGCATACTACGTGACCATTTGCACGTTGACCTTATTATGCTCGACTGCCATGGAGGGCTTGATGGGGTAAGTTTCGCATCTTTTGTGCTGTCCGACCACACGATTGTCGTGTCGGAACCCGATAAAATAACCTTCAATGGGACGTTAGAGCTTTTAGATTACTACGAAACCAATTGGAATAGCCTCGATTCCAAATCATTAATGGATAATGAGACGAACGCGCCGAGAGACAAAATCTTATTTTATTCGACAGATTTTCCGTCTCCTTCTAATAAGGTTATTTTTTTACTAAATAGAGTCTCTGGATATTTTTCTTATGATGGCCTGACTAAACTTTATGACTCCCAACTAAAAGCTACTTCCGGATTTGCCGCAGAGGTAATTGGTAGATATATTTTCATACCCACTGATTCACTGTTAGCACAAAGCGTATCACAGTATCCGCTCTATATTGAGCTCGCTCCGGAATCGCTGTTTTGCCAAAAACTTGAGCTTATCTATGAGCAGCTATTTGGGAAACGACCAACCGTCATCGGGAGGTCCGTTTTTTACCGCCTGTTTGAGCGCAAGCGAGCACGCGCCTTGCAGCGGCAGCTAAGATCAGTTGAAGAAGGGCGAACAGCCGCTGTGTTTTCGTTTATTACGATGGTTCAAGTGGGCATGCTAGTCGGCCTCGTCTGGCTTGGTTTTGGAGTACGGAGCCTGGAACCTACCGGACAGGATGTAAACTGGGCAGAAAAACACCCGCTATTCGCAGGGATAGGCACCGCACTATTGAGCTCGGGGCTGATAGGGACAAGTTGGGTTAACGTTAGCATTTCCAAATATTATCGTGATGCGCTCCGAATTGAATATAGACTCTTTAGGCGAAGCACGCGATTCGTCGTAGCCATAGTTCTGTTGCGGCTGATCCGCCTGCTAAGTGCTAGGCTCTATCTTTTGCTGTCCTCTGCGTTCTTTTTTTTCATGGCAGTGGTCTATATAATTCTCACGGCCTTGGTCATTCTGGGCATGTTGCCTTAGTGTCCGTCCAGAAACATCTTGAATCGTTGGAATCACTTGTGATTCGATCTCGGCAGACCGGTTCGCCGGAGTTGTCGCATGTGGACCACCGAAAACCGCGCCCGGTCCCACCGCAGCAAGCTGCGCTACCCGAACAATCAGACTGACGACGAATTTGCGATTATCCGGCCGCTGATTCCACCTGCCAAAAAGGGCGGCAACAACGGGCTGATGTATATATCAAGCACGGGCTGCTAATGGGCGGCCACACCGAAAGACTTTCCAACGCTCTTGCCGCCGTCGATACCCGCGCGTCCGTAGATCATCGCGCTACAGGATCGCCTCGATACCTCTGCGGCGAATGACGTTCAACAGCACGAGGGCGGGGCCGGTCGGCCGCTTCGCGCCGCGTTCCAGTTGCGAGACATAGCCGACCGTGAGGTTAAGGTAGCGGGCGAACACGGCCTGACTCAGGTGCGCGCGTTCGCGCAGCGAGCGGATTTCCTCGCCGGTGATCGGTTCGGGCACGGAATCGGCCTTGCCGCCAAGATGGCGCAACGTGATCTTCTCGTGCGTGGCTGCGTCCATCACTCCGACACGCCGCATGTCGTCGGCTGTCTCCAGCAATGCCGTCGTCAACCGGCTAGGTTTCGTGCTCTTCATTTGTCACCTCCTGCAAGGCATCCTCCGTCAAAGCTTGCGCGACCCGCCTTGCGTCGGCCGCCAGCCATGCCGCGCCGATGTCGCGCAGCGTCAGTAACTCGTCGGTGTCGATGTTGTCCCGCTCGCTCTTGGCGAAGCCGTAGAGAAAGATGGCTCGCTCCCCAGCACGATAAGCGATCAGCATGCGATGGCCGCCAGAGCGGCCCTGTCCGGCGCGCGCGACCCTCTGCTTGATGACACCGCCGCCAAGATCGGCATCGACGAGGCCACGCTCCGCGCGGGCAATCGCCTCCCTCAAGCTCTCGTCCGCAATGCGCTCACGCCGCGCATAGCGCCCAAGCCACTTGGTTTTGAAAATCCGCACGCCGCACCCTAACTTTTAGCACTATAGCGCATAGAATTATAATTTCAAGTCGCTTGAGAACTTCCGTCAGGCACCGGACACGCCGCACGTTTCATGCGGCGCCGGCAGCCGGCGCGGTAGATCGGAGTTTCGGTGTCCGGGCCGCGCCCGCCGGCATCCGGCACAGATGACGGAAACATTTTGTCGCATTTGCGGATCGTGGGCATGATCATGCGGCCGGATGTCATAACCAGAGGGAATGCGCATGGCCGTCGTCACCGCCCCGGATGCCTCCTACACCGTGACCGATTTCGCCGCCGGCGTGGGCATCAACATCACGCGCGGCACGGCGATCAACAACCACGGCGAGATCACCGGCTGGTACGAAACCGCCGCCGGCGTGACGGGCTATACGGCCGATGTGGTGGACAACGGCACCGGTACGCTCACGGTGGACAATGTCGCCACCGTCACCGACCCAGACGTGCCGGGGGGCCTGGAACCGTACGGCATCAACGATTCCGGCGATCTCGTCGGCGGCCTCTCCGTCGATGGGAACCCGGCCGGCTTTCGTGATATCGGCGGCGCGTTCTCCACCGTCGTTGTGACCGACGCGGTCAATACGACGCTGTGGGGCACCGACGATGCGGGCGACGTCGTGGGGGACATCGTGACGTCCGCAGGCGCCGTCGATGGCTACGTCGCGACCGGTTCGGCTGCCTCGCCGTTCACCGTTCCGGGCGACGGCACGACCGAATACACGTTCGCCTACGGCATCAACGACTCCCAGACGATCGTCGGCAGCTACACGGACACGGATGGCAGCGTCCACGGCTACATCGACTCGGGCGTCACGATCACGACGCTGGACGTGCCCGGCGCGGACGGCATCACGGAAGCCTACGGCATCAACAGCAGCGGGCAAGTGTCCGGCGCGTACGAGGCGGCCCCCGGCGACTTCGTGCCGTTCATGTACGAAGACGGGACCTACACGCTTTACCCGGACGTGCAGGCGGCACAGTTCACCACCGTCGGCATCGACGATGCAGGCCAGTTGATCGGCACCGCGATTGTGAACCGTACCGACCAGGGTTTCATCATCGACCCGGTCGTCGCGTGCTACCGGCGCGGCAGCAGGATCGCGACCGTCGCCGGGATGGTGGCGGTGGAGGATTTGCGCGAAGGCGTTGTGGTGCGCACGCACAAAGGTGGCGCGGCCGCGATCACCTGGATCGGCCATCGGCACATCGATTGCCGCCGTCACACGGCGCCGCGCCAAGTCTGGCCGGTGCGCATCCGGGCCGGCGCGTTCGGGGCGGGCCGACCGTGCCGCGATCTGTTTCTGTCGCCGGATCACGCCGTGTTCGTCGATGGCGTGCTGATCCCGATCAAGCATCTGATCAACGACGCGTCGATCGCGCAGATAGAAACCGACGACGTGACGTACTACCATGTCGAGCTGCCCTGCCACGATGTGTTGCTGGCGGAGGGGCTGCCGGCGGAATCCTATCTGGACATCGGCGACCGGTCTGGCTTCGCCAATGGCGACGGCGCGTTGGCGCTATATCCGGATTTCGCATCCCGGACGTGGGACGCAAGCGGGTGTGCGCCGCTGGTCGTCACCGGCCCGGTGCTGGAGGCGGTGCGCCGCCGGGTGAACAGCCTGGTCCGCTCGCCGGGAGCCCTCAGTCGAACACCCCTCGCAACTCGATGCCGGGCGGGTTTAGCGTGAGGGCGCCGTCGGGGACGATGCGGGTTGCGATAGTGCCGTCGTCGCTGCGGGCGTGGTGAACGACGGTGCGGGTTTCGGCACGCACCACGAGATAGTGACGAACCGACGGAATGCGAAAATAGTCGGTGAATTTGATGCCGGTATCGACCGCTCGGGTCGAAGGCGAGAGTGCCTCGACGACGATGATCGGATCCGTCACCTTCACCACGTCGTCGGTCAGGCGAGGGCCGCAGCGCACGATCGCATATGGTTCGTACACGGTATTGTCGCTCGTCTGCACCGCCACGCCGTCGATGAACGCCTCGCACGGCAGGCCGGCGCGGGCGATGGCCTCGGACAATGCGGCGAAGATGCGTTGTTTGCCGCGCACATGCCCAAGCCGTTCCGGCGCCATCGCCACGACTTCGCCATCGACCAGTTCGTAGTGCTCGGTCTCCGGCTGCTCCATCGCCCAGGCGATGAACTCGTCGGCGGTCATGCGCGGCAGCGGAGAGGATGCGCTCATGCGGGAAGCCTAATGCCCCGTGTGCGTCTTCGCCAGCGCCGCCTGCTGCTCGGCCGTCGCGGGTTTTTGGTGCATCGCCTGCCACTGCTTGTAGGGCATGCCGTAGACGATCTCGCGCGCCTCCGGGTCCGGCAGCGCAATCCCCTGCGCCTCGGCCGCCTCGCGATACCAGCGGCTGAGGCAGTTGCGGCAGAAGCCGGCCAGATTCATCAGGTCGATGTTCTGCACGTCGCTGCGGGTGCGCAGATGCTCCACCAGCGTGCGGAACGCGGCGGCTTCCAGGTTTGTGCGGGTGGCTTGGTCGATGTCGGTCATGGTTGTCTCCTTGGAGGGGCAGATGGCGTCGCGGGGCGCGTTTCGCCATACTGCGCGAGGGGGATCAGCATGCACTGGGACGACGCGCACGCACGCAACACGCTGCGAAAAATGTTCGACGCGGCGGTGGCCGCCGCCGACCCCCGCGTGGTGCTGGCCCGCCATCTGCCGGAGAAACCCTCGGGCCGCTGCGTCGTCGTCGGCGCCGGCAAGTCGGCGGCCATGATGGCGGCGGCGCTGGAAGATGCGTGGCCGGACGTGGCGCTGGAAGGCGTCGTCGTCACCCGCTACGGCCACGCGGTGCCGACGCGGCGCATCGCCGTCCGCGAATCCTCCCATCCGGTGCCGGACGCCGCCGGCGAGGCCGCTGCCCGAGAGATTTTGGCGGCGGTGCAGAACCTCGGCCCGGACGACCTCGTGCTGGCGCTGATGTCGGGCGGCGCCTCCGCGCTGCTGCCGCTGCCGGCGCCGGGGCTGACGCTCGCCGACAAGCAGGCGGTCAACCGCGCGCTGCTGGCCTCGGGCGCCACCATTTCCGAGATGAACTGCGTCCGCAAGCATCTGTCCGCCATCAAGGGCGGGCGGCTGGCCGCCGCCGCAGCACCGGCCCGTGTCGTCACGCTGGCGATCAGCGACGTGCCAGGCGACGATTTCGCCGTGATCGGCAGCGGCCCGACGGTGCCCGACCCGACCACCTTCGCGCAGGCCCGCGCGATCCTGGCCAAATACGGCATAAAACCCTCGCCGCAAGTCGCCGCGCGACTGGCGCAGGACGCCGACGAAACCCCCAAACCCGGCAGCCTGCACGCCGACGCGCGCATGATTGCGACGCCGCTGCTCGCCCTGCGCGCCGCCGCCGAGACCGCGCGCGCCGCCGGCCTGTCGCCACTGATCCTGGGCGACGCGGTGGAGGGGGAAAGCCGCGAGATGGGTACGGTGATGGCCGGCATCGCACGCTGCGTCCGCACCCATGGCGAACCGCTTGCCGCCCCTGCCCTGCTGCTCTCCGGCGGCGAAACCACGGTGACCATCGGTGCCGGCCCCGCAGGGCGTGGCGGCCGCAACACGGAATTCCTGCTCGCCCTCGCCGTCGCACTGGCGGGCGCGCAAAATATCTGGGCCGTGGCCGGCGACACCGACGGCATCGACGGCACCGAGGATGCGGCCGGCGCGCTCGTGACCCCCGATACGCTGGCGCGTGCCAGGGCGGCGGGCTTGGACCCGGCGGCCATGCTGGCCGGTCACGACAGTTTTCCCCTGTTCGACGCGCTCGGCGACCTGATCCGCACCGGGCCGACGCTGACCAACGTGAACGATTTCCGCGCCATCCTGATCGCGTGACCCGCCCGATTTCCTGCGCCCGGTTGACGAATTGCACATGACCGGCCTATCGCGGCCTGCCTGCTCCGAGGGATCACCATGACCGTCCGCCACAAGCTGCGCCGCCGCCGGCGTACGAAAATCATCGCGACCCTCGGCCCGGCAAGCTCGACGCCGGAGGTGCTGAGCCGGCTGTTCCAGGCCGGCGCCGACGTGTTCCGGCTGAACTTCTCCCACGGCTCGCACGACGACCACGCGGCGCGCATCGCCATGATCCGCGACCTGGAAAAGCAGTTCGATCACCCCATCGGCATTCTCGCCGACGTGCAGGGGCCGAAGCTGCGCGTCGGCCGCTTCAGCGGCGGGCGCATCCAGTTGCAGACCGGCCAGCCGTTTACGCTCGACCTGAACCCGACCCCCGGCGACGCGCGCCGCGTCAATCTGCCGCACCCGGAAATCCTCGCCGCCGCCAGCATCGGCACCACCCTGCTGCTGGACGACGGCAAATTGCGGCTGCGCGTCACCCGCGTGCGCGACGACCATCTGGAAACGATCATCACGGTCGGCGGCCCGCTCTCGGACCGCAAGGGCGTCAATGTGCCGGACACGGTGCTGCCGATCCCGGCGCTGACGGTCAAGGACCGTGAAGATCTGGCGTTCGCGCTGGAACACGGCGTCGAATATATCGGCCTGTCGTTCGTGCAGCGGGCGGAGGACGTGGCAGAGGCGAAGGAGATCGCGGCCGGCCGCGCCTGGATCATGTCCAAGCTGGAAAAGCCGCAGGCGCTGGAGAATCTGGACGCCATCATGGCGCTGTCGGACGCGGTGATGGTCGCGCGCGGCGACCTCGGCGTGGAATTGCCGCCGGAGGAGGTGCCGCTCGCGCAAAAGCGCATCGTCCGCGCCGCGCGCCAGCTCGGCAAGCCGGTGGTGGTGGCCACCCAAATGCTGGAAAGCATGATCTCCGCCCCCGCCCCCACCCGCGCCGAAGCGTCCGACGTGGCCAGCGCGATCTACGACGGCGCCGACGCCGTGATGCTGTCGGCCGAGACGGCGGCCGGCGCCTACCCGTTCGAGGCGGTGAACATCATGGACCGCATCGTGGCGCGGGTGGAGCAGGACCCCGGCTGGCGCGCGATCGTCGAAGCTTCGCGGCCGGAGCCGGAACGCTCGATGGCCGACGCCATCGCAGCCGCCGCGCGCCAGGTGGCCCACACGATCGGCGCCACCGCCATCTGCACTTTTACGGACAGCGGCTCCACGGCCTTGCGCGCCGCGCGCGAGCGGCCGGAGGCGCCCATTTTAAGCATGTCGCCATCGGACCAGACGGCGCGGCGGCTTGCCGTGGTGTGGGGCGTGCATCCGGTGGTGACGGCGCAGACGCACACGATGACGGAGACGGTGGCGAAGGCCACCCGCCTGACGATCTCGGAAGGGTTTGCCACCCACGGCGACACCATCGTGGTGATCGCGGGCATCCCGTTCGGCGTGGTGGGCACGACGAATGCGTTGCGGGTGGCGGTGGTTAAGTAGCAGCCGCCTTCCCCCGGCCCTTGGCGCGCTCGATGGCATCGCGGAGCGTTCCAGGTTTTGCGTCGTCGGGATGGCTGTCTTGGATGTCGGACGTGTCGATGGTCGATTGGTTCGACGGCGCACTCAGGGACGCGGAGCCGATGCCATCGGGTTTCGGTTTTTTGTCATCGACGGTAAAGCACCCTAATCGAGAACTTCGCAGAACGCGGCAGCGGTTAGAATTTTGGCAGTGCCCACGCGGCGCATTTCCAGCAGGCCAGATCGCCTGTCGCCGGTGACAAGATAGTCGGTGCGCCCAGCGACGGCCAGCGCCAGCAACCAAGCATCGTCCGGGTCGGCGGCCTCGTAGCCGCCGGGCAACCTGTCGATTATTGTCGCGCGCTGGAGATTGTTCAGCATGTGGCCGACCCGGTGCGGCTGAAGAATCCCCCGAAACTTCGGATAGCGGCTGGCACGGCGCAATTCGTCGATTTGAACGGGGCTGGCGAGCAACTCGAACCGGCTCTGACGCCATGCCTGATAGATCCGATGCGGCGGCCCATGAGGTGAGAGTAAGGCACTCAGAAAGATATTGCTGTCGAGCACCACGCGCATCAGCCGCGTCGTGCCCACTCCAGCGCCTCGTCGATGGCGTTTGCGATTGCGTCCGGCGAAACATTGGCATTCTGCCGCTTTGCCCGCTCGGCCGCGAGTTCCAGAATGCGCGCCTGCACCGCTTCCTCCACGAAGCGCGACATGTCTTTCTTGCGGCCCCGCCTCTCGTCGCCGAGAAAGCGCCGCAAGGCGCTGTCAGTGCCACGCGATACGAGCAAATTCCAACGGGTGGAGGATGACATGGCTTTTTTTTAGCAGGATACACGCCCGCAAGCCAAATGAGTTTGCGGCATCCGGGCGCAATACCCGACGCCAATGCGGTCGCTGGCGAGGCCCTTGTCGGCTCCCACCCCGCGTGGTTGTCTTTCTCCACACGACAGCCGGATGAGAGCGCGCATGACCCTATCGTCGCCCGATATCGTCGATGCCGGCCGTGGCATCCGCTTTCGGCGCAACACCGGCGATGTGGTGCCGACCATCGATTTCAGCCCGATGCTGTCGTCCGACCCCGCGATCCGCCGGCGCATCGTGCCGGAGTTGCGCCATGCCTGCACCGAAGTCGGCTTCTTCTACCTCGCCCATCACGGCATCCCGAAGACCGTCACGGCGCGCGCGCTGTCGGCCATGCGGGGCTTCTTCGCGCTGCCGGACGCGGAGAAGATGAAGATCCACTATCTGTCCACACCGAACCATCGCGGTTACGTGGCCGAAGGCAATATCAAGGCCGACCACAATTTGAAGGGCGGCGACATGCACGAGGCGGTGGAACTCGCGCACGACTTGCCGCCCGACGATCCGGATTATCTGGCGGGGGTAAAATTCTACGGCCCGAATGCCTGGCCGGAGACGCCCGCAGATTTTCGCTGGGCGCTCGGCACCTACTTCGACACGCAACTGGAATTCGGCCGCCTGATGCTGCGCGCCTTCGCGCTGGCCCTCGATCTGCCGGAAACCTATTTCGATCCGATCTACACCAAACCTTTGTCGCGCGTGCGGGCCTGCTACTATCCGCCGCAGGCGCCCGACTGGGACATTCGCAACATCGGCATCGGCGCCCACAAGGACTACGAACTGTTCACCACGGTGATGCAGACCGAGCAGCCGGGCTTACAGGTGCAGGGCGTGCAAGGCGACTGGATCGAGGTGACGCCGGTGGACGGCACGATGGTGATCAATCTCGGCGACCTGATGCAGCGGTGGAGCAACGATGTCTTCCTGTCGCGCCCGCACCGCGTGGTGAATCTGACGCAGGCGCCGCGCTACTCCATCGTGCAATTTTTCGGCGTCGATCACGACGCCACGATTGACGCCTTCTCAACCTGCGTCGGTCCGGACAATCCGGCCAAGTATCCGCCGATCTCCTGCGGCGCCCACACGGACGAACTGGTCGCAAAAACCTATTACGAGCCGGCGTAGCGGGGACCGCAAAGAGGGAGCCAGGCGGTTAATACCAAATCCCTGTGATCAGAACCGATGTGCCCAATCGCGCAATCCGATCGACATGATGCGCCACGGCTGTGCGATCAGCCTGTTCCAGGTATCGCAGCAATGGTCGACGATGTTG
>CAJCJG010000298.1 GCA_903970625.1 Solirubrobacterales bacterium 70-9 | reverse complement strand
GTCAATGAATCTCTGGTCGTGTGGAAGACTGCGGATTCCAATGCAAGCCGGCCATGTATTCCGATTTGATCCCGGCCACCCTACCGATTTGATGGCGGCCACCATTCCGATCTGATCCCGGCCACCCTCCGAGGAAGAGGGCATCCGGAGGAGGAGGTCGTCTCGCGGGCCAGTGTTCACCTGGGTCCAGTCTCGTCTCCATCGCAATTGATGGAGCGGGTTGGATGCCGACGGAGAGACTGTCCATGCGGCGGATACGGCAGGTTTTGCAGCTGCATTTTGGGGCGGGCGCCAGTGCCCGGGTGATTGCCGGAGAGCTCGGCGTGGGTCGCAGCACCGTGCAGGATTATCTGGCGCGCGTGTCCGCGGCCGGATTGATCTGGCCGCTGGCGGAGGATCTGACCGACGAAGCGCTGGAGCGGCTGCTGTTTCCGCCACGCAACGGTGGAAAGTCCGGCGCCCGCCGATATCCCGAGCCGGACTGGGCCGCGATGGCGCGCGAGATGAAACGTCCCGGCGTGAACCTGTCGGTTCTGTTCGAGGAATACGCGGCGGTCCATCCAGAAGGATACCGCTATAGTCGCTTCGCCGAGTTGTTCAGGGACTTCGAGCGCCGTCTTTCGCCGACGATGCGCCAATCCCACGTCGCCGGGCACAAGGCATTCGTCGATTATTCCGGCAAGAAGGTGCCGATCGTCGATCCGCTGACGGGCGAGATCACGATGGCGGAGATCTTCGTCGCCGTCCTCGGCGCCTCCAGCCTGACCTATGCAGAGGCGACCTGGACGCAGACCCTGCCGGATTGGATTGGCGCGCATGTCCGGCTGTTCCGCTTCCTTGGCGCTACGCCACGACTGCTGATTCCCGACAATCTCAAGAGTGGCGTCAACAAGTCCGGGTTCTACGATCCCGAGATAAACCGCACCTACGCCAGGATGGCGGCACACTACAACGTCGGCGTTGTTCCGGCCCGGCCAAGAAAGCCGAAAGACAAAGCCGCCGTGGAAGCGGGCGTGCGCTTCGCCCAGTCTTATATTCTCGGTCGGCTGCGCAACGTGACCTTCTTTTCACTGGCCGAATGCAATGCCGCGATCGCCACGGCGGTCGAGCGAATGAACAGCCGCGAGATACGCCGCCTCGGCGTCAGCCGCCGTCAGCTGTTCGAGGCGGTCGAATTCCCGGTCATGCAAAAGCTGCCCGAGCAAGAGTATGAGTACGCCGAATGGCGCCTCGCGCGTGTCGGCATCGACTATCATGTCGAGGTGGCGGACTTCTTCTATTCCGTGCCGCACGCGCTGCTGCGCGAGCAGGTCGACCCCCGCGCGACGACGCGCACCATCGAGATATTCCATCGCGGCACGCTCGTCGCGGCACATGCGCGCCGATACGGCGGTCAGCGTCATGGCACGCTGCCGGACCACATGCCCAGCGCGCACCGGCGGTACGCGGAATGGTCGCCGGAGCGGTTCACGCGCCAGGCACGCGACATCGGCCCCAACGCCGAGGCACTGATCCTGGCGGTGCTCGCGCGCCGACCGCATCCCGAACAAGGATTCCGCACCTGCATCGGCGTGTTGCGGTTGTTCCGCGGCATCGAGGCGGCGCGCGCGGAGGCGGTCAGCAGCCGCGCCGTCGAGGTCGGCGTGCTGACCTACGCCAGCGTCGCCTCGATCCTCAAACACCGCCTCGACAAATCGGCGTCGCCGCAAGCCGCGGACGGCACGCCCTTGCTGCACGGCAACATCCGCGGCCCCGGCTACTTCCATTGAGGACAACAACCTTGTTGAATCACCCGACACTTGATCGCCTGCGCGAGCTCGGCCTCGACGGCATGGCGAAGGGCTTCCGCGACCTGGCGGCCAATCCCGAAAGCCGCGCTCTCGAACACGGCGAATGGCTTGGTCTCCTGGTTGACCAGGAATTCACCCTGCGGCAGCAGAAGCGCTTCGAGGCGCGAACCCGCACCGCCAAGCTTCGTCAATCCGCAACCGTCGAGGAAGTCGATCTCCGCATACCGCGAAGCCTGGACAGAGCACTGTTCCTGCGTCTGTCCAGCTGCGACTGGGTTCGCGAGCACCGGCATTGCCTCATCACCGGCGCCTGCGGCACGGGCAAGAGCTTTATCGCCTGCGCCCTCGGCGACAAAGCATGCCGCGACAATCTCTCGGTTCTCTACCAGCGCAGCCCGCGATTGTTCGGCGCGTTGGCGCTGGCCCGCGGCGACGGTCGTTACGCGCGCCTGATGCGGCAACTGGCCCGCGTCAACCTGCTCATTCTCGACGACTGGGGCCCGGAGCCGCTGAACGCCGAGCAGCGGCGCGACCTGCTGGAGATCGTCGATGACCGTTACAACGCCGGCTCGCTGATCATCACCAGCCAGGTGCCGGTCGAGCGGTGGTACGAGATCGTCGGCGATCCGACGCTGGCCGACGCCATTCTCGACCGTCTTGTCCACAACGCCCACCGCATCGCGCTCACCGGCGAGACCCTGCGCGACCCAAAGAACAGGAAATGACGCGGATTGTTCACGCCGATCGGCGCTCCCGTGGGCCGTCGGCGCCACTGCAATGCGTAACGTAACGGAGGTCAGGACCATGCCAAGAGGTCGCAAGCCGGACGGAGAGCTCGCCTTGAGCAACGCCGAACGCCAGGCGCGCTATCGCGCGCGATGCGTGACATCATCGCCGAAAATCGCAACTCGACCCCATCGTCCAACCGACCGGCGCAGCCGTCCCAAACGTTGGCGTGACGCGGTCGCCGAACTGCTCACACTGCAAGCCGAATATGCCGCCTGGTCGGACGCTCTGCCAGAAACCCTGCGCGAGGGCGCCATGGCGGAAACGCTTCAGGAGATCGTCGATCTCGATCTCGATACCCTCGCGGCGATCACGCCGCCGCGCGGATACGGGCGAGATTAATTGCAATGAAGTGGCGCATGGCCGGGACCAAATCCGAGCGTACGGCCACCCTCGACGCGCCGTCGCTTGACCGATCACGCGCCATCATGAGATGAACAAAACGGCCCACGAGACGATGCCAGACTGGCCGCCATCAGGTTGGAATGGTGGCCGGGATCAGATTGGAAAAGGTGGCCGCCTTCGTCGGAATCCACATCTATGCACCTGAGGACATGCCCGAGGGCCTCCCGCAGGATTTGATGACCGTGCTGAGCGCCGCCCGCGCGCAGGGAGCCGAATACGTGCTGT
>CAJCJG010000297.1 GCA_903970625.1 Solirubrobacterales bacterium 70-9 | reverse complement strand
CCTCCCACAAGGGGAGGGGGGAAGAATGACTCGCGACATCCTCGCCCGCCTGCGCGAAAGCCATGAGGCGTGGCTGCTTGGCGTGATCCTGGCGATGTGCGCGCTGCTCGGGGTCGTGGCGCCGGGCTTCCTGACGGTCGGTAACTTTGTCGATCTGCTGGAAACCTACTCGGTGCAGGGCATTCTCGCGCTCGGTCTGTTCGTCGTGCTGGTATCGGGCGGCATCGACATCTCGTTCATGGCGGTGGCCTCCGTCGCGCAGTATCTGGCGGCGTTCCTGGCGGCGCGCTGGCACTGGCCGGGGATCGTCTGCATCCCGATCGGGCTACTGACCGGCGTGGCACTCGGCTGCATCAACGCCACGCTGATCCACTTCGTGCGCGTCACTTCCATCATCGCCACCATCGCCACCATGAGCGTGTTTTTTGCGCTCCTGATGTATGCGACGGGTGGAAAACTGATCTCCGACCTGCCGGACTGGTGGAGCGACCGGATCGTGTTCGCGCAGTGGGAGAATGCGGACGGCGATCTGGTGCGGATCAACCTGCCGATGGTGGCGCTGGCAGTGGCGGCGCTGCTGACGTGGCTGATGATGACGCGCAGCAACGCCGGGCGGCAGATTTACGCCATGGGCGGCAACCCGGAATCGGCGCGGCGCATCGGCATCCGCATCGGGCATCTGCACTATCTGGTTTACGGGTTCCTCGGCTTCATGGCGGCGCTGGCGGGGCTGTTACAGGCCCATCGCGTGGGTGAGGCCGTGCCGAACGCGCTGTACGGTCAGGAGCTCGCCGTGCTGTCGGCGGCCGTCCTCGGCGGCGCCAGCCTGAACGGCGGCGCCGGCAGCGTGCCGGGGGTGCTGTGCGGCATCGTGCTGCTGGCGATCCTGCAAAACGGCCTGAACCTGATGGGCGTCTCGCCCTACTTCTTCCAGATCGTGATCGGCCTCGTCATCCTGATCGCAACCTCGGTGATGGTCCTGTCCGCCCGCCGCCGGCCGCGCCGAGCCGCCCATGGCTGACGCCCGCACCCTGAACGCGAATATGTCCGGCATGATGGGCCTGCTGCGGATGGGCACGCCGGGCGGGCTGTCCGGCCTCGGCAGCTTGCTGATCGCACTGGTGCTGGTCTCCGCCGTCGGCGTGCCCGGCTTCGCCTCCGCCGGTACGCTGCAATCCATCATGTTCCAGATGCCGGAACTCGGCCTGCTGTCGCTCGCGATGGTGGTGCCGCTGATCTCCGGCGGCCTGAACCTCGCCATCATCGCCACCGCCAATTCCGCCGCGCTGCTGATGGCGTGGCTGATGAGATCCATGCTGGTCGCAGGCGCCCCCGGCGGCGAGGTTGCGCTGGTGATTGTCGCGGCCCTGGCCGCCGGGCTGCTGCTGTGCGTGCTATGGGGCCTGCTGACCGGCCTCATCGTGGCTTACACCGGCGTCCACCCGATCCTCGTCACGCTGGGCACCAAATCGCTGATCGACGGCGTCAGCATCTACCTCACGCGCGGCACGGTCATCTCCGGCCTGCCGGAGCAATATTCCGCCGCCGGCAACGCGCTGGTGCTGGGCGTGCCGGTGCCGTTCCTCGTGCTCGTCGTGGCGTCGTTGCTGGTGGGCGTGCTGCTGCGCCGAACCGGATTCGGCGTGGCGATCTTCATGGTCGGCTCGAACGTCGAGGCCACGCGCTATTCCGCCATCGACACACGGCGCGTGCTGGTCGGCGTCTATCTGTTCTCCGCCGTGCTGTGCTTCGTCGCCGCCTGCCTCATGCTGGCGCGCTTCAATTCTGCCAGCGCCGACTACGCGCAATCCTACCTGCTGATCACGATCCTGGCCGCCGTGCTCGGCGGTGTCGATCCATTCGGCGGCTTCGGCAAGGTCGCGGGACTGATGCTGGCACTTGCCGTGCTGCAAGTATTGGCGTCCGCGTCCAACCTGCTCGGCCTGTCCGACTATCTGAAACTCGCCGTCTGGGGCTTCGTGCTGATCGTCGTTATGGCCGCCCAGACGCTTCGCGCCCGCTTGCGGCGCTGATCCAACCGGAGGAAACATCCATGGCAACCCGCATCGGCATGCATTTCAGCCTCTGGGCGTCGGCCTGGACGCGCGAGGCGGCGGAACAGGCGGTGCCCGAGGCCGCGCGCTACGGGCTGGAAGTGATCGAGATCCCGCTGCTGGCGCCGGAAACCATCGACGTGCCGCACGCCCGCGACCTGCTGGCGGCGCACAAGATATCCCCCAGCGGCTCGCTGTGCCTGCCAGACGACAAGCTGGCCACCAAAGACCCGGCCGCCGCGCGCGATTTCGTGCTGCGCGCGCTGGAGACGGCGCATGCGCTCGGCTGCAAGTTCCTCGGCGGCGTGACCTACTCGGCGCTCGGCTACAAGACCGGCAAGGCGCCCACCGAGGCGGAATACGAGAACATCGTCGTAGCCCTCCGCCCGGTCGCCAAGCGGGCGGAGGAACTCGGGATGCTGCTCGGGCTGGAGCCGTGCAACCGCTACGAGACGCACCTGCTGAACACGGCGGCGCAGTCGCTGGCGCTGCTGGACCGCATCGGCGCGCCGAACACGACGGTGCATCTGGACACCTACCACATGAACATCGAGGAAAAGGGCATCGGCCACGGCTTCCGCGTCGCCGGCGCCCGCGCGCCGTACATCCACATCTCGGAAAGCGACCGGGGCGTGCCCGGCACCGGCACCATCGACTGGGACGACGCCTTTGCAGCGCTGGCGGGCATCGGCTTTGCGGGCGACCTGGTGATCGAGAGTTTCGTCACGCTGCCGCCGGAAATCGCGTCCGCCCTGTGCGTCTGGCGGCCGGTCGCCAAGGACCGCTACGAGGTGCTGGAACAGGGCGTCAGCACGATTTTCGGCCTCGCGCGCAAGCACGGGCTGACCGGTTAACCTCACGTGACCTGCTTCATCGGCATCGACCTCGGCACGTCGGCCGCCAAAGTCCTGTTGGTGGACGAACGGCAGACGGTGCGTGCCGCCGCCGAGGTGAAGCTGGCGACCCGCCATCCTGCGCCACTGGCATCCGAGCAGGATTGCGACGATTGGTGGCGTGCGGTGGAGGACGCAATCGGCCGCATCGCCGCCGAGGCGCCGGAGGCGATGGCGGAGGTGGCGGCGATCGGCCTGTCCGGCCAGATGCACGCGACGGTGCTGCTGGACGCAGCCGACCGGCCGCTGCGCCCGGCGATGCTGTGGAACGACGGCCGCGCCCATGCCGAAGCCGACGAGCTGAAGCACCTCGGCCCGGAACTGGCCGCCGAACTCGGCGTGCCGGCGCTGGCCGGCTTCACCGCGCCAAAACTGCTGTGGCTCTCGCGGCACGAACCGGAGTTGTTCGCCCGCACACGCTCGCTGCTGCTGCCGAAGGACTATATCCGGCTGCATTTGACAGGCGAGCGCGCCACCGACCCCTCGGACGCCGCCGGGACGTGGCTGCTGGACCAGCCGCGGCGCACCTGGAGCGCCCGCGCCGTCGCCGCCATCGGGCTGGACCCGGCGCTGCTGCCCCGGCTGGTCGAGGGCAGCGACCCGAGCGGCATCGTGCGGCCGGAGATCGCGCGGCGCTTCGGCCTCCGTCCCGGCGTAATCGTCGCGGGCGGCGGCGGCGACACGATGGTGGGCGGCGTCGGGATCGGCGCGGTGGAGGACGCGCGGGCGTTCGTCGGCCTGTCCACCTCGGCACAGATATTCGTCGCCGCCAACGCCCACCGCCCGGCGCCGGAGCGGCTTGTACATGCCTTCTGCCACGCCATCCCGGGCCGCTGGTGCCAGATGGCCGCCCTGCTGAACGGCGCCAGCGTGCTGGCCGCCGTCGCCCACCTGACAGGCGATGCGCCCCTCCCCGATTTGCTGGCGGAGGTGGAAGCCGGGTTCTCCGGCCCCTCCCGCCTCCTGGTGCTGCCGTACCTGTCCGGCGAGCGCACCCCGCACGACGACCCGTATGCGCGCGGCGTGGTCTTCGGCCTCACGGGTGCGACCACCCGCGCCGATCTGGTGCAGGCGGCGCTGGAGGGGGTGGCGTTCAGCCTTGCGGACGGACGGGACGCGCTCGCGGTAGGCGGGACCTTCGTCGCCTCGGCCGGCGTCATCGGCGGCGGCGCCCGCTCCCGCTTCTGGACGCAGATGATCGCCAACGTGCTGAACATGCCACTGCGCCGCTTCGCCGGCGGCGAGCGTGGCCCAGCCTTCGGCGCCGCCCGCCTGGCTCGCTTGAGCCTGGGTGGCGACGCATCCCCCGACGTGCTGGCGGAACCGCCGGTGACGGAGACGATCGAGCCGGACGCGAGCCTCGCGGACGCCTACCGGCCCCGGTTCGAAGCCTTCCGGCGACTCTACCGGGCGCTGCGCCCCGAATTTGCCGAGGCGGCGCGATGAGCCGCGTGGCGGTCCTTGATGTGGGCAAGACCAACGTCAAGCTGAGCGCCGTCGGCGCCGACGGCAAGGTGCTGGAAACCCTGTCCACCCCGAACGCCGTCAGCCCCGGCCCGCCGTATCGGCACCACGACGTGGTGGCGCTGGAGGACTGGGCCATCGGCGCGCTGGGCGACCTCGGCGGCCGGCACGAGATCGGCGCCATCGTCGCCTGCGGCCACGGCTCCGGCGGCGTGCTGGTGGATGCCGACGGTCCGGCGATGCCGATGATCGACTACGAAGACGAGCCGCCGGCCGGACTGAACGCGCTGTATCGCGCGGTCGTCGGCGACTATCGGGCGCGCGGCTCGCCGATCATGCTCGCCGCCTCGCACACGGCGCGGCAGATGCTGTGGCTGGAGACGGCGTGGCCGCATGAATTCGCAGAGGCGCGGCATTTTCTCGGGCTGCCGCAATATTGGGCGTGGCGCCTGTCCGGCGTCGCCGCCTCCGAATTCTCTATGCTCGGCGCGCAGTCGCATTTGTGGACGGTGCCGGACCGAGGCTTCGCCCCCATCGTCGCCGCGCGCGGCTGGGCGGAGAAATTGCCACCGATCGTGCCGGCCTGGACGACGCTCGGCCCTCTGAAGCCGGACCTTGCCCGGCAAACCGGCTTGTCGGAACGGACCCGCGTGCTGTGCGGCGCCCACGACAGCAGTGCCAATTTCTACCGCTATCAGGCGGCTGGGCTGCGCGGCCTGACCGTTGTGTCCACCGGCACCTGGATCGTCGCGCTGAGCGACGAGACGCCGCCGGAGGCGCTCGACGAGGTGCGCGGCATGGGCTGCAACGCCGACCCAGCGGGCAACCCGTTGGCGGGCGCGCTGTGCATGGGCGGGCGCGAATTCTCCCTGGTCGCGGGCGAGCAGCCGGCCGGGGCAGTCGCCGACCCCCAAGTTCTGGCCGCGATGGTGGCGCGCGGCAGCTTTCCGGTCCCTTGTTTCGGCGAGGAAGACGGGCTGCTACCCGGCCGGGGCGGTCGGGGCCGCTTCGTCGGGCCGCCACCGGAGGGCGCGCCGCAGCGCCGCGCACTGGCGCTGCTGCTCGCCGCCCTGCTGACCGATTTTCTGCTGGATACGCTCGGCAGCGCCGGAGACGTCGTGCTGGACGGTACCTTCGTCAAAGATCCGCTGTATCCGGCGCTGATCGCCGCCCTGCGGCCTGCGCAGCGCACGCTATTCGACCTGCACGGCTACGGCACCGCCGCTGGGGCCGCGCTGCTGGCCAGTCACTCCACCCGAACCGCCCCCGCCCCGCTGGCGCTGCAAACCCCGGCCAAGCTGGACATCCCCGATTTGCTCTCATACCGCGCAAGCTGGCGCGCCCTCGCGACGGAGACTGCGACATGACCAAGCCCACCGAAGCCGCCCTGCGCCGCGAGATGGTCGCGACCTGCCGACAAATGAACGCCACCGGCATCAACCAGGGCACCGCCGGCAACCTGTCCGTGCGGCTGGACGCGGAGCATTTCCTGATCACGCCGTCCTCGCTGCCGTACGAGAAAATGCAGCCGGCCGACATCATGAAGATGGGGTTAGACGGCACCTTTGAAGGCAAGCATCGCCCGTCCTCCGAATGGCGGTTCCATCGCGACATTCTGCGGGCACGGCAAGACATCAACGTCGTGCTGCATTGCCACTCGATGTACGCCACGACGCTGGCGGTGCATCACAAGCCGATCCCGTCCTTCCACTACATGACGGGCGTGGCCGGCGGCACCACGATCCGCTGCGCCCGCTACGCGACGTTCGGCACGCAGGCATTGTCGGACGCGGCGCTGGAGGCGCTGGAGGATCGCCTCGCCTGCCTGCTGGGCCAACACGGGCAAATCTCGCTCGGCCGCGATTTTGCTGCGGCCCTGTGGCTGGCCAACGAGGTCGAAACGCTGTCCCGCATGTATGTGCAGGCGCTGGTGCTGGGCGAACCCCCGGTGCTGGACGATGCGGAGATGGGGCGCGTCATCGAACAGATGCGGCGCATGAGCTACGGCCAGATGCCGGAGCCGGACGGCGCCAACGACGTGGCGCGGCCGAAGGCGGTGCGGCGGGTGGCGGCGAAGCGCAAGC
>CAJCJG010000296.1 GCA_903970625.1 Solirubrobacterales bacterium 70-9 | reverse complement strand
CGGGGCGCCTCCACCCCGGCGGCTGGCTGCTGGTGCGGGAGGCTGCGGCTATCGCACCACCGCGCCCGGCTTCCTCGCCGGGCAAGTGGGACGGCCGGTTCCGGACATCGTCAAGCCCGGCCATGACGGAAACGTCCTTCGAAATCGGCGCCGTTGCGGGCGACGCCGCCAGCTTGCGCGGCACCTCCCATCTGCCGGCTTGCGTGCTGCAAACCTTGCCATGCGTGCGGTTGCGCGGAAAACTGGTAGAGGCGGTGCATGTCGGTTATGGTAGCGATTGGCATGGCCCGCGTCGGCGCGCGGTATTTGTGCCGGCGGTGCCGCTGGCCGGTGCTCCGTTCTGGCCGCTCGTGCAACCCGGATAGACGGCATGGGGATGCACGACGACGGGGGACACCCTATGTGGGCTAGCATCCGAAGCCTCCGCACTGCGGCGGGCGGATGGCCGCATCGGGGCGGGCGCCCCATCGGCGGCGAAGGGCGGAGACTGGCGGAAGCGGCGTTTCGCTGGCCGCTCGGTGAAAAGGACTGGATGGCCGGCGACGGCCAAGGAACGAGATGAGCAATTTCGGCCGCAACCTTGCGCTTTGGGTCATCATCGCACTGCTGCTGGTGGTCCTGTTCAACCTGTTCCAACCGGGGTCGAGTCGATCCGCCGACCAGCAAATCGCCTATTCCGACTTCATCGGAGAGGTGAACGCGGGCCGCGTGCGGGACGTGTCGATCACCGGGCACACGCTGAGCGGGCATTTGTCGGACAACCGCACGTTCCAGACCTACACGATGGAAGACCCGGCCCTCAGCCAGCGCCTCCTCGACCACAGCGTGCATGTCACGGCCCGGCCGGAGGAGAGCGATGTGCCGCCGCTGCTGCATATCCTTCTGAACTGGTTCCCGATGCTGCTGCTGATCGGCGTCTGGGTGTTCTTCATGCGCCAGATGCAGGCCGGCGGTGGCCGGGCGATGGGCTTCGGAAAATCCCGCGCCCGGATGCTGACCGAAAAGCAGGGCCGCGTGACGTTCGACGACGTGGCCGGCATCGACGAAGCCAAAGGCGAATTGCAGGAAATCGTCGAGTTCCTGAAAGACCCGCAGAAGTTTCAACGGCTCGGCGGCAAGATACCGAAGGGCGTGCTGCTGGTCGGCCCCCCCGGCACCGGCAAAACCCTCTTGGCGCGCGCCATCGCGGGCGAGGCCAACGTGCCGTTCTTCACGATTTCCGGTTCGGACTTCGTGGAAATGTTCGTCGGCGTCGGCGCGAGCCGCGTGCGGGACATGTTCGAGCAGGGCAAGAAAAATGCTCCCTGCATTATCTTCATCGACGAAATCGACGCCGTCGGCCGGCATCGCGGCGCGGGCCTCGGCGGCGGCAATGACGAGCGCGAGCAGACGCTGAACCAGATGCTGGTCGAGATGGACGGGTTCGAGAGCAACGAGGGCGTGATCCTCATTGCCGCCACCAACCGCCCGGACGTGCTGGACCCGGCGCTGCTGCGCCCTGGCCGGTTCGATCGGCAGGTGGTGGTGCCGAACCCGGATGTGGCTGGCCGTGAGAAGATTCTCCGCGTTCACATGCGCAAGGTGCCGCTGGCGAGCGACGTCGATCCGAAGGTGATCGCGCGCGGCACGCCGGGTTTTTCCGGCGCCGATCTGGCCAATCTGGTCAACGAAGCCGCCCTGATGGCCGCGCGCATCGGCAAGCGCGTGGTGGCGATGGCCGAGTTCGAATACGCCAAAGACAAAGTGATGATGGGCGCCGAGCGGCGCAGCCTCGTGATGAGCGACGAGGAAAAGAAGATGACGGCGTACCACGAGTCCGGTCACGCCATCGTCTCGATGCACGAGCCGGAATGCGACCCGATCCACAAGGCGACCATCATTCCGCGCGGCCGCGCGCTGGGCATGGTGATGAGCCTGCCGGAAGGTGACCGCTATTCCACCAGCAAGTCCAAGATCATCGCCAAGCTGTCGATGGCCATGGGCGGTCGCGTGGCCGAGGAGATCATTTTCGGCGCCGACAAGGTGTCCACCGGCGCCTCGGGCGACATCAAGATGGCGACCGACATGGCCCGCCGGATGGTCACGGAATGGGGCATGAGCGACAAGCTCGGCATGATCGCCTACGGCGACAACAGCCAGGAAGTGTTCCTCGGCCACTCGGTGACGCAGAGCAAGAACGTCTCGGAATCCACGGCGCAGGAGATCGACGCCGAGATCAAGCGGATCATCGACGCCGCCTATCAGCGGGCGACGACGGTGCTGACCGAGAATCTGGAGGAACTGAACCGTCTGGCGCGTGGACTGTTGGAGTTCGAGACACTCTCCGGCGACGAAATTCGGCAGGTTCTGCGTGGGGAGCCGGTGATCCGCAAAGTGGTGGACGAGCCGGCACCGGAAAGCCGCCGTGCCTCCGTCCCCCCCGCCGGCCGCCCGATCCCGCCGCTGGGCGCGGCGCCCCAGCCGGGCTGACGCTCTCAACTTGCTTCGCCCTCTCCGCCCCGTTGGGGCGGAGAGGGGGCAAGGCAGCGCGCTGCCCATGTCCCTTCCTTTCATCGAACCCCTGGCCCTGCTGCACGGTCCCTCTGCGGCGAGGGCGGTTGCTTGCGGGCACGCAGCATGGCTCGCAGGCGGTCCTTCGGCGTTTGCGCTGGGTCGCGTCGTGGGCGACCCAGCCATCCGTCCTGTCCGCGACCTGCCGCCCGACGCCGTGGCCCGCCTGGCTGCCGCCCCGCCGCCATGGGCAGGGCTGCCGACCGGCCGGCCGCTGGTCATGGGCGTCGTCAATGTCACCCCGGACAGTTTTTCCGACGGCGGCCTGCACGCGGCCACTGACCGCGCCATCGCTGCCGGCCACGCGATGGCGGCGACCGGCGCCGACCTGATC
>CAJCJG010000295.1 GCA_903970625.1 Solirubrobacterales bacterium 70-9 | reverse complement strand
GCCGAGCAGGGCCGCGTCGGGCGCCCCCGCCAGCACCGCGCGCTGCAAGGTCGCCAGTTCGGCCAGCAGGTCCAACCCCCGCCGTCGCGCCGCCCGGTCTCGCACCTCGCCGCCGCCTGCTTCCTCTTGCAACGCCAGCAAGCCGGCGAGCGACACCTCCGCCACCGTGTCCACCCCATCGGATCGGCACGCGTCGCCCCCCTCGGCCACGGTGAACCCGCCCCGCGAGTCCGGACGCCGCCGCACCGAGGCCAGCGCCCCCCCCGGCCGCACGCCGTCGATCGGGTCCATCTCGCTCCTCCTAACGTGCCGCCCGGCACAAACTGCCGAGCCGCCAGTCCGCCGCATCGGCGGACGACCGCCGTTTCGGCGCTGGCACGCCGGTTGCGCTGCGCGCTACGCCCAAAACCCTGGGCGCAAATGTTTGACGAGCGGTAACAGCGAGGCCCCACGTGCGGCTCCTGCCTTCGATCCTGCTGGCGATTGCGGTCCTCGCCGGCCCGGCCGCCGCCCAGGTGCGCGTGAAGGACATCGCGGACGTGGAAGGCGTGCGCGACAACCAGTTGGTCGGCTATGGGCTGGTGGTCGGCCTGAACGGCACCGGCGACAAGCTGGACAGCGCCATCTTCACCCGCGAATCGCTGGTGGCGATGCTGGAGCGGCTCGGCGTCAACACCCGCGACCAGATCACCAAGCTGGAGACGAAAAACGTCGCCGCCGTCATGGTCACGGCGAACTTGCCCGGCTTCGCCCGCCTCGGCAGCCGCATCGACATTTCGGTCTCGGCGTTGGGCGACGCGAGCAACCTGACCGGCGGCACGCTGCTGGTGACACCGCTGCTGGCCGCCGACGGCGAGGTGTATGCGGTGGCGCAAGGCTCGCTGGTCACGGGCGCCATCGCCGCCAAGGGGGCCGCCGGCTCCATCACCAAGGGCGTGCCCACCGCCGCCCGCATCGCCAATGGTGCGACCGTCGAGCGCGAGGCGCCGTATGCGCTCGCCGCCCACCCGGCGCTGCACCTGGCACTGCGCAACCCGGACCTGACGACCGCCCGGCGGATCGAGGCGGCGATCAACCGCGCACTCGGCGGCGCCCCGGCCCGCACGCTCGACCCGCGCACGGTGGCGCTGGACCTGACCGGCCACGACGTGATCGGCGATCTGGACCGGGTGGAGGAACTGCGCGTGGAACCCGACATGGCGGCCATCGTCGTCGTGGACGAAGCCAGCGGCACCATCGTCATGGGCTCCAACGTCCGCATCAGCACCGTCGCCATCGCGCAGGGCAATTTGACCATCCGCGTGACCGAAACGCCGGAGGTCAGCCAACCGAATCCGCTCTCCGGCGGCACCACCACGACCGTCCCTCGCACCAACATCGAGGTCAACGACGGCGCGGACAAGAAGCTCGGCATCCTGCACGGCAACGTCACGCTACGCGATCTGGTCGGCAGCCTGAATGCGCTGGGCGTCGGGCCGCGCGACATGATTTCCATTCTCCAATCCATCAAGGCGGCCGGCGCGTTGCAGGCGGAGTTGCAGATCCAGTGAACGTCCACGCGACCCAAACTCCGGCGGCCCTGGCCCGCGCGGCGCAGGCGTTCGAGGCGACGACGCTGAGCCAGTTGCTGGCCCCGATGTTCGACACGGTGGACAGCGCCCACGGCGCCTTTGGCGGCGGCGAGGGCGAGGCGGCATGGCGCCCGATGCTGGTGGACGCCATCGCCAAACAGATCGCCGCCCACGGCGGGCTCGGACTGGCCGGGCCGGTGCTGCGGCAGATGATGCAGATGCAGGAGGACAAATGACACACCTGATCGCGGCCGGCGAAACGCTGGCCGAAACCCTCGCACACGAGAACGCGGCGCTCGAAGCGATGGACCTCGCGGGAGCGACCGCGCTGTATCCGCGCAAAGAAGCGGCAACGACGGCCTTTGCCGAGGCGCAGCGGCAGGATGGCATGACAACCGCATTGGACGAGGAGCAGCGCCGCCTCGCCCGCGAACTGGCCGAGCGGCTGCACCGACTGGTCGAGGAAAACCGCCGTCTGCTGGAGCGGGCGATCCACGTCCAGGGCCACGTCATCGGCACCGTCGCCCGTGCCATGGCCCAGGCGCCGCGCACACAGACGCCGCGCTACGCCGCCACCGGCCACATCGCCGCCGCTCGCCGCCAACCGCCGGTCGTCCTGTCGTCCCGGGCCTGAGGCGGCGGATCGGTCTTCGCCAATGGAATGACGGATCGAAATGTGGCAGGTTGCCGATGCGTGGGAGCCGTGGAAGGCCTTGTCCGCCGCATTTGGTGCCGGCGTTGCGGTTGCGTCGGCATTGATAGCCGCAATTGTCTGGGTGATGTCGCACTGGTTGCCTCACTGAACGTTTGACGACCGCCCTATTGCCGCCACCGTCGCCGTGATAATTTGTGACGGATGGCAACGTCCGACACGGCGACGCTCAGCGACGAAACCTGGACCCGGCTGCTGACTCGCAACGCCAGCGCGGCAAAACTGTCACCGCTCTACGGCCCCCTGCTCGGCGAGCCGACGGCGCCCGACGGGTGCTTCGTGCTCGGGCGCCTCGCGCAGAGCCTGGACGGGCGGATCGCCACCGGCAGCGGCGCCAGCTTCTGGATCAGCGGCCCCGGCGACGTGCTGCATACGCACCGGCTGCGGGCGTTGTTCGACGCGGTGGTGGTCGGCGCCGCAACCGTCCGCCACGACGACCCGCGCCTGACCCCCCGCCTCTGCCCCGGCCCGTCTCCGGTGCGCGTCGTCGTGGACACGGAGCGGCGCCTGGGTGC
>CAJCJG010000294.1 GCA_903970625.1 Solirubrobacterales bacterium 70-9 | reverse complement strand
TTGCAGCGCGGCGGCGGGCAGGGGAAGGATCACCGGCCGCCGCAGCCCGGCCGCCTGCCCTTCACCCCCACCGGCCACACGCTGCTCGATCCGCTGGCGATGCTGCTGTCGTTCTACGGCCTCGCCGAACAGGTGGCGCGGGCACGCGGCCACGACCCGGACCGCCCCTCGCATTTGCGCAAGATCACGGAGACGGTCTGATGCGCGCCCTGACCGGCGCCCGCATTTTTACCGGCGACCGTTTTCTGGAGCATCACGCGGTCCTGATCGACGGCGGGACCATCGCGGGCGTGGCACCATCCGCCGAACTGCCGGCGGACATCGCGCGCGAGGCGCTGCAAGGCGGCCTGTTGGCCCCCGGCTTCGTCGATGCGCAGGTCAACGGCGGCGGCGGCGTGCTGTTCAACGCAACGCCGGACGCCGCCGCCCTCGGGCAACTGGCGGCGGCCCACGGCCGCCACGGTTCGACGGCGTTGCTGCCCACCTTCATCACCGACCGGCCGGAGCGCATGCAAACGGCCATCGAAGCCGCCCGCGACGCCCTTGCCGCGCGCACCCCCGGCATCGCCGGCCTGCATCTGGAAGGCCCGTTCCTCGCCGTCGCCCGCAAGGGCGCTCACGATCCTGACCTCATCCGCCCGCTCACAGACGCCGACGTCGATCTGCTGCTCGACACCGGCATCGACAGCCTGCTGCTGACTGTCGCCGCCGAAAACGCCACCCCCCGCCTGATTCGCCGCCTGACCGACGGCGGGGTGATCGTCAGCCTCGGCCACAGCGACGCAAGTTACGAGGTCGCGATGGACGCTGCCGAGGCCGGCGCGCGTGGCGTGACGCACCTGTTCAACGCCATGTCGCCACTCGGCCATCGCGCCCCCGGCCTGGTCGGCGCGGCGCTGGATCACGGCGGCCTCTGGGTTGGCGCGATCCCGGACGGCATCCATGTCCACCCCACCGCGCTGGCCACCGCCATCCGCGCCAAGCGCGGCCCCGCCCGCCTGTTCCTCGTGACGGACGCGATGCCCCCGGCCGGCGACCCGAACGACAGCTTCGACCTGAACGGCCGCAAGGTGACGCGGCGCGGCGCGGTCCTGACGCTGGAGGACGGGACGCTCGCCGGCTCCGTCCTGACGATGGACGCAGCCGTCGCCTTCACAGTCGCCAACCTCGGGGTCCCGCTCGACGAAGCGTTGCGTATGGCCAGCCTGTATCCGGCCCAGTTCCTCCGCCTGGACCGCACACGCGGCCGCATCGCGCCCGGCTACCGCGCCGATCTGGTGCATGTGGACGCTGCCCTTGCCGCACAAAGAGTCTGGATCGCGGGGGAATAGGTCGCCCCTTGTTTTATGTGGAATGGCCGTCTTACAATCCCGCCGTCAGCCGGTGGGGTGCCTTGGATGAGCCAGCAGGAACTGCAAACCATTCTCGCCAAGCTGCGGGAAGGTGCCGGCCCGTCGCCCAGTTTCTCCGTCGAGGGCGCGCGGCGCACCTGGTATCTTTACACCGAGGATTTCGTCATTCCCGCGCCGATCCAGGCCCGCGCCGACACGCTCGGCGGGGTGCCGGCGGAGTGGCTGCAACGGCCGGGTGCGAACCCCGACTTTGCGGTGCTGTACGTCCACGGCGGCGGCTATGTCTGCGGCTCCATCGCCAGCCACCGGCCGATCACCTCCGAACTGGCCAAGACGTTCAAGGGTGCCGTCGTCAGCCTCGATTTCCGGCTGGCGCCCGAGCACCCGTTCCCCGCCGCCGTCGATGACGCCGTTGCAGCCTACGCCGAGTTGCTCGCACGCGGCCTCAAGCCCGGCGCCGTCGCGATCGCGGGCGATTCGGCCGGCGGCGGCCTGACCGTCGGCATGATTGCGGCGCTGAAGGATCGCGGCCTGCCGCTGCCCGGCGCCGCCTGGGCCATCTCGCCCTGGAGCGATCTGACCCACTCCGGCGAAACGATCAAGACGAACGCGCCGACCGATCCCATCGTGTTCGAGGCTGCCGTCACGCTCACCCGCGACCTGTATCTGAACGGGGCCGGCTACGAACATCCGCACGCGACCGCGATGCCGCGAAATTTTTCCGGCTTTCCGCCGTTGCTGATCCAGGTCGCTGCCACCGAAATCCTGCTCGACGACGCGCTGCGCCTCGCGCGGCTGGCGGCGCACGCGAACGTCGCCGTCACGCTTCAAGTGTGGCCCGGCATGGTGCATGCGTGGCATTTGTTCGCGCGCGATCTGGCCGAGGCGCGGGACGCGACCGCGCAAGCGGCAGAATGGCTCAACGCAAATCTGCTGCCCGCATGAGCGACGAATGGACGCTGGGCGCCGTCGGGGACATCTTCCTCAACCGCTCCGACCCCCAAGCCGCCTTCGCCCATGTCGGCGACCTTTTGCACGCGCCGACGATCCTGTTTGGCAATTGCGAAGGCGCATTCACGGATTCGCCGACCATCGCGCCGAGCGCCGGTTTCCGCGTCGTCTCCGGCCTATCGAACGGAGCGCATCTCGGCGCCGCCGGTTTCGACGTGATGGCCGCTGCCAACAACCACATCGTCGATGCGGGCCACGAAGGTCTGATTGACACGCTGGACTTACTGAGCGCGCAGAACATCGCCGTCTGCGGCGCCGGCCGCGACCGGGCGGAGGCGACGCGGCCGGCGGTGCTGGACATGCGCGGCCTGAAAATCGCGTTCCTGTCCTATACGATGATCATTCAGGCCGGCTACGACGCCCGCCCCGGCGTGCCTGGCTGTGCCTATCTGCGCGTTCACACCGTGCCGTATTTTCCCGACTGGGATTGCTGGGGCCGGCTGGAACCCGGCGCGCTGCCGCACATGCGCACCTTCGCGTACCCCGAAGACAAAGCGACCTTCCGCAACGCCGTCGCTGCCGCGCGCGAAACCGCCGACGTGGTCGTCGTCAGCATGCACTGGGGCGATTCGCGCCTGCCGGTCGTGCTGACCGACTACGAGATCGAACTCGGCCACACCGCTATCGACAGCGGGGCGGATATGGTGTTCGGCCACCATCATCATTTTATGAAGGCGGTGGAAGTCTATCGCGGCAAGCCGATCTTCTACGGCATGGGCCACTTCGTGTTCGACCTCATCGGGCTGGAAGCGGTGCTGAACGCGCAATCCATCGCCAATCTGGGCGGCTTCTCCAACGGCTACGGGATCTACCCACGCGTTGAGTCGCCCGGCTTTCCGTTCCACGCCGATGCGCGCATGACGATGTACCTGTCGCTGACCATGCGCGGGAGCGACATCGCGGGCATCCACATCGTCCCATGTTTGATCGACCCGGCGCAGAACAACCGCCCGGTGCCACTCTCGCTCGACGACACGGCAGGCCAGCGCGTGGCCGATTATCTGCGCACGATCACCAAAGCCGTCGGTTTCGACACAGTGTTTGCCGAGGATGGCCCGCTGATCGGCGGCTATCGCAGCCTGCGCGTGCTGGGGCCGTCGACCTGACAGACGCCGAGAGTTTCGACTACATCGTCGTCGGTGCCGGCTCGGCCGGCTGCGTGATGGCCGCCCGCCTCAGCGAGTCAGGCCGCCACAGCGTGCTGTTGCTGGAAGCGGGGCCTACGGATCGCAGCCCGTGGATTCACATCCCGCTCGGCACATCCAAGGTGCTGAACGATCCGCGCATCAACTGGCGCTACGAGAGCGAACCCGAACCGGGGTTGGACAACCGCCGCATCTTCCTGCCGCGCGGAAAAGTGCTCGGCGGCACCAGTTCGATCAACGGCATGGTTTATATTCGCGGCCAGCGCGAGGACTACGACTCGTGGGCCAGCGCCGGCAACGACGGCTGGGGTTTTGGCGACGTGCTGCCCTATTTCCGCAAGGCGGAACGCCAGTCGCGCGGCGAGGACCAGTGGCATGGTGCGCTCGGCCCGCTCGACGTGTCCGACCAACCGCCGAACGAATTGTGCGACGCGATCCTCGCGGCATCCGACGAGATCGGCGAGCCGCGCAATCCGGATTTCAACGGCCCGACGCAGCGCGGTTTCGGCTATTTCCAGACCACGACACGCAACGGCCGACGGTGCAGTGCCGCCGTGGCGTATCTGCGCCCTGCGCGCCGGCGCGCGAACCTGAATATCGTCACCGGCGCGCTCGCTACCCGCGTCCTGTTGCACGAGGGCCGCGCCACCGGCGTTGCGTTCAACACACCGGGCGGCAAGCGCAGCGCGACGGCGCGCGCCGAAGTGATCCTTTGCGGCGGCACCTTCAACTCGCCGCATCTGCTGCAACTGTCCGGCATCGGCCCGGCCGCTTGGCTGCAAGCGGCCGGCGTGCCCGTGGTGATCGACATGCCCGGCGTCGGCGCCAATTTGCAGGAGCATCTGGCCGTCCCGGTGCTGGTCCGTTGCCGCAAGCCGGTCACGCTGAACGACGATTATAACAGTCTGTTCCGCCGACTCCGGCTCGGCGCGCGTTACGCGCTGTCCCGCTCCGGCCCGCTCGCCGGCAGCGGCATCTATGTCGGCGGCTTCCTCGCAACCGAGCCGAGCGCCACGCGGCCGGATATCGAGTGCGTCGTGCTGAACTGGTCCGCCGCCGAAAGCAGCCGCGATGCTTTTCGCCCGCACGATTTTTCCGCCTTCACCGTCGAAACCGTGCTGCTGCGCCCCGAGAGTCGGGGCACCGTGCGCCTCGCCGGCCCGGACCCGGCCACGCCACCTGCGATCCGGTTCAACCTGCTGGAAAGCCCTGCCGATCAAGCCGCCATCGTGCGGGGCGTCGCCGCGATGCGGCGGCTGGTCCACGCAGGCGCGCTCGCCGACTACACGGCGGAAGAACTGACGCCCGGCCCGAGTGCGACCACCGACGCCGATCTGCTGGCCCATTGCCGTGCGCGTGGCGCCACCGCCTATCACCCGGCCGGCACCTGCCGAATGGGAAGCGACTCCGCCGCCGTCGTCGATGCGCGGCTGCGCGTGCATGGCGTGCGGGGTCTGCGCGTCGTCGATGCCGCGATCATGCCCACCATCGTGTCCGGCAATACCAACGCGCCGACCATCATGATCGCAGAAAAAGCCGCCGACATGGTACTGGCGGACGCCTGAGCCCCCCGCACGTCGTTGACACATCGCCGGGTTTATTTAGAATGCTCGTTATAAATCCCGCCCCGGAGATCGCCGCATGCTGGACCGGCTGGAGTATCGGACCCGACGCGACAGATTGCACGCCGCGATGGCGGCCGCCGGGCTCGATGCGCTGGTCGTGGGCGGTCGCGGCGTCATCGCGCAGAACGGCTTTTTGATCTGGCTGACCGGCTATTGCCCGGTGATCCGCCCCGCTTACGCCGTCCTGCTCCCCGGCCGCGACCCGGTGCTGCTGGTCACGACGCCGTCGGACGTGTGGCTCGCCCGCCGCCAGGGCATCACCGACGACATTCGCGTGCTGGCTCCCGCCGAAGGCGACGCGATGGGCAGCGCCACCGCCCTCCGCACCTTGCTGGCAGACAGCGCCGCCCATCCCCGCATCGGAATCGTCGGGCTGGAGGATATCGTGCCCGCCGCCGAACTGCTGCGCTGGCAGACAGCGATTCCCGACGCAAACTTCATATCGGCAACCGAGCTGATGTGGGGCGCCAAGGCGATAAAGTCCCCGCGCGACCTCGCAGGCATGCGCGCCATGGCGGCCCATCTGGACACCGCGTTCTCCGCTCTGGTCGCCACGCTGGCCGAAGGCGGCACGCAGGCGGAGGCGGCCGGCGCCGCCGAAGGCCATTTGCGCGGCGCCGGCGCCGTCGAAATCCTGGTCTATGTCAGCAGTTTTCCGCACTTCCTGCATCGGCCGGAAACCACCCCGCCGTCGCCCGGCAACCTGGTGACGGCCTTCGTCGAAGCCTCCGACACGGACGGTTATTGGGTTGAACTCGCGCGCCTGATCTCCGCCGGCCCGCTCGACGCACGCCGCCGCCATGTCGCCGAGCACAGCCTGACGGCGATGCAATGCGCCGAGGACAGTTTGCGCCCGGGTCAGACCGGCGGTGCCGCCTACGAGGCCATCGCCCGCACGATCGCCGCGGCAGGGCTGACCTCCGGCCTCTGGTACGGCCATGGCGTCGGTGTTGATCACGATTTGCCGGTAATCGGGCGCGGTAACGACACGGTGCTCGAACCCGGCATGGTCATCGCCCTGCATCCGCACATCGTCGATGCCGGCGACGACCCGGTCGGCGCATGCCTCGGCGACACGTTCGTCATTTCCGAGGGCGGTGCCACGCCGCTCTCCGCGCATCCGCGCGACATCGTCGCAATAGGCTGAACCACAACCACAGGACGCTTCTCATGCACATGCGCCATGCCGGACTTGCCTTGCTCGGGGGAGCGTTGACGCTGCTGGCCGCCGGCAGCGCCGCGCGGGCGGCCTCCCCGATGGAGACGGCGCAAGCGTTTGTCGCAGCACACCAGAAAATACCCGAGTTCACCGCGCCCGGCCCGGCGTTCGATGCAAAGAAATGTATGGCGGGCAAGAAGATCCTGTCCGTGCCGTTGTCGATGACCATTCCCTACTCGGTCGCCGTCAACAACGCGATGATGGCAGCCGCCAAGGATGTCGGCACCGGCTTCACGACATGGTCCAACCAGCTCAAGGTGGACCAATGGATTCAGGGCCTGTCGCTCGCCGTGCAGCAGAAATACACACTGGTCTCGCTGCTCAGCGGCATCAACCCGGTCGTGCTGGCACCTCAAATAGCCGAGGCGCGCGCGGCCGGGGTCAAGGTCCGCACCACCGACACCTACGACATCACGCAAACCCCGCCCGCCATCGTGGACGGCTCGGCCCGCTCGCCGCACTCGATCGCCGGCAAACTGCTGGCAGACTGGGCGTTCGTCAAAACGGGCGGCAAGCCGGACGTGATCATCATTGGATCGGACGAGATCATTGCCACACCCGCCATGGTCAAGGCGGTGCAGGACGAACTGACCGCGTTGTGTCCCGCCTGCAAGCAGCGCTACCTGAACGTGCCCGTGCCGGAATGGGGCACGAAAATCACCCCGAGCACGCAGGCGGCACTGGTCGCCGACCCGGGGATCAATTTCGTGCTGACGATCTACGATTCTATGGCGCAATTCGTGATCCCGGCGCTGCGCCTGACCGGCCGTATGGACACGGTGAAAATCGCGGCGTCGGACGGCACGCCGTTCGTCATCGACCTCGTGCGCAACGGGCAGGTGGACATGGATGTCGGCTCCAGCGTCGGCTGGATCGGCTATGCGGGCCTCGATGCCGCGATGCGGATGCTGTGCGGCTTGCCGGTGGTGGATGATCTGAACACGCCGCTCTATCTGTTCACCAAGGAGAACGCCGCCACCGCCGGCGTGCCGGCCACCTACGACGACGGCTACGGCAACAGCCATGTCGGCGGCTTCCGCAAGCTGTGGGGCGTCAACTGAGCGCGACCACGCTCGCCAGCGTGTCGGCCGGCGATGCGCTGGTCTTTCGCAACCTTCGCAAAAGCTTTGCCGGGGCGGTGGCGCTGGACGGGGTTTCGCTGACCGTCCGACGCCACGAGGTTCACGGGCTGCTGGGCCAAAACGGCTCCGGCAAATCGACACTGATCAAGATTCTATCCGGCTTCCATGCGCCGGACCCGGGCGGCGAGTTGGAAGTGTTCGGCCAGAAGGTGCCGCTGCCGATCCCGGCGGGCGAAAGCAAGCGGCTCGGCATCGCCTTCGTCCACCAGCATCTCGGCATGCTGCCGTCGCTGTCGGTGCTGGAGAATTTGCGGATCGGCGATTTCGCGACCGAAGCGCGGTTGCGGATCGACTGGCGGGCCGAACGCGCCAAGGCGCAAGCCCTGTTCAGCCGCTTCGGGCTGGACATCGACCCGATGGCGCGTGTGGAAACTCTGGCGCCCGTGGAACGCGCGCTTTTGGCCATCGTACGCGCGTTCGAGGATCTCGGGCAGTCCGAGACCGGGCACGGCATTCTGGTGCTGGACGAGCCGACGCCGTTCCTGCCCAAGCGGGACGTGGACCGGCTGTTTGCGCTGGTGACGGACATCGTCGCGGCCGGAGCCTCCGTCATTCTGGTCAGCCACGACATCGACGAGGTGCTGGCGATCACCGACCGGGCGACGGTGCTGAGCGACGGGCGCGTGGCCGGCAGCGTGGTCACGGCGCAGACGCGGCGCGAAGTGCTGGTGGAACTGATCGTTGGTCGCAAGCTGGACGCCTACCGAATGGAACGCCGGCCCGTTCCGCCCGCCGCCGCGACGATCCGCGTCGAGGGACTGACAGGCGCGGATATACACGATCTGACCTTCGCCGTTCGGGCCGGCGAGATCGTCGGGCTGACCGGGCTGATCGGGTCCGGCTATGCGAGCGTGCCGTATCTGCTGTTCGGCGAGCCACGCGCCACCGCTGGTACGCTGGCAATCGGCGCCGACCGGATCGCCATTGCATCGCTGCATCCGGCGCGGGCGCAGGACCATGGGATTGCGATGATGCCGGGCGACCGGCTGGGCATGGGCGGGGTCGGGGGTCTATCGATCGTCGATAACATCACCTTGCCGGTCCTGACCGCCTTTCGCGATCCGCTCGGGCTGAACCGGCGCGGCATGGCGCGGGTGGCGGGCGACCTCAGCACGCAACACGACGTGCGCCCGAACCGGCCGGCGCTGCCGCTGGAGGCGCTCAGCGGAGGCAACCAGCAGAAAGTGCTGCTGGCCAAATGGCTGCACACAAAGCCGCGCCTGCTGCTGCTGGACGAGCCGACGCAAGGGGTGGATTTCGGCGCCCGCCAGCAGATTTTCGCCGCGCTGGACACCGCAGCCCAGGCCGGCACGGCGCTTGTCGTCGCCAGCACCGACTACGAGCAACTGGAACAGATTTGCGACCGCGTGCTGGTGTTCAGCCGCGGGCGCGTCGTCGCAGACCTGTCCGGCGCAGACCTGACCAAGCATCGGATCGCCCGCGAATGCTACGACAGTGGCGAGCGCGCGGCGGGAACGGAGACCACCATGGCCACGACTCAGGCGATCGCGGCGCGGGCCGGCGGCGGCTTTAGCTGGAAACTGGAACTGGAGCGGTTCGGCCTGGTGATCGCCTGGGCGGTGCTGATCGCCATGTTCGGCGCGCTGCAACCGGAAGGGTTTCTGAACTGGGTCAATTTCACCAGCATGTTCGGCTCGCAAGCCGTGCTGGTGGTGCTGACGCTCGGGCTGCTGATCCCGCTGACGGCGGGGGATTTCGATGTCTCCATCGCCTCGACCATGACGCTCTCGACCATGATCATCGCGGTGCTGAACGCGCTGCACGGCTGGCCGGTGGGCGTGACCATCGCGATCGTGCTGGCGGTGGGGGCGTTGGTCGGGGCGCTGAATGCGTTCCTGATCCTGTATTTCCGCATCCATTCGCTGATCGTGACCCTCGGCGTCGGCACGTTCATCAATGGGGTCGTGCTGTGGGTCAGCAACTCGCAAACGATTTCCGGCGTGTCGGAGAATCTGGTTTATTGGGTGATCAGCTTCCGCATGTTCGGCATTCCGCTGGCGTTCTACGACGCGCTGCTGCTGGCCGCCCTGATGTGGTATTTCATGGAATACACGACGTTCGGCCGCCGCCTGCTGTTCATCGGCCGGGGGCGGGACGTGGCGCGGCTGAACGGCATCCGCGTGGACCGGATTCGCACGATCAGCCTGATGGCGTCGGGCATGATTTCGGCGCTGGCCGGCGTGCTGTATGCCGGCATGACCGGCTCGGCCGATCCGCTGTCTGGCCTGACCTTGCTGCTCCCGGCGTTCGCCGCCGCGTTTTTGGGCGCCACCAGCATCGTCCCTGGCCGCTTCAACCCGTTCGGGGCCATGCTGAGCGTCTATTTCCTCGTCACCGGCATAACCGGCCTGACGATGATGGGCGTCGATAGCTACGTGCAAAACCTGTTTTATGGCGGCGGGTTGGTGGTGGCGGTGGCGCTGAGCCAGCTTGTACGCAATCGGCAGCCGCAGAATTTCAGTTAGGTTTGTTTCTTAATTATCAGAATCATGGCATGCCAAGCGGACTGCTTGGCTCGGGCGGGAGGCGCCCAAGCGCTTATCGACCTACATTTGCGTCTGATCCACCAAATACCCCCGATACTTCTGCCGCAACGTGAGCTTGCTCAGCTTCCCCGTCGCCGTGTGCGGCAGTTCTTCCACCACCACCACCGCGTCCGGCAGCCACCATTTGGCGACTTTGCCGTCGTACACGCGCAGCACGTCGGCCGGTTCCAGCGTGCGGCCGGCTTTGGGCACCACCAGCAGCAGCGGCCGTTCGTCCCATTTCGGGTGTGTGGCGGCGATCACCGCCGCCTCCGCCACGTCCGGGTGGGAGACGGCGATGTTTTCCAGCGCGATGGAGCTGATCCATTCGCCGCCTGACTTGATCACGTCCTTCGAGCGGTCGGTGATCTCCATGCTGCTGTCGGCGTCGATGGTCGCCACGTCGCCGGTGGTGAACCAGCCTTCGGCGTCCAGCGCGCTGCCGGGGGGATTGCCATAATAGGCGGCGGCCACCCATTGACCGCGCATTTGGAGATTGCCGGAGGCGATGCCGTCGTGCGGTTGCGGCACGCCGTTGTCGTCCACGATGCGGATGTCCAGGCCGAAGATCGCCTGCCCCTGCCGCGCCTTGCGCGCGAGCGCCGCCGCGTCGCTCTCGCCTTCGACCGTGAATGGGGTGTTGTAGGTGCCGAGCGGGCTCGACTCCGTCATGCCCCAGGCATGTTCCAGCGTCAGGCCGTATTCGCGGTCGAAGGCGTCGATCAGGGCCGGCGGGCAGGCGGAGCCGCCGATGGCCAGCCGCCGGATGGTGTGCAGCCGCTCGCCGCTGGCGCGCAGATGGTGCAGCAGGCCAAGCCAGACGGTCGGGACGCCGGCGGAGAACGTCACCCGCTCGGCGTTCATCAGGCCGGCGACGCTGGCGCCGTCCAGATGCCGCCCCGGCATCACCAGCGACGCGCCGGCCATCAGCGCGCCATAAGCGAGGCCCCAGGCGTTGACGTGGAACATCGGCACCACCGGCATCACCCGGTCGTGGCTGCGCAGCCCCATGACGTTGGCGGAATTCAAAGCGTAGGCGTGCAGCAATGTGGAACGATGACTGTACAACACGCCCTTCGGGCGCCCCGTTGTGCCGGACGTGTAGCAGAGCGAGGCGGCGGTGCGTTCGTCGAACTGGGGCCACGCGAAATCCTCGTCGGCGGCCGCCATCAGGTCCTCGTAGCACAGCAGCGCCATGCCGGGCGGAAGTTTGGTCTCCGGCATCTCGGCGCGGTCGCACAGGAACACCACGGCCCGCACGCTGCCGCCGCAATTCGGCGCGGCGGCGGCAATTGCGGCGGCAAACGTGAGGTCGGCGAACAGCAGCACGTCGCGCGCGTCCGCCATGATGTAAGCGATGTCGTCGTTGGACAGGCGCGGATTGACGGTGTGGCAGACGGCGCCCATGCCGGAGATCGCATAGTATAGCTCGACATGGCGAAACCCGTTCCACGCGAGCGTCGCCACCCGGTCCCCCGGTTCCACGCCCAGCGCTTGCAGCACGCGCACCAGCCGCCGGGCGCGGCGCTCCAACGTGACGTAATCCTGCCGGTGCAGCGAGCCATCGAGACTGCGCGAGACGATCTCGTTGCCGCCGTGGTGGCGCGCGGCGTGGCAGACGATGGTGGAGATCAACAGCGGATGGTCCTGCATCAGCCCGAACATCGGCGTTTTCCCCCGGCGGCGCTTGCGTGGTCCGCGTAGCGGGCATCGTAGCAAGATTCGGCTTTCTGTCACACGAGGGCGGCAGCGCGCCTTGACACGGCATGCCACCCGTGTGAGCGTAAGTACGTACAACGTTAAATTCCGTTGCGGGCTCAATGCTGCGGACCAGACTGGGAATGCCGACACGGCCTCGCTGACGAACGGCGGAGTGCCGACCATGAGATTTGGAGTATTTCTGCCCAACGGGCGGAACGGCTACATCCTGTCGAAGGCGGCGCCGCTTTATATGCCGACCTTCAAGCACAACCTCGCCATCACGCAGGAGGCCGAGCGCCAAGGGCTCGACTTCGTGTTGTCGATGATCAAGTTTCGCGGCTTCGGTGGCGAGACCGGGTTCTGGGATGCCTGTCTGGATTCCATCAACCTGACCTCGGCGCTGGCAGCGGCGACGACGAAGATCGGGCTGGTGGCGACGATCAGCCTGCTCAGCACGCATCCGGCCGTCGCCGCGCGCATGATCGCGACGCTGGACGACATCAGCGGCGGACGCGGCGGGCTGAACATCGTCACCGGCTGGAACCGCGCCGAATATGCACAAATGGGGCTGTGGCCGGGCGACCATTACTATGAGCAACGCTACGAGTTCGCCGACGAATATCTGTCCATTCTCCGCTCGCTGTGGCGCACCGGCCGCGTCGATCACGACGGCAAGTTTTTCCAGTTGAAGGACTGCGTGTGCGAGCCGAGGCCGCAGCGCGAAATCCCCATCGTGTGCGCCGGCCAGTCGCCGCAGGGCGTGCGCTTCACCGCAGAACACGGCGACCATAATTTCGTGATGAGCAGCAAGAGCGGCCTGAAACGCATCACGCAAAATCTCGGCGAGGCAGCCGCCAAGGCCGGCCGCAAGGTGGGCACCTACGCGCTATTCGTCATGGTCGCGGCCGAGACCGACGCCGAGGCCCACGCCCAGGCCAATGCCATTCTGGAAGGGGCCGACACGGTCGCCATCGCGGGCATGCTCGGCAGTGCGGCACTCGACACGGTGGAAGGCGGCAGCAGCAACCGGCTGCGCGAGGCCATGGGCACGCCGCTCGACGAAGGGAACATGGCGTTCCTCAGCTTCCCCGCGCTGATCGGCTCGTACGAGTCGGTTGCCCAGCAGATCGACGCCATCGAGGCCGATTGCGGCATCGAGGGCATGCTGCTGACCTTCCCGGATTTCGTGCAGGGAACCCGCGACTTCGGCACCCGCGTCCGCCCACTGTTGCGCGGCGGCGCCGCTGCCTCGGCGTCCCGGCACATCGCCGCCTGATCGCCTTATCGCCACCTTCCAGCCCCGACGGGAACACAGATGAACGAAGACACCAGCCCACGCGGCCTCGGCCGGCGCGAAGCCCTCTTGCTGGGGGGCGCGTTCGCCGGCGCCACCCTGGCAAGCCAGATCGCCGGCATCCGCCCAGCCCACGCGGCCGCCGGCTCGACGCTGGTGATCGCCGCCGCAGCAACGCCGCAGAGCCTGGACAACGAATACGACGCGAGCCTCGGCACCATCGACGCCATCGGCCAGTTGTACGACAGCCTGATCCAGTTCAAGAAGAAGCCGGACCCGAAAGTGCCGAGCGTGCTGCGGGAAGATTTCGCCGACCATCCGGAGCTGCCGGGCGGCCTCGCCGTCGAGGGCAAGTTGGCCGAGAGCTGGGAAGTCGATCCCAAGGGGATGTTCCTGCGCTTCCACCTCAAGAAAGGCATCATCAGCAACTGGGGCAACGAACTCGATGCCGACGATGTCAAATACACCTGGGCGCGCAAATTCGCGCTGAACGCGATCGGCGGCTTCATCGTGGGCTTGATGGGGCTGCCGAATCCGGACGCGATCGTGGTGGAGGACAAATACACCGTCACCTTCCGCCCTTCGGTCCCCAATCCGCTGATGCTGAAACTTCAGCTTAACCTTTACAACAACATCTTCGACTCCAAGAAGTTGAAACAGGTCGCAACCAAGGACGATCCGTGGTCGCGCAAATTCCTGGAGAACAATTCCGCCGGCTACGGCCCGTATGAATTGGCCTCGATCACGCGCGGCCAGCAGGCGGTGTTCAAGGCGCGCGCCAACTACTGGGGCGGCAAGCCGGCCATCGACACCATCATCTACAAGGAAGTGCCGACCTCGGCCACCCGCGTCTCGCTGCTGCAAGGCGGCGCCGTCGATATCGCACTCGGCTTGCAGCCGCTGGAAATCGTCCGGCTGAAGAAGGTGCCGGGCGTGACGGTGGAGACGGTGCCGGCCTCGTCGATGATGTGGATCGAGCTGAACACCAAATTCCCGCCGTTCGACAAAGTCGAAGTGCGGCAGGCGATGAACTACGCCTTCCCGCGCGATCAGGTGATGAAGTCGATCTTCCAGGACATCGCCAGCCCGCTGACCGGCTGCATGCCGGACATCTACCCGGACTTCAACGCCAAGGCGAACCCGTACAGCTACGATCTCGACAAGGCCAAGGCGCTGCTGAAATCGGTGGGGCTCGAAAGCGGCTTCAAAATGGAAATCTCCTACAACGCGGGCGACCCGTCGCAGGAGCCGATTGCCATTTTGTATCAGACCTCGCTGCGGCAGATCGGCGTGGAACTGACGCTGCACAAAATCCCGGCCGGCACGTATTACAACGAGGTTTCGGCCCGCAAGCAGCCGATGATCATGTTCGTCGATGCGCCGTGGGGGCCCGACCCCGGCTACTCGACGCGGCTGTATTTCTACTCGAAGTCCTTCGTGGACTACAGCAACTACGCCAACGCCGAGGTCGACAAGCTGATCGAGGACGGTTCGCAGATGACCGACATTCCCGCCCGCAACGAACTGTTCGGCAAGGTGCAGGACATCGTGATGAAAGAGGCGCCGTGGGTCTTCGTCGCATTCCCGAATTTCACGATCACCCGCAAGGCCGACCTGCAAGGGATGACATACTACTCGACGAACGCCTTTCGCTTCGCCGACTTCAGCCGCAAGGCATAGGCGGGAACCGCGACGATGGACCAGTCCGCGGCCCTCGATGCAGCGCCCGTTGCATCGGCCCCGGCCAGTTTGGCCGGGGGGCCGCCGGGCGGGGCTGCGCGCGCGCGCAGCGGCCCGGTCGGCTTCTTCCTGGCCGTGCTGCGGGCGCGTCCGATGTTCGCGGTCGGCTACATCATCGTCCTGCTGATGATTTTTGCGGCGCTGCTGGCGCCCTGGCTCGCGCCGTACAATCCGGTGACGGCGGCGCCGGACGACTATCTGCAACCACCCAACGCGCTGCACTGGCTCGGCACCGACGCCACGGGCATGGATATTCTCAGTCGCATCCTGTACGCGCCGCGCGTCGATCTGACCATCGCGATCCTCGGCACGCTGATTTCGTCGGCCATCGGCGCACCGCTCGGCGCCATCGTCGGCTACTACGAGGGGCGGTCGGCGTGGCGGCGTGCGCTCAGCGTGCTGGTGATGCGGGCCGCCGACGTGTTGCAGGCGTTCCCGGTGTTCGTGTTCGCCATCGCGCTGGTGGCCGTGTTCGGCCAGAGTCTGGCCAGCATCATCGCCGCCATCGCGTTCGTGAACATCCCGATCTATCTGCGGCTGATGCGCAGCCAGGTGCTGTCGATCCGGGGCATGCGCTATGTCGAGGCCGCCTTCGTCGCGGGCGCCTCGGATGTGGCGATCCTGCGCCGCCACATCATCCCCAATGCCATTGCGCCGGCGCTCGCCCAATTGTCGGTCAGCGTCGGCTGGTCGGTGTTGCTGACGTCGGGGCTGAGTTTCGTCGGCGCGGGCGTGGTGGCGCCGACACCGGAATGGGGCAGCATGATCGCCACCGGCTTCCAGAACGTCACCACCGGGCAGTGGTGGCCATCCGTGTTCCCCGGCATCGCGCTCGGCATCGCCGTGTTCGGGTTCGCGCTGGTCGGCAGCAGCATCGAAGTGCTGGCGGACCCGGCGCAGCGGCGCCTCGTCGGCGTCAAGCACGCGGCGGGATAAGCACATGGGTCTGGTTCGCTATATCGGCCGCCGCTTGCTGTTCGTCGCCCCGCAGTTGCTGGGCATCATCATGGTCAGCTTCTTCCTGGTGAAGCTGATCCCCGGCGATCCGGCGGTTCTGATGATGGGGCCGAACGCATCGCAGCAGGCGCTGGACGAGCTTCGCGAAAAACTCGGCCTGACGCTGCCGCTGCCGCAGCAATTCCTGCACTACATCGTCAACGTCGTTCACGGCGATCTCGGCACGTCGTGGCAGACCACGCGCCCGGTGCTGGACGATCTGATGGACCGGTTTCCGGCGACGCTGGAACTGGTGACGCTGGCGCTGCTGGTGGCGCTGCTGATCGGCATTCCGCTCGGCATCGTCGCCGCCGGGCGCAGCCGGGGTCCGATCCGCAAGCTGGCGGATGTTTATGGATTGCTGGCCGGGGCGATCCCGGATTTCTGGCTGGCGCTGGTGTTCATCTACATCTTTTACTCCACGCTGCACATCGCGCCCGCCCCGCTCGGCCGGCTCGACCTGGAGGTCGTGGCACCGCCCATCGTCACCGGCAGCATGCTGCTCGATAGCCTGATCGCCGGCGATTTCGACGCTCTCTGGTCCTCCGCAAGCCATCTGATGCTGCCGGTGATGACCTTGGGGCTGGTCAATGCCGGCCCGATTCTGAAGATGACGCAATCGACCGTCGAGCGCACGCTGTCGTCGGACTTCATCCGCTACGCCGAAATGTGCGGCCTGCCGAAGCGGACGGTGATGCGGCAGGCGGTGCGCGCCTCGCTGCCCTCGATCATCACCATCGTCAGCGTGCTGTACGGCTTCCTGATCGGCGGCGCTGTGCTGGTTGAGATCGTGTTCAGTTGGGGCGGTGCCGGCCAGTACGCCGTGCAGGGCGTCCTGAACGCAGACCTGAACCCGGTGCTCGGCTTCGTGTTGTTCTCGGCGGTGTTCTCGCTGGTCGTCTATTTGTTCGTCGATCTGTTGTATTTCGTGCTCGATCCACGGACGCGGGGCTGAGATGGCGGATTTCCAGCCCGCAACCGAAACCGCGCCGCTGTTGCGGGTCGAACATCTGCGCGTCTCCTACCAGAGTTTCGAATCGGCAGCCGTGCCCGCGCTGCGCGACATCGACCTGACCATCGCGCCGGGCGAGATGGTCGGCCTCGTCGGCGAATCCGGTGCCGGCAAGACCACGCTCGCGCGCAGCATCATGGGCCTCGTCCCGCGCCCCGGCCGAATCGATTCCGGCCGCATCGAGTTTCGCGGCCAGGTGATGGCCGAATTGCCGGACGAGGAGCGCCGCGCCATCCTCGGCCGCCATCTGGCGATGGTGATTCCGAATCCGCGCAGCGAACTGAACCCGGTGCTGACCGTCGGCCAGCAAATCTCCAACGTCGTGCGCGCCCACAGCAAACTCGGCGCAGCGGAGGCGCGGCAGACCGCCTTGCGCATGCTGGAAGCCGTCCGCATCCCCGATCCCGGCCGGCGCCTCAACGCTTACCCGCACGAACTCAGCGGCGGCATGGCGCAGCGCGTCGTCATCGCGGTGGCACTCGCCTGCGAACCCAGTTTCGTGATCTCCGACGACGCCACCAGCGGCCTCGACGTGACGGTGCAGGCGCAGGTGCTGGAACTGTTGCAGGACATGGTGCGCAGCCGGGGCGCCTCGGCCCTGTTCATCACCCGCGATATCGCCATCACCGCGCATTTCTGCGACCGCATCGCCATCATCTACGCGGGGGAGATCGTGGAAATCGCCGACACCGCGGCCTTCTTCGACCGCCCGGCGCATCCGTACAGCATCATGCTGCTCGCGGCGTTTTCCCACAGCGGCGATTTGCGGCGGCGCTGGACGCGGACGGAAATCGCCGTCAACGGCTCCGCCGCCGGTTGCGCCTTCGCCCCCCGCTGCGTTCGCCGCCAGCCGCGCTGCGAGGCGGAGCACCCGGCCTTGCGCACCACCCACTCCGGCCACGCCGTGCGCTGCCACTTTCCGGTGGAGGGCTGACCGATGGCCCCGCTGCTCGACGTGCAAAATCTGGTCAAGCATTTCCCGATTTCCGGCTCCCGCAAGACCGTCCAGGCGATCAACGGCATCAGCTTCACCATCGAAAAGGGGCAGACCGTCTCGCTGGTCGGTGAATCCGGCTCCGGCAAAACCACGGTCGGGCGCTGCATCCTCGGCCTGATCGACCCGACCGGCGGCGGCATCTACTTCAACGGCCGCAAGATGGGCCGCGACCACAATGTCCGCCATCGCGACGTGCGCGGTCGCATCCAACTGGTGTTCCAGGAACCCGCGGAATCGCTCAGCCCGCGCGTCCGCGTGGCGGATCTGCTCGCCGAACCGCTGATCTATCAAGGCGTGACCCGCCCGGACCGCGAACGCCGCGTGCTGGAAATCGCCGCCCGCGTCGGCCTGCCCACGGGCCTGCTGGAAAAATACCCCGCCGAACTCAGCGCCGGTCTGCAACAGCGCATCGGCATCGGCCGCGCCGTCATCACCCGCCCGGAAATCGTGGTTCTGGACGAACCCACGTCCGCACTGGACCCCACCGCCCGCGCGGAAATTGTCGATCTGCTGATCGGCCTGCAACGGCAGATGGAAACGGCCTACCTGTTCATCTCCCACGACCTGAGCACCGTCCGCTTCATCAGCGACCGGGTCGTCGTGCTGTATCTGGGCAGCATCGTGGAGGAAGGCCCGGCGGCGACCGTGTTCGCCACACCCCGGCATCCGTACAGCACCGGCCTTCTGGCCTCGGTCATGCTGCCGCACCCTTCGCTGAAGCCGGAGAAGCGGCTGACGTTGGTGGGCGAGATTCCCAGTCCCATCGACCTGCCGCCCGGCTGCCCCCTCGCCGGCCGCTGCCCGTTCGCCGAGGACAAGTGCCGCGCCGCCTTCCCCCCGCCGGTGGCGCTCGGCCACGGCCATCTGGTCCACTGCATCAATCACGAAAAGGTCGCCGCCATGGGCGCCGCCGTCGATTTCTTCGGCCGCTTCCAGGTGCTTGCCGACCGCATCCTGGGCGTCGCGCCCACGCTGGAAAAGGACACCGTCCAATGACGAAACTCGCAGGCAAAACGGCGCTGGTCACGGGCGGCGCCAGCGGCATCGGCAACGCGATTGCCAAACTGTTCGCCAAGGAAGGCGCGCGCGTCGCCGTGCTGGACCGCAACGGCGACCGCGCCGCCGCCGCGATGGCCGAACTTGCGCCTGTCGAGGGCGGCCATTTTTCCGTCACCGCCGATGTCGGCGACGAGGGCCAGGTGATTGCGGCCGTCGCGCAAACCGAGGCAGCCCTCGGCCAGATCGACATTCTGGTCAACAACGCCGGCATCGACTCCATCTGCAAGGTCGAGGACACGACGCTGGCCGCGTGGGACGAGATGCTGCGCATCCATTTGACCGGCACGTTCCTGTGTACCCGTGCCGTGCTGCCCGGCATGCGCGCGCGCAAATGGGGCCGCATCATCAGCCTGTCGTCGCAACTGGCGCACAAGGGCAGCCCCGGGATGGCCTCATACTGCGCGGCCAAGGCCGGCATCATGGGCTTCAGTTTCGCCCTTGCCCGCGAAGTGGCGCTGGACGGCATCACGGTGAACACGCTGAACCCCGGCCCCATCGACACGCCGCTGGTCGCCAGCCTGCCGCCGGAAACGACGAAGGCCATCGTCGATGGCCTGCCGATGCAGCGCCTCGGCCGTGTCGAGGAGGTGGCGCCGGCCGCATTGCTATTGGCGTCCGACGAGGGCGCCTATTTCCACGGCGTCAGCATGAACATGAACGGCGGCGACGTCATGCGGTAGGGATTCGTTTGGAAAAAACCGAGTCACCTCGTCACCACGGCGAAGGCCCATGGGCGCTGACATAGGCGCTTTCTTCTCCCTCTCCGCCCCAACGGGGCGGAGAGGGAGGAGAAGAGCGCGGACCAATTTCGTCTTATGTCAGCGCTATGGGCCTTCGCCGGAATGACGCAGGGGGACGTTAAGTCTCGAACAAACCCATCGCCCGCCCCCCGTCGCCGCGCGCGATTTTATGTCCCAACATGATGTTCCGCTTGCCCAGGTCACGTCATACATACTAACATGTCTGCGTGAACAACACCCCAAACCTTTCCCCGGCCGAGCGCCTCGGGATTTTGATCGAGTTTCTGATCCAGGCGCTGCTGGCGCGGGCCGGCTGGTG
>CAJCJG010000293.1 GCA_903970625.1 Solirubrobacterales bacterium 70-9 | reverse complement strand
CTCTCCGCCACGGTGCCAGTCGCCGTCCGCGCGGGCGGCGCCGGTGGCGGCCAGCAGCGCCGCGCCCAGGGCGCCGGCGAGAATCAGCTTGCTCCGCATGATCTGTCTCCTTGGACGGCCGCGCTGGCCGCGTTACATACTGTATCGTCTGAAACATGGCGAAACATAGGCATTGTTTGGCGCTGCCCTTCGCGCAGGGTCGGCGACGGCGAAGCTTGGCGATTCGCTATGCGAATCATGGTTTTACGGATTCACTTCGCGGCCAGACTGTGCTTGTGTGTGCGGTGACACGAGGTATTCGGGGACATTCATGAGCCTGGGTCGGATCGTTCGGCGAAAAGTGCGGGCGGCGGCGGCGCCGGCGGTGTTTCTCGCCCTCGTCGGCTATTTCCTGTGGAGTGCCACCCAGGGCGACCGTGGCTTGCAGGCCTCGCCGCTGCGGCAGGAGGAACTGGCCGCAGCGCTCGCCGAGCAGGCGCGGGCGGAGGCGGAGGTCGCGATGTGGGAACGCCGCATCGCCGGGCTGCGCACGCGGATCGACACCGACGCGCTGGACGAGCGGGCGCGGGCGATGTTGAACTTGTCCGACCCGCGCGACGTGATCGTGCCGTACGACAAGGGGCGGCGGCTGTTCTAGGCTGCACGCCATCGTCGTCACGCGGCAACGTCGCTGCGAATTTTTTGGCCGGCACGAAATAAAACATCGAGTGGGCCGCGCCGACGGCAATGCGGGGGGCCGTTTTGCGGTCATCCTTGCCAGCGCGCCAAGCAGTTAACCGAAATTCGGTTAAACGCGCCTATTGCATTGCACAATCACGCTTTTCGCCCGCCTCGGCTTGCCGCGCGCGGGCGCTGCGGCTAGTGGTGCGCTGTCCAGTCCGGCACAGCGAGCGGGAGAGGCTACCCCATGGCCCAGGCAGCGGAAACAAAGAAGCGCGGCAAGACCAAGGACCACGCGACCTTGGACCACAATGCGGGGCGCGAACCGCTGATGCGGGCGTGGCACGACATGCTGCTGATCCGCCGGTTCGAGGAAAAGGCCGGCCAGTTGTACGGCATGGGGCTGATCGGCGGGTTCTGCCATTTGTATATCGGGCAGGAAGCCGTGGTGGTCGGCATGCAGATGGCCCTCGGCCAGGGCGACGAGGTGATCACCTCCTACCGCGACCACGGGCACATGCTGGCGACCGGCATGGACCCGAAGGGCGTGATGGCCGAACTGACCGGGCGCTCCGGCGGCTATTCGCGCGGCAAGGGCGGCTCCATGCACATGTTCAGCAAGGAGAAGAATTTCTTCGGCGGCCACGGGATTGTCGGCGCGCAGGTGTCGCTGGGCACGGGCCTCGCGTTCTCCAACTGGTATCGCAACAACGACCGGGTGAGCGTGACCTATTTCGGCGAGGGCGCGTCGAACCAAGGGCAGGTGTTCGAGAGCTTCAATCTCGCGGCGCTGCTGAAGCTGCCGGTGGTCTATGTGATCGAGAACAACAAATACGGCATGGGCACCAGCGTCGAACGCGCGTCCGCCTCCCGTGATCTGTCGAAGAACGCGTCGCCGTGGGGCATTCCCGGTGCGCAGGTGGACGGCATGGACGTGATGGCGGTGCATGAGGCGGCGGAGGTGGCCGTGGCGCATTGCCGGGCGGGCAAGGGGCCGTATCTGCTGGAAGTGAAGACGTATCGCTATCGCGGCCACTCGATGTCCGACCCCGGCAAATACCGCACGCGGGAAGAAGTGCAGAAGATGCGCAGCGAGCGGGACTGCATCGAGGGGGCGCGGCACCGGCTGGAGACGCTGGGAGTCGAGGAAGCGGAGTTCAAGGCGGCCGACGACGAGATCAAGCGGCTGGTGCAGGAGGCGGCGGACTTCGCGCAGGCGAGCCCGGAGCCGGACCCGAAGGAATTGTGGACCGACGTGCTGGTGGAAGGCTGATCCGATGAGCACGCAAATCCTGATGCCGGCGCTGAGCCCGACGATGACGGAGGGCAAGCTGGCAAAGTGGCTGAAAAAGGTCGGCGACGACGTACGCTCGGGCGACGTGATCGCGGAGATCGAGACCGACAAGGCGACGATGGAAGTGGAGGCGGTGGACGAAGGCAAACTCGCCAAGATTTTGGTCGAGGAAGGCGCCGAGGGCGTGGCGGTGAACACACCGATTGCCGTGCTGGCATCCGACGGCGAGACCGTGTCGGCGCAGCCCCCGGCGGCCCCCGCGCCCGCGCCCATTGCGGCCGCTGCACCCTTGGCGGCCGCACCTGCTCCGGTGGCGGCGGCTGCCGCACCCGACAAGGATTGGGGCCCGACCACGCCGCAGACCGTACGCGAGGCGCTGCGCGACGCGATGGCGCTGGAGATGCGGGCGGACGACCGCGTGTTCCTGCTCGGCGAGGAAGTCGCGCAGTATCAGGGCGCCTACAAGATCAGTCAGGGATTGCTGGACGAGTTCGGGCCGCGCCGCGTGATCGACAGCCCGATCACCGAGCATGCGTTCACCGGCATGGCGGTGGGTGCCGCGATGAACGGGCTGCGGCCGATTGTCGAGTTCATGACGTTCAACTTCGCCATGCAGGCGATCGACCAGATCATCAATTCGGCGGCCAAGACGCTGTACATGTCCGGCGGCCAGATGGGCTGCCCGATCGTGTTTCGCGGGCCGAACGGGGCGGCGTCGCGCGTCGGGGCGCAGCATAGCCAGTGCTATGCAAGCTGGTATGCGCACTGCCCGGGGCTGAAGGTGGTGGCTCCCTGGTCGGCGGCGGATGCGAAAGGGTTGCTGCGGGCAGCGATCCGCGATCCGAACCCGGTGATCTTCCTTGAAAACGAAATACTGTATGGGCAGACCGGCGATGTGCCCACCGACGCGGATTTCGTGCTGCCGATTGGGAAGGCGAAGATCGAGCGGGCGGGGACGGACGTGACCATCGTGGCGTTCTCGATCATGGTCGGCACCGCGTTGAAAGCGGCGGAGATTCTTGCGGAGCAGGGCGTCAGCGCCGAGGTCATCAATCTGCGGTCGCTGCGACCGCTGGACACGGAGACCATTGTCGCCAGCGTCAAGAAGACGAGCCGGCTGGTCAGCGTGGAGGAAGGCTGGCCGTTTGCCGGCATCGGCGCCGAGATCACGATGCAGATTGTCGAAAACTGCTTCGACTGGCTGGATGCGCCGCCGGCCCGCGTGCATGGGCTAGACGTGCCGCTGCCGTACGCCGCCAATCTGGAAAAGCTGGCGCTGCCGCAGCCGGACTGGATTGTGAACGCCGTCAAGAAGCTGGTCTGAGCGGGGGACGCCACGATGGCCACCAACATCCTGATGCCGGCGCTGAGCCCGACGATGACCGAGGGCACGCTCGCCCGCTGGCTGAAGAAAGAAGGCGAGACGGTGAAGTCCGGCGACGTGATCGCCGAGATCGAGACCGACAAGGCCACGATGGAAGTCGAGGCGGTGGACGAGGGCGTGCTGGGCAAGATTCTTGTCGCCGACGGGACGGCGGGCGTGAAGGTGAACGAGCCGATTGCCGTGCTGGTGGAGAAGGGCGAGGCGGTGCCGACGGCCGCGGCCCCCGCGCCCGCGCCGAAGGCGGCGCCTGCACCTGCGGCCGAGGCGCCGAAGGCCAATGGGCATGCGGCGCCGGCTGCCACGCCCACCGCCACCGGGGAGCGCATTTTTGTCTCGCCGCTGGCCAAGCGGATGGCGCAGCAGGCGGGGATCGACCTTGCCTCGGTGAAGGGCAGCGGGCCAAACGGGCGCATCGTGAAGGCCGACATCGACGCGGTGCAGGCGCGTGGGCGGGCGCCGGTTGTGGCTGCGGTGGCTCCCGCGCCGGGCGTGGCGG
>CAJCJG010000292.1 GCA_903970625.1 Solirubrobacterales bacterium 70-9 | reverse complement strand
CGATGCGGGAATCCAGTTGCTCGCCCGCCATCGCGACGCTCTATCCGACCAACGCCGCCTACGCCGCCGCGATCGCCACGGCCGCCACGGCGCTGGAGGCCCAGCGGCTGCTGCTGCCCCAGGACGCGGCCACCTACATCTTGCTCGCCAAGGCCAGTCGCGCCGGCACGGGCTCTGCGACCGCCCCGTTGCCGCTCGGCGAATAGATAGGGTCAGGCCGCCGCGTCCACGAAGCCGCCCGACTGGCGGCGCCACAGGCGGGCGTACGCGCCGTCCTGGGCGAGCAGCGAGGCGTGGCTCCCCTGCTCGACGATGCGGCCGCGATCCAGCACCACGAGCCGGTCCATCCGCGCGATGGTGGACAGGCGGTGGGCAATGGCGATTACGGTACGGCCGCGCATCAGCCGCTCCAACTGGCCCTGGATCGCTGCCTCGACCTCGGAATCGAGCGCGCTGGTCGCCTCGTCAAGCACCAGGATCGGGGCCGCCTTCAGGATCACGCGGGCGATGGCGATGCGCTGGCGTTGCCCGCCGGAGAGCTTTACCCCGCGCTCACCGACATGCGCCTCCATTCCGCGCCTTCCGGCCCAGTCTTCCAGGTCGCCGATGAAATCGAGTGCTTCGGCCTGCCGCGCGGCGGCGACGATTTCGGCCTCGGTCGCCTCCGGCCGGCCGTAGCGGATGTTGTCGCGGATCGAGCGGTGGAGGAGAGACGTGTCCTGCGTGACCATCGCGATCTGCCGGCGCAGACTCTCCTGGCTCACCCGCGAAATGTCCTGGCCGTCGATGACGATTTTGCCCGATTCCAGCCGGTAGAAGCCGAGCAGCAGATTGACCAGGGTGGATTTGCCGGCCCCCGACACGCCCACCAGCCCGACGCGCTCGCCGGCGCCGACCTCCAGCGACAGATCGTGCAGCACGCCGCGCTCGGTGCCGTAGCCGAAATGGAGACGATCGAAGCGCACGGCCCCGCGCGTCACCCGTAGTTCGGCGGCGTCCGCCGCGTCCGGCAATTGCCTCGGCACCGCGATCGACCGCATCCCGTCCTGCACCACGCCGACGTTTTCGAAAATGCTGGTGACGTTCTGCGCCACCCAGCCGGCCATCTGCGCCATCTGATGCGCAAGCGGCAGCGCCATCGCGACCACGCCGATGGCGACCCGCCCGTCGCTCCATAGCCAGATCGCGGCGGCGGCGGTGCTGCTGACCATGGCGGCGTTCATCGTGATCAGGCACGCCGAAAAGCGCGTGATGGTGCGCTGCTGGGTGCGAAAGACGGCGGTGTGATCGTCGATGGCATCGCGCACGAACGCATCCTCGTCGCGGGCGCGGGCGAACAGTTTCACGGTCAGAATGTTGGTGTAGCTGTCCACGACCCGGCCGGTCAGGTTGGAGCGCACCTCGCTGAGCCGGTGCGAGCGGTCGCGCAGGCGCGGCACGAAAAAGCGCAGCAGCCCCACATAGCAGACGAACCAGCATCCCACCGGCATTGCCAGCCGCCAATCGACGTGGCCGAGCAGCAGCAGCGCGTTGGTGCCATAGACGACGATGTACCAGACGGCGCCGATCGAACTGACGATGCTTTCGCGCAACGCCGGGCCGGTCTGCATCACGCGGTTGGCAACGCGGCCGGCGAAGTCGTTCTGGAAGAACGTCCAGCTTTGGCGGACGACGTGCCAATGGCTCTGCCACCGTACCAGATTGGTCAGCCCGGGGGCGACGGCCTGGTTGGCGACCAGATTCTGGGCGATGAAGGCGGCTGGGCGCGCCACCAGCAGCACGGCGGCCATGAGCGCCAGTTGCGGCCATTCGTCATGCAACAGTGTCGCCGGGGTGTGGGTGGAGAGCAGCGTGACGACGCGGCCCATGAAGGCCGGGATCATCGTGTCCAGCGTCGCGACCGAGAGGCCGGTGACGAACAGGGCCACGATCAGCCACCGCGCCTGGCGGGCGTAGTGCCAATAGAAGCGCACCAGCGACCGCCCCTCGCCCAAGACGGGCGGTGGCGCGTCAGGCGGGATTTCGGTGGGGCGGAGAATGTTTTCGAACGGCTGGAACATGCCTCACGGGTGGCCCCGCTCGGGCGCCTCGTCAACCGTGACATGGTAAGGATGCCGAAAACACAGGACTTGAGCGTGAGCGACGCTGACGACGACGACGACGACGACGCACCACCCATCCAGACGGGCGGCAAAAACTATATCACCCGCGCCGGGCACGACCGGATGCGGGCGGAACTGCACGCGCTGCTGCGGGTGGAGCGGCCGAAGATTGTCGAAATCGTCCACTGGGCGGCTGGCAACGGCGACCGCTCCGAAAACGGCGATTACCTGTATGGCAAGAAGCGGCTGCGCGAGATCGACAAGCGGGCGCGCTTCCTGGGCAAGCGGCTGGACATCGCCGAAATCGTCGATCCTGCGGCACAGCCGCAACGCGACCGCGTGTTCTTCGGCGCGACCGTCACCTTCGTGACCGAAAGCGACATCGCGCGTACGGTGACGATCCTGGGCGTGGACGAGGCCGATTTCGCGCGCGGCGAGGTCAGCCTGTCTTCGCCGATCGCGCGTGCGTTGCTGCGGGCCAGGGTGGGCGACGTGGTCCGGCTGGCCACGCCGGCCGGGGCGGAGGAAATCGAGGTGCTGGCAATCCGCTATCCCGACCCATAGTCCGGTGGCGCCAAGGTCGCCGGTTACGGTAGATGGGCGCGCCGGAACGAGGCGGGGACCGATGGAGCGGGTGGGATGAGCGGCACCGGAGACGCCAATTTCGACCATCGTTTGCACAAGTTGGTGCGGCAGGCCGAGATCGCCAAGATGACCGACCGGGACAGGTGGAACCTGCCGCCGATCGAGAAAGGCTGGCTGCGCGGCGCGGCGCAGAATGTCCGCCAGAGCGAGGAAACCTGCGAATTCGGAATGTTGCAGGTCCTGGAATTCGATCTGGTCACGGACCCGAAGCAGCCGCCGGTGCCGGTGCGGATGACAGGCACGTACTTCACCACCAGGCTGCTGGACACCCACGTGATGGACGTTCCCGATCCGACGCCCACGGTTCGTCCGGTCACGCCGGTGCAGATCTTCTTCTCGCACTCCAATCGCGAGACGGAGTTGAGATCTTACTATCCCGGCCGCGACGCGCAGACCAAACGCGCCGGGGCGATGCTGGGCTTGGCGGCGGTGGGCGGGCCGATCCTGGCGCTGGTCGTCTCCCTCGCGGTACTGCGTTTCGCATTTCATGTCTTCTGAGCGGCGGGCGCGAGCGCGGCCGCGCTACGGAAACAATCCCCGTGCCTGCTTCGCGTCCCGCACCTTCTGCACCCCGATGGCCATGGCCGCCGTGCGGTGCGAAACGCCTTCCCGCCCCGCCCGCTCCATTACCTGCGCAAAGGCGCGTTGCAGCACGCGGTAGAGCCGGTCGGTCACTTCCGCCTCGTCCCAGAAGAATTGTTGCAGATCCTGCACCCATTCGAAGTAGCTCACGATGACGCCGCCGGCGTTGCACAGGATATCGGGCAGCACGAAAATCTCCGGCCGCTGCTCCAGCACTTCGTCGGCGTCCGGGGTGGTCGGGCCGTTGGCGGCTTCCGCCAGCACGCGGCATTGCAGCCGCTTGGCCATCGCCGCGTCGATCACCCGTTCCATCGCCGCCGGCACCAGGATGTCGCATGGTCGTGCCAGAAGTCCCGCCGGGTCGGCCAGCGCCTCCGTCGAAAAGCCGGCCAGGATACCCGCCTTATCCACATGTTGCAGCAGCGCCGACACGTCCAGGCCGCGCGGATCGGCGTAGCAGGCGGTGTGGTCCGACACACCGATCAGTTTCACCCCACGATCCGCGAGCGAGGCGACCGTGACCGAGCCCACGTTGCCGAAGCCCTGCACGATCGCCGTCGCCCCGGCCATCGGCACGCCCAGCCGGCCCATCGCCCGTTCGACGAGATAGGCGACGCCGCGCCCCGTCGCCTCCTTGCGGCCGAGCGTGCCGCCGACGGCGACCGGCTTGCCGGTGACGATCTCCATGACCGTCTGGCCCTGGTACATCGAGTAGGTGTCCATGAACCAGGCCATGATCTGCTCGTTGGTGCCCATGTCCGGCGCCATCACGTCGGTGTGCGGGCCGACGAAGGGGATCATCTCCTGCATGTAGCGGCGGGACAGCGCCTCCAACTCGTGGCGGGAGAGGGAGCGCGGATCGACGGTCACGCCGCCCTTGGCGCCGCCATACGGCAGACCGGCGAGCGCGCATTTCCAGCTCATCCACACCGCGAGCGCCCCGACCTCGCCGATATCGACGCTGGGCGCGAAGCGGGTGCCGCCCTTGGTCGGGCCGAGCGTCAAATGATGCTGCACCCGATAGCCCTGAAAGACGGCGGTGGTGCCGTCGTCGCGGTGGATCGGGCAGGACACCGCGATGGCGCGCTTGGGATACAGCAGCCGGTCCCGCTCGTCGGCCGGGATCGCCAGATGGTCGGCGATGCGATGGAACTGGGTGCGGGCCATCTCGAACACCGGCCCGGTATAGATGCTCATGTGCGCGGCCTCCCTGCCTTTTGCGGCAGGCTAGGCGCGCGACGGCGGGCGGCGCCACCGCTGCATGGCTGCCGCGTTATAGGCCGAGGTCGGTCAACCCGGGATGGTCGGCGGGGCGCGGCCCGAGGGGCCAGAGGAACAGGCGCGCTTCCGGCGAGATCGGCAGGTCGTTGATGCTGGCCTC
>CAJCJG010000291.1 GCA_903970625.1 Solirubrobacterales bacterium 70-9 | reverse complement strand
GGCCTTGGCGCGGGAGCGCCGGCTGACGCAATTGTCGCTCATGTCCGGCCGCCTGTCCCGCCTGCGCGACCCGCGCGAGGTGGCGGCGCGGGCGGAAACGCTGACGCGCACGGTGCTTGACGCCGCCGACGCCCGCATTTCGCTGGCTGGCGGCGAACCGCCCGCCGAAACCGTGCGGCCGGCCCAAGCCACGACGGGGCCGGACTGGATTGGCGCGGCGCTGGTCGGTGGCGGCGGCGAGCCGCTTGGCCATCTCGCCGTCCGCCTTGGGCGCAGCGTGACGGCGGCCGACCGGATTGCGATGGCCGACGTAGCCGGTGCGGTCGCCATTGCGGTGGACAGCGCCAATCTGCTCGGCGAGGCGGAGCGCGCCCGCTCCGAGGTGGAGCTGATCCTGAGCACGATTTCGGACGGCGTGTGGGTGCTCGACCGGCAATGGTGCCTGCGCTACGTGAACACGGCCGCGCTGCGCTATGTGCAGCGCACGCGCGAGGACATGCTCGGCGCGTCGCTGTGGGCGCTGTTCCCCGGGCTGCGGGAGGCGGAGTTCGGCGAGCGTTTCGAACATGCGATGCGCACCGGCGAGAATGTCGATTTCGCGGCGGCGTATGCCCCGCTCAACGCGTTCTACGACATGCGCTGCTATCCGTTCGAGGGCGGGCTGACCGTGTATTTCCGCGACATCGCGGCGCAGCGCGAGACCGAGGAGAAGCTGCGTCAGTCGCAGAAGCTGGAAGCGCTCGGCCAGTTGACCGGCGGCATTGCCCACGATGTCAACAATCTGCTGACCGTGATCATGGGCAATTTCGAAATGTTGGCGATGAGCGCGGAGGAGCGGGTTGAGGACGGTGCGCTCGACCTGAGCCTCGCCGATGCCGGTCTGAAGGCGGGCGAAAGTGCCAGCCAGTTGATGAACCGGCTGCTCGCGTTCTCCCGCCGCCAGCCGCTCAGCCCGCAGGTGGTCGATGTGGCCGCCTTGCTCAGTTCGCTGGAGCCGCTGCTGCGGCGGACGCTGGGCGAGCCGATTTCGCTGCGCATCGGCTGGGCAGAGGGGCTGTGGCCGGCGCTGGTGGACCCGGCGGAATTGGAAAACGCCATACTGAATCTGGGCATCAATGCGCGCGATGCCATGCCGTCCGGCGGGCGGCTGACCATCGAGGCCGGCAACGTGCCGATTGACCGCGTGTACGCGGCTGTCGCGGGCCTCGACCGGATCGGCGACTACATCATGCTCAGCGTCGCCGACACGGGGCACGGCATGAGCCGCGACGTGCTGGCCAAGGCGTTCGATCCCTTTTTCACCACCAAGGAGCCCGGCAAGGGCACCGGCCTGGGCCTGTCGATGGTGTACGGCTTCGCCAAGCAGTCGGGCGGCCACGCGATGATCGACAGCGAGACCGGGGGCGGCACCATCGTGCGCCTGTATCTGCCGCGCACCACCGGCACCGAGGCGGTGTCCGACCCGGAGAACGAGCGGGAGGCGGCGCGGGGCGACGAGACGATCCTGCTGGTCGAGGACAACGAACTGGTGCGCGCCCATACCGACGCGATGCTGCGCGGCCTCGGCTACGACGTGCTGACGGCGGCGGACGGGCCGGCGGCCCTGCTGCTGCTGGGGCGCCGGCTGCGGGAGATGGGGACGCCGCCCGACCTGCTGCTGACGGACGTGGTGCTGCCGGGCGGCATGAGCGGGCGCGATCTCGCCGATGCCGCCGCGCGGGTGGTGCCACCGATGCGGGTGCTGTTCACCTCCGGCTATCCGGGCAACGTGCTGCTGGAGAACGGGCGCATGGTCCAGGGGGTGGAACTGGTCAGCAAACCGTTCCGCCGCGCCCATCTGGCCGCCCGCATCCGCACCCAGCTTGCCGGCGCGCCCTGGTCTTCGCTCGGGCGCGGCACGCTCCCCCCCAAGCGGCCCCCCGACGGCCCGCCCGGCGCACAGCCCTTGCCCTTGTCCTGGCGGCTGGTCTGAGGAACGATGCGGCGATGGGGGAACGACCATGGCCACGACGAGCTACGTGAGCGGGCCGGCGGCGCAACCGCTGCTCGGTGAGACGATCGGGCAGCATTTCGACCGCGCCGTGGACCGCTGGGGCGACAGGCTGGGCCTCGTGGTGCGCCAGCAGGGCGTGCGGCTGACGTGGCGCGCGTTGCAGACGCGCGTGGATGCTTTCGCGGCCGGGCTGCTGGCGCTGGGGCTGCGGCCGGGCGACCGCGTGGGAATCTGGTCGCCGAACAACGCCGAATGGGTGATCACGCAGTTCGCGACCGCCAAGGCAGGGCTGGTGCTGGTCAACATCAACCCGGCCTACCGGCTGCACGAACTGGACTACGCACTGAACAAGGTCGGCTGCCGCGCGCTGGTGACGGCGACTGCGTTCAAGAGCAGCAACTATGTCGGCATGCTTTCGACGCTGTTGCCTGAACTGGCCACCGCCGTGCCCGGTGCATTGAAGGCGGCGCGGGTTCCGACGCTGGAGATCATCGTTCAAATCGGCGCGCACACGCTGCCCGGCAGTTTTGCGTTCGAGGCCGTGGCCGCACGCGGCGGCGATGCGGAGCGGCAGACGTTGCGCGAACTGGCGACGACATTGCAGTTCGACGATCCGGTGAACGTGCAGTTCACGTCCGGCACCACCGGCTCTCCGAAGGGTGCCACGCTGACGCACCACAATATCCTCAACAACGGCTATTTCACCGCCGAGGGCATGCGACTGACCGAGCACGATCTTCTGTGCATTCCGGTGCCGCTGTATCACTGCTTTGGCATGGTGATGGGCGTGCTGGGCTGCGTGACGCACGGCGCCGCGATGGTATTTCCAGGCGAGGGGTTCGACCCGCTGGCGGTGTTGCAGGCGGTGGCGGAGGAACGCTGCACCGCGCTGTACGGCGTGCCCACCATGTTCATCGCCGAGATGGCGCATCCGGACTTCGCCAAATACAATCTGTCCAGCCTGCGCACCGGCATCATGGCCGGCTCCCCATGTCCCATCGAGGTCATGCGCCGGGCCATCGCGCTGATGAATCTGCGCGACATCACCATCGCCTACGGCATGACCGAGACCAGCCCGGTCAGTTTCCAGACCACGCTGGACTCGTCAATCGAACGCCGCGTCTCCACCGTCGGGACTGTGCATCCGCATCTGGAGGTCAAAATCGTCGATGCCGAGGGCCGCATCGTGCCGCGCGGCACGCCGGGCGAACTGTGTACGCGCGGCTATTCGGTGATGCTCGGCTACTGGGACGACGACGAGCGGACGCAACAGGCCATCGACCGCACCGGCTGGATACACACCGGCGACCTCGCCACCCTGGACGCGGAGGGCTATTGCGCCATCGTCGGCCGCATCAAGGATCTGGTGATACGGGGCGGCGAGAACGTGTATCCGCGCGAGGTGGAGGAGTTCCTCTACAAGCATCCGAAGATCGTGGACGTGCAGGTGTTCGGCGTGGCGGACGCGGTGTATGGCGAGGAACTGTGCGCCTGGGTCAAGCTGCGCGACGGCGAGGCGCTGACCGAGGAGGAGGTGCGCGGCTTCTGCCGCGACCAGATCAGCCACTACAAGATCCCGCGCTATGTCCGCTTCGTGGAGGAATTCCCGATGACGGTGACGGGCAAGATGCAGAAATTTTTGATGCGCGCGGCGATGGAGAAGGAGCTTTCGGGCAGCACGCGGGCGGCGGAATAGGGCCGCACTCTATTGTTTTGAAATCGTAACAATAAGGGCGTGCCAGGGCGCGGGCTTGGATCGGGCGATTTTTTGTTTGGGGGAAACCCTCTGCAGCCACAGGCCGGATTGGATGCGGGGCCACGGCCGCCCGGCCAGCGGGGTGGGCGCCGGTCTCGGGCGGATTTTGGGCCGGGGTGCCGCTTGCGGGCGGGACCGTTGCCGGGCTTTGCGCCGCCTCGGACTCCTGGAGCGGGCGTGTCCACGGGCCCGGCGGGGTGTCGCGGGGGCCTCGGCCGGGGTGGAGAGCGGGGCCAACTTGCCCTCGCGGATTTGAGCGGCGAGAAGTTTTAAAGCTTCGTCGATTCCCAGGATCTGGTCCTCGATCAGCCTGAACAGCCATTTGGGGAACCACCACCCGGCCC
>CAJCJG010000290.1 GCA_903970625.1 Solirubrobacterales bacterium 70-9 | reverse complement strand
CGCCGGCCGTCAGCCGCCTGCCGGCCACGGCCGACAATGGGCCGCCGGTGGACGACGATTATCTGTTCAAGGTGGTGGATGCGCTGGACGCTGTGGCGGCGGAAACAGGCAAGAGCGTGCCGCAGATCGCGCTGAACTGGCTGCTGCAACGCCCGACGGTCGCGAATGTCATCATCGGTGCCCGTAACGAGGAGCAGTTGCGGCAGAATCTGGGGGCCGTGGGGTGGTCGTTGACGGCGGCACAGGTGGCGGCGCTGGATGCGGCGAGCGCGCGGACGCCGGTCTATCCATACTGGCATCAGCGTTCGTTCGACCGGAATGTGCCGCCGGTGTGAATTTGGCTTTGGTGCCGGGTGCAGGATTTGAACCCGCGACCTTCGGTTTACAAAACCGCTGCACTACCACTGTGCTAACCCGGCAACTACATTCCGTTTAGCGGCGGTTGACGGCAGAGGCAAATGCACATTTCCGACGGCGACGGGCAGGCGATTGTCTCTTGGGCAAAGCGGCACCCGCTGGCCGAAGCGGTCTGGCTGTATGGAAGCCGCGCGCGTGGGGACCACCGTCCTGATAGCGATATAGATTTGGCGGTGGTGATGGACTTCGGCGAGTGGTTTGATTGGATCAAGCGATACAGGAACAGTCCTGACCTTCAGCTCTCACGGGAAGTGGACGTCGAGTGGTATCACCCGGAGGCCACGGATTTGGAACGTGTTGGTCCTGGGGTTAGGAGGGACGGAGTTCAATTATACCGCCGTGCATAGGTCGATGACGTCGTCACGGTCTAGCGATGCTGCGTGGTGTGAGGAGTTGAACCCCACCTGGTGCCGTTCGGACCTAGCAACTGCACCGTGCGGCCGTCAGACCACCGTGTACGTATATCAGCATCCCAACCGTGGCCCGACACGGACACCAATTTCACCTCGAACCGCTAGGGTAACGTGGGCTTCCATGTTTAACTCCCTTACGTTGAGAGTGAGACCTTGGAATGTTGCCAACGTCACGATGGCGGCGAAGATCGGGCGTCGTCTTTACCCTCCGTGTCGAACGCCCCATTGCCTGTGGACAAGAACGATGTGCGACGAAATGTCTTATCGCGCAAGCGCGACCTGACATTTCGTCGTATATTGTTGTTCTTCGGATCGAGTATCCGACCGACGTTAGGACTGTGCCGGGGGCGTCTGCGCTAACGAGTTTGCATAAGCCAGCCACCAATGGCTGTCCCGCTCGGCGCGGGACGCATCGCGCGCCATGCCGGCCTCGGCGTAGGACTGCGCCAGCCATTTTAGGCCGCGCGCGATCTCCTGCGCCTTGGCGGGCTCCATCAGCGGAACGCTGCGGCCTTCCGGTGTGTCGCTCAATTCGAGCCTCCAAACTAACCCCTGTCACATAGCACGCGATCCTCGTACGGGAACACCACCCCACACGGCACGGCCTTGCACCCCGCACGGGCACCGGTTTACGCTTTCAGCGCGTCGGACAAGAAAAAATAACGGGAGGAATACCATGCACAGAAGAACGCTTCTGCTCGGCAGCGCGCTCGCCGCCACGTTCGCCAGGATGGCGCGGGCGGACGATAAAACCTATACCATCGGCTATTCGCAGTTTTGGGGCACCAACCCGTTTCTTGTGACGATGGCCAACGGCGCCAAGAAGGCCATCGGCGAATGGAAAGCCAAGGGCGTCACGATCAACCTGATCCTGACCAACGGCGGCGACACCGACACGACGCGGCAGGTGGCCGACCTCGAAGACCTCGACGCGCAGGGCGTGCAGGGCCTGATCCTGTTCCCGGGCGACAGCATCGTGCTCGCCGAACCGGTCAAAAACATCTACAACAAGAAGAACATCCCAGTCGTGATCACCGACATCGGCTTGCAGTCCGGCAAGTGGGAGACGTTCATCATCACGGACAATGTGGCCGGCGGCAAACAGGCGGCCGAACTAATGGCCAAGAACGTCGCCCCCGGCGCCAAAGTGATCGTGTTCGACCACGCACCCGGCAACGACAATGCGCAGAACCGCGCGCGCGGGTTCGAAAGCCGCGCCACCGAACTCGGCCTGACGGTGGTGCCGCGCAAGCTACTCAAGCTGAGCCTGGAGGATGGGCGGCGGACGATGGAGGACACGCTGGTCTCCACCCCGGACATCGCCGGCGCGTTCTTCATGAATCAAGTCGTGGCGCAGGGCGCCTATGCGGCGCTGGAGGGCGCCAAACGTACCGACGTGAAGCTGGTACCGTTCGACATCGACGCCGTCTCCTTCCAGATGGTCAAGGACGGCAAGTTGCTGGGCATCATCATCCAGGACCCGTTCAAAATGGGCTACGAGGGGGTCAACGCGATGGTCACGAAGCTGCAAGGCGGCACGCCGCAGGCGCGGATGGATCTGCCCACGTATGTCGTGACCAAGGAGAACGCCGACCAGTTCGCGAAGGACCCGCAGGTGACGGGCGGCTCGTAAGGGTAACGCCGGCGGGTGGTGGCCCGCCGGCCTCTCGCACGACAGTGGACGCGCCCCCTATCCTGGACTGCCGCAACGTCGCCAAGGCATTTGGCGGCGTGCAGGCGCTGCGCGGTGTCGATTTCGCGATCGTGCCCGGCCGCGTGCATGGCCTGCTGGGCGAAAACGGCGCCGGCAAAAGCACGCTGCTGAAAATTCTTGCCGGCGTCGTACTGCCGGATTCTGGCAGTATTAGCCTGGACGGCGCACCGTACCGTCCGGCAGGGACGGTCGCCGCCCTGCGCCACGGCGTCGTCACCGTGCATCAGGACATCAACCTGATCGACAGCCTGACCGTCGCCGAAAATGTGCTGCTGAACAACGAGCCGAAACGCCCGCCGTTCGGCCTGCTGCGCACGCGCGAGATGCGGGCGCGGACACAAAAATTGCTGACGGCATACGGCATCGACGTCGATCCCGGCGCCTTGGTGTCGTCGCTGCCGAACGACGTGAAGAAGATGGTGCAAATCGTCAAGGCGACGACGTGGAACCCCCGCGTGTTGCTGCTGGACGAGCCCACGTCGTCGCTGACCGACGTGGAGGTCACGGTTGTGCTGCGGCTGATCCGCACCCTGGCGGCGCAGGGCGTGGCGCTGGTGTTCGTGTCGCATTATCTGGCCGAAGTTTTTGAAATCTGCGACGATATTACGGTGTTGCGCGACGGCGCCGTCGTCGCATCCGGGCCGCGCGCGAAGACCGATTTGCCGCAAGTCGTGCGCGGCATGCTGGGGCGTGACCTCGATCACGCCTCGTTGCAGCGTGCGGCTGCGACGAAGGCGGACGTGCTGCTCTCGGTGCGCAATTTGTCCGTCTCCGGCCGGCTGCGCGACATCTCGTTCGACCTGCATCGGGGCGAGATTCTCGGCGTCACCGGCCTGACAGGCTCGGGGCTGACGGAACTGGCGCGCGCAATTTTCGGTAGCGAGGACATCCAACGCACGACCGGCGATTTCGCCATCGAGGGCAAGCCTGCCGCGCTGGGCACGCCGCACGCATCGCTGGGTGCGGGCCTCGCGCTGCTGACCAACGACCGACTGCGGGAAGGGATTCTGCCCGAATTCTCGTTGCTTGAGAATATCTGCCTGCCGATCCTGTCGCGCTTCTCCGGCGGCATGGGCATGCTGAACCAACGCCGCATGGTCGAGACGGCGGAGCAGTGCATCAAGCGCCTGAATGTGCGCGCGCCCGGCCCGCGCGTGATGGCGAAAACGCTCAGCGGCGGCAACCAGCAGAAACTGCTGTTCGCCAAGTGGCTGGAGACGGGGCCGCGCATCTTCCTGCTCGACGAGCCGACCATCGGCATCGACATCGGCTCCAAATTCGAAATCCGCCGCATCATTCAGGAGATCGCAGCCGCCGGCGTCGGCGTGATCCTGTTCAGCGCCGAACTGGCCGACATCGAGACGCTATGCGACCGTGTGCTGGTGATGTTTCGCGGTGCCGTCGTCGGCGAGTTCGCGGGGCCGGACGTGACCCGTGGCGCCATCCTTCACGCATCAGTCAGCGGACACATCTAATATGTCGGCCATCGTCCCCCCTGCCGTGTCGCGCTGGCGCGGGCCGCTGCGGCAATCCTACGGGCTGATCCAGGCGTTCGCCGTCCTGATCCTGCTCGTCGTCGTCATCTCGCTGCTGTCTCCGAGATTTCTGAGCACCATCAACATCACCAATTTGATGGCGCAGATGTCCGTCAACCTGATCGTCGCCGCCGGCATGACGGTGGTGATGATCGGCGGCGAGTTCGATATTTCGGTGGGATCCGTGGTGGCGCTGACGGCGGCGGTGTCGGCGACATTGATGAAACTGTATGGCATCGTGCCGGGCGTGGCACTGTCGTTGCTTGTCGGCCCGGCCCTCGGCGTCGTCAACGGTATCATCGTCACCCGCGGCCGCATCCCGTCCTTCATCGCCACGCTCGGCACGATGATGATGGCCCGCAGCCTCGCGTTCGTCACCACCGGCGGGCGCGTCGTCGCCGACCTGCCCGATGCCTTCAAGGCAATAGGGCAGGGGCAGACGTTCGGGATCCCCAACCCGTTCCTGATTGCGCTCGCGACCTACGCCATCGGCTGGGTATTGATGACGCGCACCGCGTTCGGCAAGAAAGTCTATGCCGTCGGCGCCAACCGCACGGTCGCGATGCTGTCCGGCATCCGCGCCGACCGCGTGAAGATCATGTCGCTCGTCATTGTCGGCCTCGCGTCCTCGTTCGCCGGCAACCTGCTGCTGTCCCGCATCGGCGCCATTCAGGCAGATACCGCGCGCGGCCTGGAGTTCGAGGTGATCGCGGCCGTCGTCATCGGCGGCACCAGCCTGTATGGTGGGCAGGGCAATATCCTGCGCACCATCATTGGCGTCATCATCATCGCGCTCATCCGAAATTTCCTCAACCTGTCGCGGATCGACATTTTCTGGCAGGACTTCGCCACCGGCGCGATTATCGTCGTGGCCGTCCTGCTGGACGCTTTGCAGAAACGAATTGGCCGAACGTAATCGTCAATTCGTGTTCATCGCGTCGGTCACTTCGTCGGTCCACACCTGGAAACCCGCCAGCGTGTTCGGCCCGAACGTGTTGCTGATCGGCACGTCCACCGCATCGCGCCCACGCCCGATCAGGATACGGCCCCGGCGTGGCTCGTTGTTGCGAGGATCGAACGTGTGCCACGCGCCGCCCAAATACGCCTCAAACCAGCCCGCGAAATCCATCGTCGAATAGGGCGGCGGCAGGCCGATGTCACTCAAATAGCCGGTGCAGTAGCGCGCGGGAATGTTCATCGCGCGGCACAACGCCACGCCCAGATGGGCAAAATCGCGGCACACGCCGCGCTTTTCATTGAATGCCTCCCATGCCGTCCGTGTCGGGCGGGCAGTCGCGTAGTCGAACGTCAAATGATTATGGACAAAATCGCAGATCGCCTGCACACGCGCCCAGCCCATCGGCCCGTTGCCGAACAGCCGCCACGCCGTCTCAGACAAAACGTCGGTTTCGCAATACCGGCTGCCCATCAGGTACATGATCGCGTCGTCAGGCAGATCCTGCACCGCATACTGCTGTGCCCACGCGACCACCGGGTCCGGATTGCCGTCGTCGTTGACAACGGCGGTGCTGGCGATGCGGATGCGGCCCGGCGGCGCCACCAGCCGGCTGCACAGATTGCCGAAGCTGTCGTGGTAGGAGGTGATTTGGACCTGCCGATCCGTCGTCACCCGGTCCGGCACCACGATGTCGTTGACCCGCGAATGATGGATATTCAGCAGCAAGATCATCGGCGTCGCCTGCGGAAGATCGAAGGTCAGTTCGTAGCCGACGCGGATTTGCATGGGGCCGTGCTTTCTTGTGTGCGGGCAATGTCGGGATCAACGCCAGCGGCGGCACGACGGTTCCACCGTAGGCACCGATTATGCCGCACCGCAACAAGGATTCCGCGCAGCCCTCAGGCGATAACGAAGTGCGCCTCGGTCGGCTGCCGCCCGCGCCCGTTGATCGGCAGGATGTCCTGCGGGCAGGCCGAAAACGCGATCACCAGATCGCGCTCGGCGCGCACTACCACAAAACTGCCGGGCGTGGAGACCGGCGGGTCGAACGACAGGCTGCCTTCGATCGTCCACGGGATGTTCATGAACAGGTTCAGCGGGCTCGGCGTCTCCGGCGGCACGATGCCCAGTTCCTTGCAGCCGCCGAACAGATTGTCCTGGCAGTTGTCGTGGTATTCGGTGCAGCCAAGCCCCTCGTAACGCCAGCGATCGCAGGCCGCCATCAGCGTATCATGCACGCCGCCGGACGTGTCCTCGATCAGCGTCAGGATCGGCGCCCGCCGGTTGGTTAACAGCGTGTCGCCGATTTTGGGCGTCAGCCGCCGCATCCCGGCGCGGCTGTGCTCCATGGACATGAACTCGCCCAGGTCGCCGGCCGCGAACGCCCAGGTATCGACCACCTGCTCGCCATGCGTGTTGATCACCCGCACGGTCTGGCCCCGCCTCACATGCGCCGCCTTGCCACGGCGGGCCGGAATGACGATTTCCGCCGGTTCCATGTTGCTCTCCACGATTGCGCGGCAATCCACCACCGTTGGTATAACCGATCTGCCATGTCGAACAGCCTGTATGAGACCGACTTCGTCGCCTGGACGGCCGAGCAGGCCCGGCTGCCCCGCGACGGCCGTTGAGCGCCGCCGCGCCGCACGAATCCTGGCGAAGAACCCGAGCCTGAAACCGCTCCTGGCCGAGATCCGGGCCGACGCCTACGGCGACGCTTTGATCGCGGCGGAGCGCCAGACCGGCCTGCCCGAATCGGCGTTCCCCGCTGTCTGCCCATGGACCTTCGCCGAAGCGATGCAGGAGGAGGGTCCGGCCGGCATTTCCGGCATGTGAAAAAGGCGCCGGAAGGGCTTTGCGTCCTACCGCGCCCTCCGCTATAGGGACGGCCCGCACTGATCCCAGATAGCTCAGTTGGTAGAGCAAGCGGCTGTTAACCGCTCGGTCGTAGGTTCGAGTCCTACTCTGGGAGCCAGCGGGTTTTCATCGGTCGCGGCGGACGCTGGTCAATCTAGTCCGTTGGCTCGCCGGTCATGGCGTCGTCGAACGTCCAAGGACACGCGGATGGGAACGCGGTCTTCGGAAGTCCGGTCTGGCGTCGTGCGGCGATCAGGGCGTCGCCGTAAGCATCCGCCATCATCTCCGGCAGCAGAGGTTTGAGGCTGGGGCTCTTGCGCATATTGCGTGCCACTTGCCGGCGCTGTTCCGCGATCGCCAGAATCCAGCTCACGCTCTGCCAATCGGACTGAAAGTGCCATTTCAACAAGTGGGTCAACAGGATGGCCAGGCGGTTGGTCAGTTCGTCCTGCTCGCGCCGGCCCATGCTTTCGATTTCCTCGGCGACGTTCGCAATGTCCAGATCGGCCAGGCGGCCATCGCGAAGCAGGCGCGCCTGCTCGGCGGTCCAGGCGGCGAAGTCCGTGTCGTAGAGGCTGTTCGACATGGTCTGGCAAAGCTTTCGCGACTATTGCACCTTATGATCGGGCCACATTTTCGTGGCCCACGCCAGCAGTTCCGGGCTGCATTCCTGTTGAATGATTTTTTTCGGGAAAAAACACCGATAAACCCAGCGCAACACATAGAACATCGCAGCGCCGATCGTGAGCGCGACCATGCAGCCGAACAGCATGCCGCCCGCCAGCGCGACGCCATCCGAACCGAATGCCATCGCCCCGATCGAAATATGCCACCATCCCATGCGGCGCATCTGAAATTGTCCCAAAACCAGTCCTGCAAGACATGGGGCGCCGCCCCACCGCTGTCAGCGGTGTTTTCATTTGAGAGTCCAAATCAACGGTCGCGCCGCCGCCGCCGTTACGTCGCTGGCCACATTTGTTGCAGCACCGTCGCCACCGCGTCGCGCAGCGTGGGGACATCGACGGAAAACTCCGCCCCATGCGCGCTTCCCTCGGCGGCGCGGGCGAAATACACGTGCCATTCCAGCGCCATCAGCATGCAGGTGCCGCGCGTCCAGCCCTCGAAGAAATTCTCAGGCTGGATTTCCAGGACCGTCGTCCCAGGGTCGCAAAACGCCACGTTGGCCATTCCGGCCCCCGACTCGCCGATCACCACGTCGCAGGCGGCGAACGTGCGGACCTGCTCGGCGAACGGCATCGTTTCGGGCATCACGATCTCGAACCCCAACGCCGCGATCGCCGCCTCCACCTCCATCCGGTTGCGCATCACGCGCTTGGATGTGTCGTGCCGGCGCGAGACGAACACGCGCCGCCGACGCTCATCCCGTGCCCCCAGCCGGTAGCGCAGCGTGTCGAACATCGGCCTGATCAGCCGGCTCGGATACGCGACATGCTGCGTCAGCGTGTCGGACACGACCACGCGGCCAAACTGCGTGGGGAAGTCGAGCTGCACATAGCGGTCCGCCATGCCGAGCGCGGACAGGATCGCGGCCTGCCATCCGGACAGGCGGGGGCCGACGAACAGCATGGGCACGTCCGCCATCAGGCTGGTCAGCAGAAAGGCAAACGGCAGCCCGTCAAACAGGAAATGCCCGTAATTGTGAAAACCGTTGCCGCAAATCGGCACCGCGAGCTGCTCGACGGTCCGAATCCTCGCGACGCCGGGCGTGAACACCACCCGCCGTTCGGAATCGTAATCGTAGAGCGGGTCCAGTGCCACCAGCGGGTCGAGCGCATCCGCACGGTCGCCGTAATTGCCCAGCGACGGTTCGTAGAACCCCGCGCCCGGACAGACCACGGCGCCCGACTGCGGCGAATAGACGGCGTGGTGCAGCACCGCCGTGATCGCCGACCGCAAGCGCGCGCCGTTGTTTGCCAGCATATCGTCGCCGATCGAATGGCCGCAGCCGAACACCGTTCTGCCGCGCACATACCCGCGCGGCAGGGCGCGGGCCATGCGGTCGGCGGCATGGATCAGGCACGTCGCGCCGGACAGGCTTGAATCATGCACCGCCAGCGGCGCCCGGATCGCCGTGATCAGGGCGTCCATGTCCGCTGCCTGCGGCAGTGCCGCAGGGCCGAAACGCGGCACGCGCGTGCCCGGCAGGAACCCGGCGGGGGTCGGCACGGGCGAGGTCCACCACGCGTCGCTCTGCGCGGCGGTCGTCCAGAACGGGTCCGGCGGGATGGCCACGGACACCTCATCGTGAACCGGGAACGGAATCTGTAATCGCCTGCGCGGTGCATTGACAGATGGCACACGGGCCGGCCCCATGCAGCCATCCGCCAACCGTCGAGAACGCATATGGCCCATACCCGTATCCGCCCGTTTAACACCAAGGCCACGTACCCGGAGCAGAAGCTGGACAACGATCTGTCGCAGGCGGTGGTGGCGCGCGGCACGACGGTGTTTCTGCGCGGGCAGGTGGCGCAAGACCTGGACACGCGCGTCAGCGCCCATCCCGGCGATGCCGGTGCGCAGGCCGCCGTGGCGCTGGCCAACATCCGCCTACTGCTGCGCGAGGCCGGCAGCGACCTGTCCCACATCTGCCGCTGCGTCGTTTACCTGACGGACATCCGCCACCGCGAAGCCGTCTATCTGGAAATGGGCCGCTGGCTGAAGGGCGTCCACTACGTCTCCACCGGCCTCGTCGTCAGCGCTCTCGCTCGCCCGGAGTGGCTGGTCGAGATCGAAGTAACGGCCGTGATCCCGGACTGAGCCGCGCGTGACCTTTTCCATCTCCGCGCACTGCCCGCGCACCGGCGAGTTCGGTATCGCGGTGTCGTCCTCCAGCCCCGCCGTCGCCGCCCGCTGCGCCCACGCGCGGGCCGCCACCGGGGTCGTCGCGACCCAGAACATCACCGACCCAACGCTAGGGCCGGTTGGCCTGGATCTGCTCGCCACCGGCCTGTCGGCGGCGGATGCGCTGGTACGTGTGACCGCCTCGGCCGCGTTCATCGAATATCGGCAACTGGCCCTGGTGGACGCCACCGGCGGCACCGCCGCGTTTTCCGGGGCCCACACGCTTGGCCTGCACACCACGCAAGAAGGCCCGGGCGTGGTCGCCGCCGGCAACCTGCTGGCATCCCTCGCCGTGCCGGCCGCGATGGTCGCCGCATTCGGCGCCATCCCGAACGAACCGCTCGGCGCCCGCCTCGTGGCCGCCTTGCAGGCAGGGCTGGCGGCGGGCGGGGAGGCAGGGCCGGTGCGTTCCGCCGGAATGCTGGTCGTCCGCGACGTGGCGTGGCCGGTTGCCGACCTGCGCGTCGATTGGCACGAAACCGACCCGATCGCCGCGCTCGCCGACCTATGGACGCTATGGGCGCCGCAGATGGACGCCTACGTCACCCGGGCTCTGAACCCGGCCAGCGCACCGGCGTACGGCGTGCCGGGCGATTCGCCGATTTAGCGTGCAGCCAACCATCGCCGCTTCCGATTGCCCGAAGCCGTCCGACCGGCCTAAAACCCGCCCCATGCAAAACACCATCGCGTCCGCGACGTGCTGAGCCGTCGCACCCTGTTGGCCCTGGCACTGCTCGCCGGCCCCGCGCAGGCCGCCTCGATGGCCGGTAAGAAGCTGCCGCCGGTCGCGGCCAAGCCCGCCGTCGCGGCCCCCAAGCCGCTCCCGGGCGAGGCCGCCACCCCCACCACGCCCGCCGAAACCCCCATCGGCCCGCTCGACACCGCTGCCCGCTGGGCCGTGATCGTGGACTACAACACTGGCGCCACGCTGCTGGACAAAGACGCCGACGTGCCCCAGCCACCGTCATCGATGACCAAGCTGATGACCGCCTACATCGTGTACGGCATGCTGAAATCCGGCCGGCTCAATCTGACGCAGGAACTGCCGGTCAGCGAGCGCGCCTGGCGCATGGGCGGCTCGAAAATGTTCGTGCAACTCGGCTCGCAGGTGAAGGTCGAGGATCTGGTGCGCGGCATGATCGTGCAATCCGGCAACGATGCCTGCATCGTGCTGGCCGAAGGCATCGCCGGGTCCGAGGAGCAGTTCGTCGAACTGATGAACGCCAAGGCCAAGGAACTCGGCCTGACCAACAGCGTGTTCCGCAACACCACCGGCTGGCCGGACCCGGACCACCACATGTCGGTGCGCGACATCGCCACGCTCGCGCGCCGGATCATCCAGGATTTCCCCGAATACTATAAATACGACTCGGAAAAAACCTTCAAATACAACAATATCGAGCAGGAAAACCGCAACCCGTTGGTGCAGAAGGGCCTCGCCGACGGCCTGAAAACGGGCCACACCGACGCCGGTGGCTACGGTCTCGTGGCCAGCGCGCTCCGCAACGGCCGCCGCGTCATCATGGTGCTGAACGGCCTTGGCACCATGCACCAGCGCGCCGAGGAGAGCGAGCGGTTGCTGGAGTGGGCATTCCGCGAGTTCGAGGACGTGACCCTGTTCACCGCCGGCGACACGGTGGAGCAGGCGCCCGTCTGGCTGGGCGCGGAGCCGACGGTGCCGCTGGTCGGCGGCCGCGAACTGGCCGTCAGTATGCCGCGCAACTGGCGGGCCAAGGCCCGCATCGCCATCGAGTACGAGAGCCCGATCCAGGCGCCGGTGGTGCGCGGCACCACCCTGGGCCGCCTCAGCGTCAGCGGCGAGGGCGTGCCGGAAATGAGTGTTCCTCTCCTCGCCGGCGCCGACGTGCCGCGCCTCGGGCTGCCGGGCCGGGCGCTGGCGGTGCTCTCGCACTACGTCACCGGCGGATGACCGCGCCGGCCCGCTTCATCACACTCGAAGGCGGGGAGGGCGCAGGCAAATCGACGCAGGCGCGGCTGCTGGCCGACGCACTGCGCGCGCGCGGCCTGCCGGTGCTGCTCACCCGCGAACCCGGCGGCGCTCCCGGTGCCGAAATCGTCCGCAACCTGCTGCTGTCGGGCGACGTGGACTGGTCGCTGCCGGCCGAAACCCTGCTGCATTTCTCCGCCCGTGCCGAGCATGTCGAAAAAACCATCCGCCCCGCACTCGCTGCCGGCACCTGGGTTGTGTGCGACCGTTTCTATGACTCGACCATGGTCTATCAAGGGTTTGCCCTCGGCGGCGACCGAGCCGCCATCGCCGTGCTGGCGAGCATGATCGGCCTCGTGCCGGACCTGACGCTGGTGCTGGACGTGAAGGTGCCGACGGCCGTGGCACGGATGCGTGCGCGCGGCACGGCGGCCGACCGTTACGAACGCCTCGGCGAGGCGTTCTTCACCCGCGTCCGCGCCGGCTTCGCCGACATCGCCGCCGCCGACCCCGCTCGTTGTATGGTGATCGACGCCGAAGCGGACGCGGCGACCGTCGCCGCCCGGATCCTGGCAGACGTCGAGGCACGCTTACCGCCCGGCTAAGCGGGCGGTCCCGCCGGAAAGCGCACGTAGCGCCGTTCACCGCTGCCCTCATGGTGATACACGCAGACGAGCACGCCGCTCTCCGGGTCCACGAACCGCTCGTCGGTCAGCCGCCACCCTTGGCCCGGCGCGCCCTCGCCGAGCGGCTTGTAGAACCGCCGCTCCGCCAGCGTCCCGACCACCAGCAGCACGCCGAACACTGCCGGCGCCACCAGGCTCACCCAGGCCGCGCCGAGCAGCACGGCCGCAGCCGCTGCCAGCACCAGCACGAAACCCGCAACGACGATCCAGGTGCGCATCGCCCGTCAGCGCGGCGGCGGGTCGAGTTCGACGGCGGTGCCGTAGGCGACGATCTCGCTCATCGTCTGTCCGATCTCGGCCGAATCGAACCGCATCATCACGATGGCGTTGGCGCCCATGGCGGCGGCGTTCGTCACCATTCGGTCCAGGGCATGCCGCCGCGCCTGCTCCAGCATCTGCGTGTATTCCTTGATCTCGCCGCCGACGATGCTGCGCAGGCTGGCGGCGATGTTGCCGCCGAGGCCCCGGCTGCGCACCACGACGCCGAAACACTGGCCGAACACGCGGCTTACCCGATAGCCGGGCACGTTCTCGGTGGTGACGACCAGCATTTTTCTCACCCGTGCTCGCGCTCTGGAATGATGCCGCTCGCGGTCCGAAAACGCCACTTCTTCTCGCTTTCCCCAACCCAACCATTGCCCCAACATCCGCTATCAGCCGTGGGGAGAGGAAATGCCCGATAATCAGGTCGATGTCGTCGTCGTGGGCGCCGGGTTTGCCGGCCTTTACATGCTGCACCGCCTGCGCGGCCTCGGCCTGTCGGCCGTAGCGTTCGAGGCCGGGGGAGATGTCGGCGGCACGTGGTACTGGAACCGCTATCCCGGCGCCCGCTGCGATGTGGAGAGCATGCAGTATTCCTTCTCGTTCTTGCCCGAACTCCAGCAGGAGTGGCGTTGGAGCGAGCTGTACGCCGCCCAGCCGGAGATCCTGACCTACGCGCGGCACGTCGCGGAGCGGCTGAATTTGCGCCGCGACATTCGCTTCGACACGCGTGTCACCTCGCTGCACTTCAATGAGGCGGCGGAGGTCTGGACCGTCCGCACCGACCAGGGTGACACGGTCGTGGCACGCTTCTGCGTCATGGCGACCGGATGCCTGTCCACGGCAAAAATGCCGGACATCCCGGGTGTGGAAAGTTTTCAGGGGAAAATATACCACACCGGCGCGTGGCCGCACGAAGGCGTCGATTTCACCGGCCAGACCGTCGGAATCGTCGGGACCGGTTCGTCCGCGATCCAGGCCATCCCGGTCATCGCGCAACAAGCCGCCCACCTGACGGTGTTCCAGCGCACGCCGAACTACAGCGTGCCGGCCTGGAACCGGCCGATGACGCCGGAATACGAGGCAGAGTGGAAGGCGGCGTACCCGGAGCGCCGCCGGCAGGCAAAGGAATTGCGGACGGCCATCCGTCTGGTCCCGAACAACAAATCCGCTCTCGACGCGACCGAGGCCGAGCGGGCACAGGAATACGAGGCGCGCTGGGCGACCGGCGGCATTCCGTTCATGGCGGCCTTCAACGACCTGATCTTGAACCAAACCGCGAACGATACCGCCGCCGACTTCGTTCGCGCCAAGATCCGGTCCATTGTTCGCGACCCCGCCGTCGCCGACCTGCTGTCGCCGAAGGACTATCCGATCGGCACCAAGCGGATTTGCGTCGATACCGACTATTTCGTCACGTTCAACCGGGAGAACGTCACGCTGAAGGACATTCGTAGCGCGCCCATCGAAGGCATCACGCCCAACGGCCTTCGCACGACGGACGCCAGCTTCGACCTGCAAAACATTGTTTTCGCCACCGGGTTCGACGCGATGACGGGGACGCTGCTGGCCATGGACATTAGGGGTCGGGAAGGGCGCACGTTGCGGGAGGCATGGGCCGACGGCCCGCGCACGCATCTGGGCCTGATGGTCGCGGGCTTCCCGAACCTGTTCACGATCACCGGCCCCGGCAGCCCCTCCGTCCTCAGCAACATGCTGGTCTCCATCGAACAGCATGTGGACTGGATCGCCGACTGCCTTGCCTATCTGCGCGCCGCAGGCAGGGCGACCATCGAGGCGACGGAGGCCGCGCAGGACGAATGGGTCGCCCACGTCCGCGAGGTCGGCGAGCGGACGCTCTATCCGCAGGCAAACTCCTGGTACATGGGCGCGAACGTGCCCGGCAAGCCCCGGATTTTCATGCCTTATATTGGCGGATTTCCGCTCTACACGCGCAAGATCGAGGAAGCGGCGGCGGGCGGATATGATGGATTTCGGTTGATTTAGCCCGAATTCAGCATCTTCTGCATGAACACCAGATCCAGCCAACGGCCGAATTTTTGGCCCACCTCCGGCATTCGCCCGGTCTCCACAAACCCCGCGCGCGCATGGAGCGCGAGGGAGGCGACGTTGCCGGCTTCGATCCCGCCGACGATCACATGCTTGCCCATGGCGGTTGCCCGTTCAACCAATGTCGCAAGCAGTGCGGACCCGACGCCGCGCCGATGGGCAGATGTCGCCACGTAGATCGAGTGCTCGACGGTATGCAGATACCCCTCGAACGGCCGAAAGTCGCCAAACGACGCAAATCCAAGCACTTGCCCGTTGTCCTCGGCGACCAGCACCGGGAATCCGCGCCCTTGCCGGTCCCGCATCCACGCCCCTCGCGCCTCCAACGTCGCCAGCGTGTTGTTCCAGACGGCGGTGGTCTCCAGGATCGCCGCGTTGGTAATCGCCAGAATCTGCGGCAAGTCGGCCTCGGTCGCGTCGCGGATGGTCGGCATGAGAATCCCCCGACTCAGGCCGGCCGCTCCCATTCGGCGCCGACACAAGATAGACTGCCAACATGCCGCCCCCAGACCCCCGTGCCAACCCGCTGCTGCTCGGCCACGCCGCTGCCGAAGCGACGCTGGCGGATGCCATGCGCTCCGGCCGGATGCATCATGCGTGGCTGCTGACCGGCCCGGAAGGTGTTGGCAAGGCGACATTGGCCTTCCGCTTCGCCCGCCGGCTGCTGGCCGGGATGCCGGAGGGGGCTTCGCTGGCGCTGGATGAGCGGGAAAAGGTTTTCCGGCGGGTGGCGGCCGGCTCGCATGCCGATCTGCTGACCATCGAGCGGGCGTGGGACCCCAAGCGCAAGCGGGTGCGCGGCGAAATCGTCATCGACGACGTGCGAAAGGTCACGGAATTCCTGCATCTGACGCCGGCCGAGGGTGGCTGGCGGGTTGTGATCGTGGACGGCGCCGAAGACCTCAATCGCAACGCCGCCAACGGGTTGCTGAAAATCCTTGAGGAGCCGCCGCGCCGCGCCGTGGTGCTGCTGGTCTGCTCCGCCGCCGGCCGCCTGCTGCCGACCATGCGCAGCCGCTGCCGCCGCCTGCGGCTGGATCCGTTGGACGACGCCAGCATGGCCGACCTTTTGGCCCGCTATCTGCCCGACACGGCGGAGGAGGAGCGGGGGCGGTTGGTCACGCTCGGCGAAGGCTCCGTCGGCCGTGCTCTGGCGCTGGCCGACGGCGGCGGCGTGGCGGTCGCCGATCTGGTTGGCAAGGTGCTGGATTCGCTTCCCAATGTCTCTGCCAAGCGCGCCCACGAAGTCGCCGACGCGCTGGGGCGCGACGATGACGCGTTCTCCACCTTCATGGATTTGACCCGCGCAGGGCTGGCAGCCGCCGTCCGCGCGGCGGCACGTGGCCGCGCGGACCCGGACCAGGCGCGGCTGGTCGGCGCCCGCCCCCTTGCCGCCTGGGTTGACGTGTGGCACGGGCTTTCGCACCTGCAAACCGAGACCGAAGCCTTTCACCTCGACAAACGGCAGGCCATCCTGGCCGGCTGCGCGTTGCTGGCGGGGCGCTGAAACGAGCCATGAAACCAAA
>CAJCJG010000289.1 GCA_903970625.1 Solirubrobacterales bacterium 70-9 | reverse complement strand
CGGGAGCCGTCGCCGTGATGTGCGCCCTCCGCCAGCACCGCCGGCGCCATGGCCAGGATCGCGATGTCGGTCGCGGCGCCGTCGTGGCCGGTCGGATACGGCAGCCCGTCGCGGAAATTATAGTCCAGCCCGTCCACCTCGTAGCCGAAGATACGCGCGGGGGCGCCGAAAATGTCGCCGTAATACAGACCGGTGGCCTCGAACACCCAATGCTCCGGCCGATACACGGTGAACCCCCGCTGCCCGCGCGGCGTGAAGCCGCCCCAGGACGCGTACAACCCCTCGACTCCGTTGACACCGACCGTGCCCGCCCCCGGCCAGCCGACTTGCGGCGCTTCCCACAGCGTCGTCATCCGCCGGCTCGCGTCGGTGCCGCGCACCGGGTCTTCCGTGGGCGCGCGAAATTTGTGGCAGACCTGGATGTTGCCCTCGTCCTCCATCCGGATCTGCCACAGATAATTGGCGCCGAACCGCGCCACCTTGCCGCCGCGTTCGGTGAACGCCTCCAGGCCCTCGCGCATTTCCCACGACCAGTATTCGTCGTGCCCGACGATCACCACCGTGCCGTAGTCGTCGAGAATTCCGGGCCGGTAATGCAGGTCGGTCTGGGTGATCATGTCCAGCGCATAACCCTCGCGCTCGGCCCATTGCAGGAAATGCCGGTCGAACTGCGCCCAACCGGCGCTGTTGTAGTACATGCAGAAGCCGTTGGCGTGCGCCCATTCCTTATTCGGATAGAACGGCCCTTCGCCCGGTTCGGGCGGCACCTCGGCCATCACGCGCGGCGCGCCTTCGGGCAGCCACACCAGCCCGCGCGCCCACGGCCGCTGCGCGTGCAACCTGGGGCAGGCGAGATTACCGTCCGCCCCGTCGATGCCCTGATAATGGTTGGCCCCGGCCCAGTCGTTGTACGCCATCCATGTCGCCGTCGGCAGCAGCATCAGCAGCTTGCTGCTCCGCGTCGCCTCGGTCGGCCGCACGACGAAGAAATGGTGCTGCATGACGCGCGAGCCGTCGACCCGCCGACAGGTGGAGACAACGCGATAGAACCCAGAGCGCATATCGGCCGGCAGCCGCCAGCGATGCCGCACCGGCCAGCCGCACCCGACGGCATAGGCCCGGGCCGGCGTTGCGGTGAACGCGCCCGGCAGATCGTGCGCGGCATGCACCGGCGCCGGGTGCAGCCCGTCTCGATACACGTCCAGCGACCATGTCGCGGCCGTGGTGCTGGAGTGGAAGCACACCTCTTCGCCGGGCGCGTAGCTCATCGCGTCGGTGTAGGTGTACACCTCCGCCACCGCCGGATCGTCGCGCGGCGCCTCGTACCAATAATCGTGTATCCAATGATCGTCGCCGCGCATCGGCCGCGCCCGCTTCGGCCGCACATTGGTCGGCCCGTGCTCCGACCGTTCCGGGGCGATCCATTGCGTCATTGGGCCGCACCGGCGGCAATCCACCGGCCGCCCATCACGATCCCGTCCGAAAACAGCCGCTGCGTGCCGGCCAGTTCCTCGCCCACCGAATCGATGTAGCCAAAGCGCCCTTCGCGCAATTCCAGCACGGCGGCATCGCCGATCCCGCCCTCGCGCAGCGTGCCCAACTCCGGCCGCCCCAGCACGGCGGCCGGCGCACTCGTCACCATCCGCAGCACGTCCGGCAACGGCACGCCGAGGCACAAAAACTTCGACATCGTGACCAGATTGTCGAACGCCGGCCCATCGACGCACAACGCATGCACGTCGCTGCTGATCACGTCCGGCATGAAGCGATGCGCCAGCATCGTGCGCGCGGAGTCGAACGACAGCGAACCCATCCCGTGCCCGATATCGAACACGATGCCGCGCTGCCGGGCAGTCAAAATCTCCTCGTGAATCCGCCGCGCGCCGTCGATGGGCGCGTTCGGGAACGGCTTGAAGCAATGCGTCAGGATGTCGCCCTTGCGCAATCGCGGCAGCAATTCGCCGCGCGACGGCGGCGGGTGGTCCAGATGTGCCATCACCGGCAATTGCAACTGATCGGCGACCTCGATGGCAATGTCGAGCGGGCCGATGCCGCTGGCCCCGCCGGCGGAGCGCCCGACGCGGACTTTCATGCCCGAGACGATGTCCAAATGCTCCCGCGCCGCCGCCAGCGCCTCGCGCGCGTCGCACAGCCGCAGATCGCCGCACTCGCCCACCATGACATTGCGGGAGAAGGCGAAAATGCCGGCGAACGAGACGTTCAGGTAGGCGAGAATGCGCACCGTGGACCGCTCGATGACATGCTTGCGGAACCCGTAGAAATTGCCCGCCCCGGCGCTGCCCGCATCGATGAACGTGGTCGTCCCGCTGCGCGGCCCCAGCATATCGGCATCCACCCCGAGCGACGTGCCGCCCCAATAGACATGGGTGTGCAGGTCGATCAAACCGGGCACGACATATTTGCCGTCGGCATTGACCAGTTCGCGCGCATTGTCGGGTGGCAGCGCCGCCGCGATGGCGGCCACGCGCCCCGCCGCAAACCCCACGTCGGCGCGCCTGTCGAACCCCGTCGCCGGATCGACGACGCGGCCCCCGGTGATCAATAAATCGAACATTCGTCACCTCCGGCGCCAAACGGACCAGCTTGCCGGCTTGACATCAAGCCCCGATTTTGTAGGGCTGTCGGGACAGCAGGAGCCATCCGCATGGGCGTGCTCGACAAGTTCCGTCAGGATGGCAAACGCGCCATGGTCACGGGCGCAAGCCGCGGCCTCGGACGCGCGATGGCACTAGCCCTTGCCGATGTTGGCGCCGACATCATCCTGACCGGCCGAACGCGGGACTCGCTGGACGCGACGGCCGCCGACATCCGCGCCCTCGGCCGCGAAGCGTTCGTCATCGAGGCCGACATGGGTGTGCCGACCGCCTGCGAACGGGCATTCCAGACCGCTCTCGACGAGTTCGGCCCTGTTGATATTCTGATCAATAATGTCGGCGGCCGGCTGGATGCCGTGCCGATCGCCGAGCAATCGCTGGACTCGTGGCTGAGCCTGATGGACGTCAACCTGACCAGTTGCTTCCTCGGCACCAAGATGCTGGGCGCGGCGATGATCGCGCGCGGCCATGGCGGGCGGATCATCAACATCGCCTCGATGAACGCGCTGGTCTCCAATCGCGGCATCGGCGGGCGGCACTACGAGACGGCCAAGGCCGCCATGCTGCAATTCACCCGCGCCGCCGCCGCCGACTGGGCGCCGCACCGCATCACCGTCAACGCGATCCTGCCCGGCCTGTTCATGACGGACGCGAACGTCCAATGGAACAAGACCCGGCCGGAGGTGATCCAGGCCATCGTCAACAACATCCCGATGGGCCGCAGCGGCGAGCCGGAGGAACTCGGACCGCTCGCGGTCTATCTCGCGAGCCCCGCCGCGTCCTACGTCACCGGCGCCGCGTTCGTCATCGACGGAGGCTATACGCTTTGGTAACGCCGCCGCTCAAAGCCGCCGTTGCCGGCTTCGGCATGGCCGCCGCCTGCCACGCCGGCGCGTGGCGCCTGATCCAAGGCGTCGAACTGGTCGCCGCGTATTCCGATTACGGCGAGCGCGACCGCGCCGCCATCCTCGCCGCTTGCGGCCCGGATATCCGCATCTTCGACGACTACGACCGCTTCATCGCCGAATCCGGGGCCGATATCGTCAGCGTCGCCACGCTGCCGGATCGCCACGCCGCCCAAATCGTCGCCGCCGCCCACGCCGGCAAGCATGTCGCCGCCGAAAAACCGATCTGCGTCAGCGCCGCCGAACTGGAGGCGATCAACGAAGCCGTGCGCACGGCGGGCGTGCAGTTCACTGCATGTTTTCAGGAATTCCACTACGGTGCGTTCCTGGCCGGCATCGACATGGTGCAACAGGGCCTGATCGGCCGCGTGCATCTGGCCGAAGTCGATTATTACAACGGCATCGGCCCATGGGTGCAGCAATTCTGGTGGACGCGCACGGCGCAACACGGCGTCAGCAGCATGGTCAATTGCGGCTGCCACGCGATGATGCTGCTCACGCTGCTGATGGGCGGCGAGATGCCGGAGGAAGTCACCTCCTACCGCGCCCGCTCGTCGTCGGAGCATTTTGCCAGCTACGAGTTCGACGCCACGCAAATCAGCCTGTTCCGCTACGCGGGCGGCCGCGTCGGCAAGGTCACGTCGTGCCTGGATGCGATCCAGCCGTACATGTTCCGCGTCAGCGCCGTCGGCAGCGAGGGCAGCATCGTGGACAACGAATTCACCACGCGCCGCATCGCGGGCCTGGACAGCGCGCGTTGGTCGCGCATGGGGGCCCGAACCATCGGCGACGCAACGGTGATCGGGCCTGACATGTATATCGACTTCCTGACTGCCTTTGCCGACAGTGTGCGCAGCGGCATCCCGATGCCGCGAACCAGCCTGGATATGGCGTATCGGATGCACCGCATGCTGTTCGCCGCCGACGCCTCCGCCGATCTCGGGCGCCCGGTGCAGATCGGTGCTGCCGCATGAATCATGGCGATCCTTGCGAGGCGGGCAATTCGGTGAGAGACTTTTTCGCGGTTGGTGCGAAAGTTGCTTGTAAACAACGCTAATCAAAACAGGGGCGAGCCGATGACAGAGCGAAGCGAACGCGAAGACGCGATGCGGGAAGCAGGGCGTCAACAGTTGCGGGAGGGCAAGATCGACCGGCGCGAATTCCTCACGCGCAGCATGGTCGCGGGCCTCGGCATCGCCGGCGTCGGTGCGCTGGGCAAGGGCACGATGCGCTCCGCGCTGGCCGCCGACCCGCGCCCGCTGACGCCGACGTTCTATTCCTGGATTCAAGACCTGCACCCCGGGATCCCGGAGGTGAACAAGAAATTCCCCGGCCTGAACTACCAGATCGCCCCGGTCGAGGGTTTTGGCATCGAACGTTTCGTCGCCGAAGGCAAGAACAAGGAGAGCACCTGGGACGTCTATGTCGGCCAAACGCCGTTCGTGGAAATGTCGGCGCTGATCAAGGCGGACGTGATCGAGCCGTGGGACAACTACATCCCGAAGGATGTCATCGACGACATCATCCCGTCGATCCGCGCCGAATGTACCGTGAACGGCAAGCTGTATAGCTGGCCGTTCCTGCTCGACATCGCCGGCATGGGGTGGCACTCGGGCCTGACCGCCAAGGCCGGCCTGCCGGACAAAGGCCCGCTGACCTGGGACGAATATCTTGCCGGCGCGCAGAAGATCGTCGATTCCAAGGCCGCCCCTTACGGCGCCACTTTCGACCCGCATGGCTGGCGCTCGTTGGTGCCGATGGCGCATAGCATGAGCAGCGCGATCTACAAGGACGGGCTGGTGGACTTCACCGCCGAACCCGTCGTCGAGGCGCTGAAGCTGATGAAGAAGATCATGGCGCTCGGCAATCCGGACATCCTGCTGGAAGGTGCGTCCGACGGCGGCGTCAACGGCACGCCGGACGAGGTTTCCTTCGGCGCGCAGAAGGTCGGCTTCTACACCAAATACTTCAATGCGCCGCTGCGCATGGCGCAATATTGGGACGACCCCAAACTGCTGCATCTCGGCCCGCTGCCGAAATTCACCGGCGGCGAAGGGTCCACCGTGTTCTGGACGACGGGCTGCGCGCTGTTCAAATACGGCCAGAACAAGGAAAAGGCCGCCGAGTATATCAAGGCGCTGACCTACGATCCGCAGATCTGGAAGGACTCCATCGTCGGCACCGCCACCGCCCATCCGGGCCAGTTGCCGCCGTATTCGTCGATCTATGCCGCGTGGAACACCAACAAGCCGGACTGGATGCCCGATTTCGTCTCGCTGGTGCGCAGTCAGTTGGAAAAAGCCAAGGCGATCGACAACCACGTCTTCGGCTTGCAGCAGTTCGTCATCGGCAAACCGATCTGGGAGACTTACCTGAAGGGCACGGAACCCGACCCGAAGGTGGCACTCGCAAAGGTCAACGAGGCGATTGCTGCCGAGATGAAGCGGGGCTGAGCCAGCCTAAAGGCCTCTCCCCTTGTGGGAGAGGGTTTGGGCTGTGGCATGCGACATGCATTGATCGTGGCCATGGCTCGTCCAATCCGTCATTCCGGCGAAGGCCGGAATCCGGGCCCACGCGCCCCGATTTTCGTGCGGGCCTGGACCCCGGCCTCCGCCGGGGTGACGAGTGGCCGCGGGACGAGGCAACGACAACGAACGGATCGATTGTAGCCCATGGGACAATCCATCGCCGCCACCGGCCTGACGCACAATCCCGCGCACCGCCGCGGCGCGCTCAGCAGCCGCATGATGCGCCTGCAAAACGGCGTCGGCGCATGGCTGTTCCTGTTGCCGGCCGTGGTGTTCTTCGTCGGCTATCAGGTCTATCCGATCTTCCGCGTGCTCTGGATCAGCTTCACGGACTACCAGTTCCTCACCAACGAACCGGCGCACTGGGTCTGGTTCAAGAACTACGCCGAGGCGCTCAGCGACCCGTTGATGTGGGCGAGTCTGTGGCGGGCCACGTATTTCACCATCCTGTTTTTGCCCGGCACGATCATCCTGCCGCTGCTACTGGCCATCCTTGTGGACCGCGTGACGCAGCCGCGTCTGGCCACGCTGTATCGCGTCGTGCTGCTGATCCCGGCCGTGATTCCCAGCACGCTGGTGTTCGTGCTGTGGAAATGGATGTACAATTTCCAGACCGGCCCGATCAATCACCTGCTGGTCGATACGTTCGGCCTGTTCGACGCGCGGGACGCGCCGCAATGGCTCGGCGGCACGGCGCTGACGCTGCCCTCCATCGCGGTGATGGAAGTCTGGTGGGGTCTCGGCTACCACACGATCTTCTTCCTCGCCGGTCTCGCCGCGATCCCGAAGGATCTGCCGGAAGCCGCGCGTATCGACGGCGCCAGCGAATGGCAGGTGTTCTGGCACGTCACGCGCCCGCGCCTCGCCCCGGTGATGATGATTCTCGTCGTGCTGCGCTTCGGCTCCGCCATGGCGGTGATCGACGAATACCTGATCTTCGGCGGCTTCAACCGCGAAACGCCGACCTATACATGGACGATGTTCATGTACGACGAGGCGTTCAAGACCGGCCTCTGGCGGCAGGGCTTTGGCGCCGCCATCGGCATGATCGGCGCCGTCGCCATGATGATCGTCGTCGTGTTTTTGCTCCGCATCTTCCGGCCGAGGGATTAGCGCCATGAGCGAGGCAGTTCATGGCGACACTTTCACGCCGGCCGCCACCGTCCTACGCCGGCGCCGGCGCCGCAAGGGATGGCTCGCCCAGAACCAGGGTGCCATCATCCGCCATGCGGTGATCATCCTGTTCATGGTGATCATTCTGGTGCCGCTCGCCTGGGTCGGCATCATGTCGATCAAGTCGCTGCCGGATGCGATGCGCGGCAATTTCTGGCCCAAGCGGTTCGACTTCACGCATTACAGCTACATCTTCCAGCGCATCGACACGCTGCCGCGCAACCTGTTCAACAGCATCTACGTCACCGCCGGCACCGTGTTCGGCACCACTGCCTGCGCCGTGCTCGCCGGCTACGCGCTGGTGCATCTGAAGCCGCGCGGCGGCGCCTTCGTCATCGCGGCCCTGCTGGTGTCGCTGTATTTCCCGGTGCGCGTCGTCTCGCTGATCAGCATTTACGAAATCCAGCACTTCCTCGGGCTGATCAACAGCACCACCGGGCTGATCCTGCCCTACATCACACTCAACCTCGCCATCAGCGTGCTGATCATGCGCAGCATGTTCCAGCTCGTCCCGCACGAATTGTTCGAAGCCGCCAAGATCGACGGCGCTGGGCCGTGGCGGACCCTGTTCCTGATCGGCCTGCCGATGGTGCGCAACGGGCTGGTCGTCGTCTTCATCGTCAATTTCGTCACCGCCTGGGGCGAGTTCCTGCTTTGTACCACACTGACCAACGATCAGGACGCACGCACCATGCCGGTGGTACTGGCCGGCGCACAGGGCGGGTTGGGCCAGTGGTCCTGGCCGAACCTCGCCGCCGTCTATGTCATCGTCGTGACCCCGGGGATCATCGCTTTCGTGTTTGCCCAAAGGTTGTTCTTCAAAGGTCTGGCGGAAGGCGTGATAAAGGGGTGATGCCGGTCGGCTCCGACCGGTCGCAGGCGAGGAAGACGGCCATGGCCAATGAAAAGATGCTGGCGCAAATCTCGGGCAAGGGCGGCTTCATCGCCGCCCTGGACCAAAGCGGCGGGTCCACCCCCGGCGCGCTGCGCCTCTACGGCATCCCGGAAAGCGCCTACAGCGGCGATGCCGAGATGTTCAAGCTGGTCCACGAGATGCGGGTGCGCATCATGAGCGCCCCGGCCTTCACCGGCGACAAGGTGCTCGCCGCCATCCTGTTCGAAGCGACGATGGACGGGCAGGCCCACGGCAAGCCGGTGCCCAGCTTCCTTTGGGAAGACCGGAGCATTATCCCGTTCCTGAAGGTGGACAAGGGCCTGCAACCCGAGGCCGATGGCGTCAGCCTGATGAAGCCGATCCCGGGGCTGGACGCGCTGCTGGCCCGCGCCGCCGATCTCGGCGTGTTCGGCACCAAGATGCGTTCCGTCATCAACCTCGCCTCCCAAGCCGGCATCTCCGCCGTCGTGGCGCAGCAGTTCCAGATCGGCGCGCAAATCTCCGCCCACGGGCTGGTGCCGATCATCGAGCCGGAAATCTCCATCAAAAGCCCCCAAAAGGCAGAGGCGGAGGCCATCCTGCTCGCCGAGACCATCAAGCATCTGGACGCGCTGCCGGCCGACGACGGCGTGATGTTGAAACTGACCATCCCGGATGTGCCGGATTTCTACGCACCCCTGATCCGGCATCCCCGCGTGGTGCGCGTGGTGGCGCTCTCCGGCGGCTACAGCCGGGCGGAGGCGTGCGCGAAGCTGGCGCGAAACCACGGCATGATCGCCAGCTTTTCGCGGGCGCTGGTGGAGGACCTGAAACACCAGATGACAGACGCCGAGTTCGACGCGGCGCTGGCGGCGGCGGTGGACGAGATTTTCGTCGCCTCCACGGTGAAGGGGTAGCACGGCCATGGATGCGCACCAGCAAACGCGGTTTGTCGAGGATGTCGTGGCGGCTGCCTACCGGTTGCAGGAGGCGGACATGCTGGGCGAGGCGTTCGGCGCATTGCCGAGCGGGGCGCAGGGTCCGAGCCCGGCGGACGTGGCTGCCGCCCGGCAGCAGGCCGAAGCCCTCGTGCAGCATCCCTCCTTCCGCGACCAGCTTTGCCCGGCGCTGCGCAGCGCCTCCGACGACGTGGGCGACATCGCCAAGATCGCCACGCCGATCCTGCTGACCGCCTCGCTCGGCCCGCAGGCGCCGATCTCCCTCGGCATCCTCGGCTGTGCGGCGGTGGCGTACGTCATCGCCCGCGCGGGGGTCGCGACGATCTGCCCGAAGCCGGCGGCCTGACATGGACCCCGAGTTGCAGAAGGCTGGCAGCTACCTCCAGACCCTGCAACTCAGTGCCTATCGCGGCCGTGGCATCGACCCGCCGCCGCCCAATCCGGTCCCCCTGGCGCAGCAGTTCGCCGAGTCGCGCGAAGCCCTGAAAGACGGCGGCGCGGTGGAGCGGACGCTCGCCGAGGAGGGCGGCGACCCGCTCGTCCGCGCGCGCATTCTGGCGGACATGCGAGTGGCACTCGACCAATATATCGCGGCCACCGCAGTTGCCGCCGTGGAAGCCGCGCATGCCGCCGCCCCGTCGCCCTATATCGAGCCGCGCCACGCCCTGATCCTGCAATCCATGCGGCAGCGGGTGGAATCGCTCGGCCGCGCGGCACCCGACCTCACCGGCCGCTTGGCGGAGGTGACGGGCCGCGTGCTGCTCTCCACCCTGCCGACGGGCGAACTGAACGCGGTGTCGGTGCGGGCACGCGATCTGCCGTTCTACCTGATCCTGTTCGATCCGATCTTCTTCGATATTCTCGATTCCTTCTCGGAGTTCTACGCCCGCGCGATCGACGGCGAGGCGGCGCTGAAGGCCGCCTACGAGTACGGCCACAGCGGCGTGGACCCGGATCTGACGCGGGTGATGCGCGGCGAGGACAGGCTGGTGGTCGGCAATTGCATGATGGCATTGCAGGCGTTCTTCTTCCGGGGCGTGCCGCCGCAACGCTATGTCCCGCGCCGCGCACAGAGCGAGCAGTTCGCCACCTTCCTGCGGGAGACGGCGGGCCTGTTCGTCATCGCCCACGAATACGGCCACGTTCTGCTGCGCCATCCCGACCCGCAGGGGGCGCCCCCGAACCAGTCGCGGGTGGACAAGGAGTTCGCCGCCGACCGCATCGCCTGCGGCATCGTGATGGCCTACGGCGAGTCCGTGCGGTCGCCACGCGACATGCGATTCATGGGAACGCATTTCTTCCTCGTCGCGGTCCTTCTGATCGCCGCCGTGCGGCGGACGCTGGAGACCGGGGTTGCGTGCCGAATCGCGGACATGATCGCGACGCAGGCGCCCCGGCCGGAGGACACCCACCCGGCGACCAGCCTGCGGCTGGCGGTGATCAATCATTGGCTGGAGCAGACCTACCCGCCGGCGCTGTACCGCGGCACGCAGTATTACGCGGCCCTGTTCATCGAACTGGCCGACCGCCTGCTGCTGTGCGTGCAGCCGGCCTTGCTGAAACAGGCAGCCGGCCGAAAACTCGTCGCCGGCTGGTACGAGACCCGCCCCCGGATCGAACAGGACGTGTAGCGGGCGCCACGCCGCCGTCAGGCGACGGCGGCCACCGGTGGCGCGATCGCGGCGGCGCGGGCAACCAGCAGCGTGCGAAGCCAGGCGGGCAATTGGCGGGCCGTCTTGACGCGGGGGTAGCGCATCTCCTCCGGCGCCCCGGCACGGGGCGGGCGCTCGGCCGCGTTGTCGAACCGGATTTCCTCGGCGCCGTCCAGAAAACTCTCCGCCGGAACGCCTTCGGCCAGCAGCAGATCGTGGTTGTCGGTTTCGATGTGGTAGTACGTGAACGTCTCCGGCACCGCCGGATGGCGCGCCACCGAGGCACCGTTCGCCAGCGCACCCGCCTGCACCAGCACATCGCCGATCAGCAGCGCGTGGCCCGGCGAGACATGCAGGTCGCGACGCGGCAGGTTTTCGCCGAGCGCGCCGGCGCGAATGCGGATGGGAAACACGCTCATCGGGTCGGCGCGGCGGCGCGAATAGGTGGTGTGGCCGAGCCAACGGATCGGCGTTTCACCGCCGTTCGCCGTTAGAACCAGATCGCCCGCCGCCAGCGTCTCGATGGTGCTCTCGCCTGCCGGCGTGGCGATCCGGGTGCCGGCGAGGAAGCAGAAGCACCCATGTTCCTTGTGGTGATCCTTGTTGTGTTCCTGGTGTTTTTCCGGGCGCTTCATTTCGACCATCTCCCTGCAAAGCCGCTCTTCGGCGGTGGTTCAGCATGTGCCGTACAGACCCAGGCGATCGTTGCAATCACAGTTGGCTAGCCCCGTGACAGCCGGCATAAAGAGCGTCGTCCAAAACAATGATGATGCGCCGCGTGTGACCGCTAATTTTTTGGATGTTTTCCGATAACGCGGAAATTGATCTGTGCAATAATCTGGAGCGCGGAGATATTGCCGATATTCGGGACGTTCATGTCGAATTGCATCGGTTGAACCTCGCTGATGACCAGTTCACTGGATCACGCAACGGTAGCCTAAGCGCAATTTCTCGGATGTCGCAAGGGTCGGTGCGCGAGGGAGCGGGTTGGCTTCAATGTCGGGCGGGCGACCCGGCCCCGGTCGTCGCGCGCCATCGACGTCGCGGATGATTTTTTCGCTTGCCCAGAATCGTCATTCATATTAATCTAACACCGTGAACAACACCTCAAACCTTTCCCCGGCCGAGCGCCTGGGGATTTTGATCGAGTTTCTGATCCAGGCGATCCTGGCGCGGGCGGGCTTGCGTCTGCCGCGGTGGATGATCGAGATGATCACCGGCCAGCTCCGGGGCATCGGCGAGGCGTTCGCGGTCCTCGCCGCCAAGGTCGCCGAAGGCAAGCTCGCCGAGGGGGGCCAGCCGGTCTCGCCGCTCGCCGCCCCGGCCACCGTTCACCGGCAATCCAACTCCACCCAGCCCCGCCGGGAGCGATCCAGCCGCGTCACTCGGCCCAAGGCCCAAAAACCTCAACTCCCCCTGCCGGGTCGGGCCGCGCAGCCGACCGACGGCGGGGAGAGGAGTCACTCCGCCCGAAAACCGGAGCCCCAAACACCCCTCATCCAACTCTCTGCCATAAGGCGAGAGCGCTCAAAAGCGGCCTGCGGACCCCCAAAAATTCCAGCCCAATACAAGCCGCCGCCCTGGCACGCGCTTAATGTTACGATTTCGTAACAACAATGACAGCAGCGGCGTCACGGCGCTCGGCCCCCCATGCCCGCCGCATGTCTCCACCGCAAACTCCGCATATCGTCTAATTGGTGAGGCGCCTAAGTATCTCGCATGAGCGAGCTGACGCGCCTGCGCAATATCTTTCCGGTGATGCTGACCTATCTCGACCGCGCGTGGCGGCGGGAATCGGATGCGGCGCTGGCGCCGCACGGCCTCTCCACCGCCGCCGCATTGCCGCTACTGGCCATCAACCGGCTTGGCGACGGCGTGCGGCAGGTGGTGCTGGCCGACGTGCTGGCCATCGAGGAAGCCTCGCTGACGCAGGTGCTGCATCAGCTTTGCGCCGCCGGTCTGGTCGAGCGGCGGGCCGATACCAAAGACAAGCGCGCCAAATCCCTGCACCTGACGCAAACGGGCCGGGCACTGACCGCCGAGGTCGAAGCCACGATGGCCGGCGTGCGCGCCCGGCTGCTGGAAGGTGCCTCCGAATCGGACCTCGCCGCCGCCATCCGGGTGTTCCGCGCGCTCGAAGCCTCGGTCGGCTCCAACAAGATGCCGCCCGCCACGGACATCGTGGGATGAAGACCATGCTGCCGGACCGTCAAGCACTGCTGTTCTCGGCCAAATGCTTCGCCGCCGCCGTGCTGGCCATGTACATCGCCTTCGCGGCCGGCCTGCCGCGCCCGTATTGGGCGATGGCCTCGGTTTACATCGCCTCGCAAACCTTGTCCGGCGCGACGCTCTCCAAGGCGGCGTTCCGGTTGCTCGGCACCCTGCTCGGCGCCGCCGCCTCGGTGATCCTGGTGCCCAATCTGGTGGATTCACCCACCGTGCTGTCGCTCGCACTGGCCGGCTGGGTCGGCGGCTGCCTGTATCTCTCGCTGCTGAACCGCCGGCCCAGCGGCTATGTGTTCATGCTCGCCGGCTACAGTGCGGCCATCATCGGGTTTCCCTCGGTCGCCGCCCCCGGCCTGATCTTCGACACCGCCGTCGCCCGCGTGCAGGAAATCGGCCTGGGCATCGTCTGTGCGGCGGCCGTCCACGCGCTGGTGTTCCCCGCCCCCGTCGGCCCCGTCGTCTCCGCCCGCATCGCGGACGGGCTGCGGCTGGCGCAACGCTGGGCCGCCGACGCACTCGGCGGCCACGAGAACCCGGCCGAAATCCGGGACAACCGCCGCCGCCTCGCCACCATGCTCGGCGAACTGGACACGCTGGACGACTTCCTCGCCTGGGATCCCACCACCCGCGCCAGCCGCACCCGCCCGGTGCTGCAATTCCGTTGGCGCCTGCTGCTGCTGATGCCGGTGATCGCCTCCATCCGCGACCGCGTCCGCGCGCTGCGCCAGGAAAACGCCATCACCCCGGGGCTGTCGCGTCTGCTGTCCGACACGGGCCGTTTCCTATCGGCGCCGGAGGCAAACTTCGCCGCCACCGCCACCGCCCTGCACGCCCGCATCGACGCGGCCGAAGCGACGCTGGACGCGACCGCCGACTGGCCCCGCCTGCTGACCGCGAGCCTGCTGCTGCGCCTGCGTGACCTGACGCAATTGTGGCAGGACAGCCGGCAAATCGGCTGCCATGTCCGCCACCCGCACGCGCCGGAGGCTGCCATGACCTACGTGACGGACGCGCAGGCCGCCACCGTCCGCCTGCCGGATCGCGGCATGGCGCTATGGTCCGGCCTCGCCGCCGCCGCCGCGCTTCTGCTGTGCTGCGCGCTGTGGATCGGCGCCGCCTGGGAGTATGGCGCGGTCGCCGCCGAGATGCTGGCCGTCACCTGCTCCTTCTTCGCCACCCGCGACGATCCGGTGCCGATGATCAAGGGTTTCCTGCTCTGGACCGTTGTGGCGCTGGCGATGGACGCGGTGCTGCTGTTCGCAGTGCTGCCGCTGGTCCACGACTTTGCCACCCTGGTGCTGGTGCTGGCACCGCCGTTCCTGTTTTGCGGCGTGCTGATGGGCATGCCGGCCACGTCGTTCATCGGCATGGCGCTGGTCGCCAACGGGGCCACGCTGCTGAGCCTGGACGGCGCCTACGACGCCGACTTCGCCAGCTTCGCCAACGCCGGCGTCGCTGCCATCGTCGGCATGGCGATGGCCGGGGTCGCGACCGCCATCGTCCGCGCCGTCGGCGAGGATGTGGCCGCCCGCCGCCTGCTTCGCCACGCCTGGGCCGAACTGGAGACCGCCATCCGCCAGCGTGGCCGGCAGGATCGCGGCCGGTTCGCCGCCCGCCTGCTGGAGCGCCTGACCCACATCCTGCCACGCCTCGCCGCCACCGACCCGGCGCAGGCCGCGACCGCC
>CAJCJG010000288.1 GCA_903970625.1 Solirubrobacterales bacterium 70-9 | reverse complement strand
GCCCACGGCGGCGGCGATTGCGGCGGCACAAAAAGACGCCCTTGCCGCGGGCGCGCCGGCCGAGTGGGTGGCCCGCATGCCCGGTGGGCAGACCGGCGTGGTCGCCGAACTGTCGCGCGGCAGCGGCCCCGTGCTGGCGTTCCGCTTCGACATGGACGCGTTGCCGGTGGCCGAGACGGTGGGGGAGGGCCATCTGCCGAACCGGGACGGCTACCGTTCCGCCCGGCCGGGGCTGATGCATGCATGCGGGCACGACGGGCACACCGCCATCGGTCTGGCCGTCGCCGAGCGGTTGGCCAACCCGGCATCCGGCTGGCAAGGCACGCTGCGGCTGATTTTTCAGCCGGCCGAGGAAGGCGGGCGCGGTGCCAAGCCGATGGTGGAAGCGGGCGTGGTGGACGACGTGGATTTCTTCTTTGCGGGCCATCTCGGCTGCAAGCTGCCGTCCGGCCAATTGGCGGCGCAGGCGACCGGGTTCCTGTTCTCGCGCAAGATCGACGTGACGTTTCGCGGCGTGGCGGCGCATGCCGCGATGGCGCCGCAGGAGGGCCGCAATGCGCTGCTGGCGGCGGCGACGGCGGCGCTCGGCCTGCACGCCATCACCCGCCACGCCGACGCCATCACCCATGTCAATGTCGGCAAGCTGACCGCCGGGACCGGCCGCAATATCATCGCGGACACGGCCGACATGATGATCGAGGTGCGCGGCGAGTCCGACGAAAGCCTGGACTACATGGCGGCCCGGGCGATGCAGGTGCTGGAGGGGGCGGCGGCGATGCAGGGCGTGACCGTCGAGACCAAATTGATGGGCGAGACGGTCGGCGCGGTGGCCAGCGACGCGGCGGCGGCGATCGTGGCGGCGGCGGGCGGCGCAGTGGATGGGATTTCGCAGGTCGTGCCCGGTTGGTCCATCGGCGGCGGCGACGACGCGACGTTCATGGTGCGCCGGGTGCAGGAGCGCGGCGGCATCGCCTCCTACTTCATCCTCGGCTGCGACATTGCCGCCGGGCACCATGCCATCGACTTCGACATCGACGAGCAGGCGCTGGATGTCGCGGTAAAACTGTTCGAGCGGATTGCGGCCGACGTGCTCGGCAAATCCTAGCTGGCCGCCCGCACGCTCCGCACCGGATCGATGACGTCCGGGCGGCCGGGCAGGGCGAGCCGCGTCGTCTGCATCGGGGTTTCGGCGATCACTTTGCCGCGCCGCACGACGGCGAGGCGGACCGGTCGCAGGCGGATCGCGTCCGCCGGGTCGGCCGCCTGCAACAGCACGAAGTCGGCGTTGCAGCCGGGCGCGAGGCCGTAGCCGTCGAGGCCAATGATGCGGGCCGCATTCTCCGTCACTGCCGCGAAGCAGGCGCGCAGCCCGTCGTCGCCGGTCATGTGCGCGACATGGGCGCCCATGTGCGCCACGTCCAGCATGTCGGCGCGGCCCATCGGATACCAGGGGTCCAGCACGCTGTCCTGCCCGAACGCGACCGCAGCCCCGGCGGCCATCAGTTCCGGCGCCCGCAGCATGCCGCGCCGCTTCGGATAGGTGTCGATGCGACCCTGCAAGGTCATGTTCGCGATCGGGTTGGCGATGGCGGCGACGCCGGCGCTGGCCATGCGTTCGATCAGGCGGGCGGCAAAGAAATTGTCCATCGAATGCATCGAGCACAGATGCGAACCGGCGACGCGGCCGCCCATGCCGAGCCGCCGCGTCTCGTAGGTCAGCGTCTCGATCTGGCGGGACAGCGGATCGTCGTTCTCGTCGCAATGCATGTCCACCATCAGCCCGCGTTCGGCGGCGAGCGTGCAGAGGGCGGTGGTGGCCAGGTGCCCGAGCGCGTCGGTCGGCTCCAGGTGCGGAATGCCGCCGACGACGTCCACGCCCATGTCGAGGGCGCGGATGAAATTGCCCGGCATCGACGGCTTGGAGAAATAGCCCATCTGCGGGAATGCCACCAGTTGCACATCGAGATAGGGCGCGACCGCCGCCTTCACCTCGGCCAGCACCTCGACGCCGAGCAGGCTGTCGTCGGTGATGTCCACGTGGCTGCGAATCGCCAGCAACCCCTGGCTGACCGCAAGGTCGCAATAGGCCAGCGCCCGTTTGCGCAAGCCCTCGGCGGTGAGGAACGGCTGCGTCTCGCCCCACAGCCGGATGCCTTCAGCAAGCGTGCCGGACTTGTTCGGCTTGCCGGCCAGCCCGAGCGTCAATGTGCCGTCCAGATGGAAATGGGCATCGACGAAGGGTGGCGTGACCAGCAGACCGCCGGCGTCGATTTCGCGCGCGGCCTCGCCCGCGATGCTGGGCGCGACTGCGACGATCTTGCCGCCGCTGGCTGCGATGTCGATGCCTGTGCGGCCGTCGGGCAGGGTGGTGTTGCGAACCAGAAGATCGAACATTCGGCGGCTTCCCCCGTGGCGTCAGAGTTTTGCCGCAAGCAAGAACGGCGCCGCATTATAGTTATGATATCGTAATGATAGGGGCGTGCCAAGGCGCGGGCTTCCGGTAGGTCGAAAATTTTGAGCCGCGTGGACGGGCTCGGCGGGCGCCGGGCGCGATGAGCGATGTGGGGTGCGCTTCGCCGGCGCCGGGGGCGGCGTGGCCCGGGGGCCGGGCGGAGGGTGCCGATTTCGGGAGCGGATGGCGGGGCCGGGCGGCGAGGGGCGCTGCCCTGTCGGCCGCTCCGGGCGGATTTTCGGCCGGCGGGCGAGCCTGCGGTGCCGGCTTCGGCGGGCGGGGACGGAATCTCGGCAGCCTGCGCAGCGGTGGCGGCTGCTGCTGCCTGCTGGGCTTCGGCGATGTGGGCCGCGAGGAGGGCAAACGCCTCGTTGATGCCCCGCAGGCGCTCCAGCACCGGGGCGAGTAGCCACATCGGCAGGAACCACCCGGTTCGGGCGACCAGGGCCTGGATCAGGTCCTCCATGAAGCGGGAGAATTGCTCTACCGGGGAGCGGGGTGCGACTTTGTTCACATCGTCTTGTTAATTCAAGTGACTATAAAGAGCAAGAGAAAAATGCACAGTGCCCCGCCTTCGGGTCAAACGCAACGCAAGTTCGCCTTGCCGGCTCGGCAGCCGCCCGCCGCCGTCGCAGGGCCTGGACAAGTTTTGCCGCGTCCGGCCAACTCGTGGCCCGCCTCTCCAGGAAGCAGTCCGCATGCCGTACACCGCGTCACCCCTGTTCATCAAAGGCGCGCGCGTCTGGAATCCGGACGGCGACATCCATCTGCCGGCGGTGCGCGACGTTCTGGTGGCGGGCACCGATATCGTCTCGGTGACGGCGCCCGAGGAATCGGCCATTCCGCCGGGGGCGGAGGTGATCGACGGGCGCGGCAAATTGCTGCTGCCGGGCTTCGTCAACGCGCACTACCACTCCTACGACGCGCTGCAAAAAGGCTTGCTGGAGGACATGCCGTTCGACGTCTGGGCGCTGCACTCGCAACCGGCCTATTTCGGCACCCGCAGCAAGGCGGAACTGCGCGCCCGCACCTTGGTCGGCGCCATCGAGTGCCTGAAGCACGGCATCACCACCGTGCAGGACATGAGCACGCTGGTCCCGCAGGACGAGGAGGTGCTGGACACGATCCTCGCCGCCTACGAGGAAGTCGGCCTGCGGGTGGTGTTCTCGATCGCGGTGCGCGATCAGGCGGCGCTGGACATCGCGCCGTTCCTGCCGGCCGACATGCCGGCGGACGTGGCCGCGTTGATCGCCGGCAGCGCGCGCGACCCGGTGGCGGACCTCGCGTTCGTGGAAGCACAGCTTCGCCGGCTGCCGGCCACGTCCCGCCGCCACTGGGCGCTCAGCGCCTCCGGGCCGCAGCGCGCTTCCCGGCAGCTTCTGGAGGGGGTGGCCGATCTGGCCGCGCGGCATCGCCTGCCGCTGACCACGCATGTGTACGAGAGCAAGGCCCAAACCGCCAAAGCGCGGGAAATCTACGGCGAGCAGGGCGGCTCGATGATCCGCTACATGGACGAGGTTGGCCTGCTGCACGGCCGCACGACGATTGCCCATGGCGTCTGGCTGCTGCCGGACGAGATCGACATTCTGGCCGAGCGCGGCGCGGGCGTGGCGCACAACCCGATCAGCAACCTGAAACTCAAAAACGGCATCGCGCCGATCCGACGGCTGAAGGCGGCCGGCGTCAATCTGGCGCTGGGTTGCGACAATTGCTCGTGCAGCGACTGCCAGAGCATGTTCCAGGCGATGAAGATGTTCTGTCTGCTCGCCAGCGGGACCGACCCGGACCCGGTGGGGCTGCACGCCGCCGACGCCATCGCCGCCGCGACCCTGGGCGGCGCCTACGCGCTGAAGCTGGAAAATGTGGTCGGCGCCATCGTGCCGGGCATGCGCGCGGACCTGGTGCTGGTCGATCTGACCGACATCGCGTTCCTGCCGCTCAACAGCGTCGCCCGCCAACTGGTGTTCAGCGAGACGGGGCGGGCGGTGCAGACCGTCATCGTCGATGGCCGTGTGGTGCTGCGGGGCGGCAAGCTGACGACATTGGACGAGGCGGCGTTCGCAGGCGAACTGGCGGAGGTGATGGAAGCCTTCCACGTCGATTTCGCCGCCGCCGCAGTGCGCAATGCGCCGGCGATCCCGTATCTGCTGGCCGCCACCCATCGGCTGGCCGGGCAGGATGTCGGGCTGGACCGGTATCTGCCGGGGCTGCACGCTGGGTAACAGTACGCGACAAAACGGATAAAATCGTTGCTGGCAGTCCGGCGCACCGATTAGCGTCCCGGCGATTCTTGGCTCGCATTCCTGGGCGCGGCAAACATGATGGACCTGACCGACCGGCACCTGACCTGGGCTGCCGGCTTCTGCAATTTCAATCCGGACGCGCTGCGCGACGGCATTACCGACGATGGTGGAGACGGGGGCGGCGACGGCGCTGCCATCGCCAGCGCGCCGCCGGCAACCGGCGCGCTGGCGCCGACCGACGTGGACATCTTCTTCGACCTCGATTCGTCCACGCTGACGGCCGCCGACAAGGCCTCGCTGGACGCCTACGCGAAAGCCGTGCTGGCGGCGAAGTCCACCGCGAAGATCACCGTCACCGGCTATGCCAGCAAGGATGGCGTGGCCAAGCACAATTTCGATCTCTCGGGCGACCGGGGCGCCGCCGTGGTCGCTTATCTAGTTGGCGCCGGAATTCCGGCGGCGCAGTTCGCCAAGCCCGAAGACGCGATCAAGTACATCGAGCTGTGTCAGGTTGGTCGTTTTTACGAGCATTTTTACCACGA